>CAKRNW010000001.1 GCA_934371505.1 uncultured Lachnospiraceae bacterium
GTACCGATTTTTCTTTCTCATAGAATCTCCTTTCTGAACGTAAAAGAGCCCTAGGCTATCGCTAGCTTAGGGCTCAATAGTTAACATTTATTAAGTTCTTTAGAACATCCAGTTGTCGGGCTCCTCAGTAACATCGAACTGAGTTACAGGAACAAGGTCTGCAGGAAGTGCAGGAAGTACTGTGCAGTTAACATTGCTATTACCATATGTTAAAGTGTAGAGATACTTACCATTGGCACAGATTGAATCTTTAGGACCAGCTTTGGTCATCAGTTTCATATCTACAGTAAAAGCACCGTAATTATTCAGAGGAAAACTGATTGTTACAGTAGATTCATTTTGGATATGAGATTCACCAGCATCAAGTTCGCATCCATTCATAAGGCTGAGCATCTGAAGGGTAGGCTGGCAGGTGAATACCAGGTAAGGAATACCGTTGATTTCCTGGTAAGTGCTGTTCTGGGCAAGGTACTCGATGGTGAATGCGCCGCGGTCGATTGCTTTGTCGATGCTCCACCAGTTGTTGCGCTGTGCCAGATTGTCATTAAGCCAGTACTCTTTAGAGTCAGGGCTAGTAGCGGAATAATCATAACATACGCCGTTAATATATGCCGTAGACCAAGTAGAACCAGTGGTAGTTCTACACATAGTTTTAACAGAATCATTTCCTACTGCATAAAGGTACTGACTGTAATCATCACCCATGATGGTCTCAACCTTCTTACCGTTCTTATCCCAGTTGTCTAATCTGTGCTCGGTACCGAAGTGAATGGTGTAGCTGGTAGCTGTCTTGGATGCTGCGTAAGTTGCCGTGAGAACTTTCACTTTGTCAGCCTGAGTCATGTCGTAACCGACGTAGTTGCCGGTTGCGGCGTTGAGCTGCTGAACGATGGGGTTAACTTCAGCTGCTTTCGAGGAAGTTCCGAAGCTTAATGATGCGAATACTACTGCTAATGCGAATGCAAATACTCTCTTTTTCATAATCTTATATCTCCTTTTCAATTTGTGAATAGTTGTCAATTTGGTTTCATTTATATATGGTTAGGACAAGTGAAAATGGCGGAATTTCCCTAACTCACCTTATGACCGTTCTCCCAAATTTCATCTGATGATAAATCGATGGAATCATTCCAAACAATCCCATAACCACCTACATCTACTTGTACCTGCTCATATAACCCTGATATTGTGTTCAAATCATTGAAAACAGGTATCTCAACGAACAATGGCTTCAAGTCGTAATCTTTTACTGTTCCATCAAGAAAAGTAGCTGTTAAGATGTAAGAATCTTTCGGAGTAATTGACTGTATTCTGTGAAACATATTGTACTCTCCTTTTACTCTAAAGGCGGCAGTTCAACAAATTTCTGGGTATTCCAAATTTCTAATAAATCCTGTTCATGAGTACGAGTCCACTCTTGCACCATCTTCAATGCTCTTTTAGGTAAATCTCCCTCAAGCATTTCGCCAGTTTTTATATCTACTGCCCCGATGTAATCGCCATATATAGCGTGAATATGTGGTGGATTATGTTCAGACTGCTTAAAATACATTTTAATTACAACACCATAAAATCTAGATATAACAGGCATTATATACCCCCTCTATTATGTCTTCATTTATATATGATTTACACAAGTGAAAATGGCGGAATTTCCTAATCCGTTAATAAATTCAGTGTATCATAGTTACATGAAAATGTCCAGAAATACGAGAGTTTCACCGAGTCAAGAAACCTCACGCGAACTTAATCGAGTGAGGTTCTTAACGGACTAAATATTTTGTTTTGGCACAAATTCAATTTTTAAAGCCATTCCCATCCCATCCGCTAATCTTTTAAGCAAATTGACGGAAGGATTCCTTGTTCCATTCTCAAGCTTACTAATATCTGCCTGGTTAATACCAGTACGTTCTGCAAGTTCCTTCTGTGTTATATTCTGAGAAGTGCGAGCATCTACGATAGCTCTTATAACATCCATCTCCGGCTGAATAGCCTCATATTCTTTTCTGAACTCATCATCCTGTAACTGCTTAGAAAGCATATCATCAAATGTTCTCATTCTCAATACCGTCCTGAATATTATTCTAACACACAACTCAATCAGATCACTTTCATCTTTACTGCAATGTAAACAACAGTATCCCAGTTCGCGGGCTATTGTAAACTCTTTATTCTGCAGTGAATCGGACTTCTTATAAAAGATTGCTAAGTTGTGATCATCTGACACAGTTGCTCCTAAAACAGAACCTATCCCATTGCATCATAATCATCAACCCCCTTATCTATCAGTCCTTTTAGCGAAGCCGGTGCATAAAGCTTCCACCTTTTATGAAATATATTATCCTGCGACTCCTTCATCAGGTAACGCTTTGCGTCAGAGGAACCATTCTCGCACGCCTCAAAAAAATTGGCTGAGAAATGGAATTCTTCCTGCATTTCTTCAAAAAGGTATCCGCATTTCTGATACAGAAAACCATTGTTGTTTCTTGCCAGACATTCCAGCACTTTCTGCTCATTCAATCCCGGCACAAGCATCATGCAGCGTATCACTTCCTCAAGACCTGCTATCTTTTCAAAATCACGGATACTGTCTACAACAGTCTGTTCCACGGATGTCACCCGTATATTTCTCATCTGTACTACTTCCATATCAGGCTTACGCTCTACGCGGCGATACATCACTCCGTCATACTCAAAATCGTAAAACCGTTTGCCCGTTGCAACATAGCACTCATAAAACACCTGACTTCCATAACCAAATACTTCAAATGCACTGTGATGGGTGATACAAGCATCCGGGAACAGATTGGAACCTATCTGATAACGAGATAACACAGGCTGTTTCGTTTCCATACTGATTACCACATAAAAATCTCTTTTTACCTTTTCTATCAGCCCTTTTTTCTGATATTCATAGATTACCTGATTCGCTGCGGTTGCCGTTCCAACAAGCTCTGTCAGCTGCTCTCTTGAAAAGCACCCCTTTGCAAGCAATTTTTCATAATACTTCATCACGCATCATCTCCTACTGTTTTAAAATTAGCACAATATATTATTTATTCTTAATATTTTATGCATTTTTCAAAATTATTTGTTTTTACTTTACCACATAATACTAGAAATATCAAATACTTTGTGCGTTTTTTAAAATTCACTCTTCTTCATCATCTCCAAACATGGCAGACAGTGAAGCCAATGCCCCATCATCCAGCGGCTTATCAGAAAGCTCCAAATTATTATCCTGTAATTCTTCCACCATTTCCTTCATCGGTTCTGTTGGCTCTGGGTGTGTCTCAGGCTGAATTGATGCAACTTTGCTCCATAAAGAACTGCCTTTAATACAAAAGCACACTCTTCAAAAGAAACTTCACTACTGCAATCAAAATGCTTCCTAATCCAAAAGATATAGTTGAACTAACCTCTACTGTCATATCCATATAAAAAGAAACGGCATCCTCAATCCCCTTTGAGTCTGCCGTTTCTCTTTTCGTAATCTCTTATATGACCTTATTCCCGAATCATGTACTATTCTATCGAGTGTTTCTCGTCTGTTTCCCCTTGAGTATCTTCCTTCTTTGCTGCCGAACTGTTTTCATACCACCAGACCAGTCCGGACACGATGATAACAGCCGCAAACATTACTCCAACAAAAATATTCTGTGTCATATCCTTATCTCCTTTTTGGCGTGCAGAAGTAGAACCTCAGACCATTTCTGGTTCCAGGCTTTCTTTCTCCATGAATTCTATGTATTTTAAACAGGAAAATAAGGTGAATCGGGGTGTTTCTCTCCGTTCTGATGATAAATATAAGAAATGATAAAGCGATGGGTATCCAGATGCCGGGACATTCTGGAACGGATCAGAAAATTCTGGACAGTATACACCTGATCCATGCACAAAGCCGGGGTAACACCGACGAACATACCACGCTGTACCCCAGGTCTTTTACTGTTTGAGGATGGTCTTTCCAGATTTCCACGAACCGCGTCAAAAGCAGTCTCTCCCAGCAGCTCATTATCCAGATTAAAAACACGGCGGTCTACCTGGTTTTCTACAGGAATTTCCCCTTCCTCATCCCACGAAAAAAAGGCACACTGCTGATGCTGTTCAAGCTGTATGCTAAAGACACAGATGCCAAGCACCAACAGGATGCTGACAAGTTTTCCAAGTCTTTTCGGTAAATCCATGTTTTCTCTCGCTTTCACGGGTTATTTTAACATATTTTTACACTGGAAACAATATAACGCGATGAATTATTCAGAATCCGAACTTCCATAATAAGTAAAGCACAACATGGTAATATCGTCAAATTGGGGTGCATCTTTTACAAATCCCTGGATGCCATCCCAAACATTATGAAGGGTCTGCTCACACCCGGAGCCTTGCTGGGAATTTAGCGCCTCCAGCATCCGCACATCTCCATACAGCTCCTCTTTGGCATTGGTTGCCTCCACCACGCCGTCAGTGTAAAGATACAGGGAATCTCCCGGTGCAAAGGTGATTTCATAGTTCTGGTAGGGCATATCTTCCATGCCTGCCAGCACAAAACCATGGTCATCGTGAATCAGTTCAAACTGTCCCCCAGCCTTTCGGAAAGCAGGGTATTCGTGTCCCGCATTGGATGCCGTCATCACACCGGTGGACAAATCCAGGATGCCCAGCCATACGGTAACAAACATCTCTGACTCATTATTTTCACAGAGCTGGTTGTTGACAAATTCCAGAATCTCCGCCGGGTTTCCTCCCATCAGTGCCCGGTTCTTGATAAGCGTCTTGGCAATGACCATAAACAGGGCTGCGGGTACTCCCTTGCCGGACACATCCGCCATGACAATGCCCAGATACTGTTGGTCAATGAGGAAGAAATCGTAGAAGTCGCCTCCCACCTCTTTTGCCGGATTCATGGTGGCATAAATATCCATATCTTTCCGTCCGGGGAAGGGCGGGAAAATGCTGGGCAGCATATCTGCCTGGATTTTGGTGGCAACATTCAATTCCGCACCGATTCGCTCCTTTTCCGCTGTCACCTGGGAAAGCTGATGGATATACTCCACCAGTTCCCGGTTCATCTGTTCAAAGGAACGTGCCAGTTCCTCGATTTCATCCCCGGTGTGGACATCCACGGAGAATTCTTCTCCCTTCTCCAGATTTCCCACCATCTCCTGGGATGCCTGGTTCAGGGTGTCGATGGGACGCACCAGCTTCTGTCGGATGACCACAATCAGTCCGATGGAGAATAAAACAATCACCACAATGATATGGATGCAGGTATTTAACACAAACTGTAAGATATCCTGCTTGACTCCCGGCATAGAAATATCCACGCCCACTAACGCCACAGGCTCTCCTGTGCTGTCAAACACCGGATAGACCACGGATGCGATATAGCCATAAGTGTCATCCTCGTTAATCAGCACACCGGTCTTTGGCTCCCGCTGAAAGGCGTCAAAGGATACCTGTTTTCCGCCTTCCATGTAGGATTCATAATCGCCCAGGGCACAGGCACCTTCCCTGCCGCTGGCATCCCACACATAAACCAGATTATCCTCACAGGGCACATAGACATAGTAATATTCCAGTTCCGAATTGTTCTGGCTGGCATTGAGCCATCGCTCCACCTCATCGTAGTAGGCATCCGTCTCCCCAGTCTCAAGATACCCGGCGATTTTGTCCCCGTCTATGTACTCAGCAGCTATGCGGGCGTAGGCAAGTGCCTGCTCGCTGTAATGGTTCATCATATCCTTTTTATAGCGGTTGTTAATGGAGATACAGGTTGCCAGAATAATCAGCAGGGAAAAGACCACCACCACCCAGACAACCCGTGTACTCAGTTTATGCTTTTTCAATTTTTCTCCCTCTTTTCCAAATCTTCCGGCTCCACAAATCAGCCAGTGCCAGGGATACAAAAGTAATCACCAGGGCTAACCATAATACCCAGCCCTGGGAAAGCTCCTGGGTTCCCCGGATGATGTACAGTCCCAGATGGACACTTCCTGCCACCAGAATCCAGTGGATGAAGTAAAAAGCTGTCATATCCTTGCCAATCTGTCCTACTACTCGGATGGCTTTTTCGGAAAGCCTGCTGCCTATCCAGTAGTAAATCCCCAGCATCCCCAGCGCCGTTAAAATACAGACCAGCACATCGGGCGTGGTCACATGGTAATAGCAGTTTTCCCCGTCTCCAAACATGCCCAGCCTTCTGCTGATTCCCACTGCATAATAGGGAATGATAATCAGAAAGCATAGCGGGGAAATACAGCGGTAAAGTAACGCTTTGTCCTTGACCTTCCGCATTTTCTTGCCAAACACATAGCCGGAAACCGGCACGATAAGCCAGTTGAGGTATACGAAATAGGAAAGCACCTTTCCCTGGGCATCCTCTGTTCCCAGAAAATAACCCAGAAAAATATTGCCTGCCGGATTTCCCACATCCAATCCATTGCACAGCGTTCCAATCACGGAACAGCTAAAGGCGATAAGGAGCATCCCCCAGTCCGGCAGTTTCCACTTGATAAACAGTCCGATGGTAACCAATGCCATTCCTGCCAACTGAAAAATATCGTTATTGAGGGTCTGGTACACAATGGGTTCCATGTACCGCTCATAATCTCCGGTTATGAAAAATCCAATCAAATCGGGAATGGTATATCTGCACAGGTTCAGCAGAAAGCCCAGAAAAAACAGGAAAATTCCCCGTTTCATCACATCCTGCCACTGGTGGTTCCTGCTGTACATAATGCAGACTCCCATGACAAACATCAGTCCCGGCGCAATCATGGGGCCTCCGATTACAGAGTCAAAGAGATAGGGAAATCCATGGGATAAGTCTCCCCCCGGTGTACATTCAATACTGCAATGCACCATCGCCACAAAAATCACAAACACCACCTTGGCGATGTCAAACTCCACCTGACGTCCTGTATTCACTTCTTCTGTTGCAAAAATTCTATCCCTTATGTTCATTGGTCATCTACCTGGTTTTGTTTTTTTTATAATTTTCCTCAAATCAACTCCTGCCGGATGCTGAGGCTCCGCTTTTTTTCTTCCCTGCGGATGGCATCGGAAAGCAATTCTTCATCCATTTCTTCGGCTTCCTTTGTAAAGCTTTCACCCATAATCATTCACTCCATTTTATCTTCTTCACATAAGACTCGCTGATTCCCTCCTGTGTAGTCAGTATCAATTCGGATTGCTCATTCCAGCCGCCTTTTTCCCGGAAAAAGTCCCCACCGTTTTTGTCCGCTTCCTCTTTTGCCTCCCGGATTCTCTGACGAACAAGGGTGTATCGCTCTTTCAGCGCATTCATATACTGGGGTTCAATCACCCCCTCCAAGTTGGTGACCAGCAGTTCCGGCGATACGCTCATCATCGCTTCGTACATCTCTTTGTCTATCATGCCGTACTGGTATTTTTTATCTAACGTAAAAATAGTACCAGTATTTCTGCTGTCCATCTCTACCGATCTGCCAAAGGCAAAATCGTTGTCAATTCCAGTCACTCCCTTTATCGTAAACGTTTTCGCCTCATCATCCCTGTCATACTGGACAAAATAATTTCCCATATGCCGGTCTATCTGCCCTGTAATTATGTCGATAATCTGAAGGTTTAACAGTTTCTTTTGTGCCTCTGCTGTAAAGTGAATCTCATAATGAAGGTCATGTGCCAAATTTCCTACATGTGCTGCGGGGGATCCTTCTGCCTGATTCATGATAAAACCCTTCTTCTGTACCCCGTTTTCATCCACAATAACCGCATCTCTGTTACGTATGATGATGCCTTTTTGTCCCATAAGCTCTGCTACTCGCTCCGACGCAAAATTTCGGGCTGTCATATTGGCTCCTTCGTCAATAAGAAGTTCTCCTGTTTCTGCCGTATCTGCCGTTACGTATTTCTGGAAGATTGCCTTTGCAAACCGTTTCCAGTTTTCAGGATTTTCCAGTATCAGAGGTCGAAGGTCAACTATGAAAGGACCGCTCCACTCTTGATATCTAGATAGGTTGATACTTCCATCCTCTCGTATAAAATCACTAAATTCAGCAAAATTACGCAGCTCTATTTCCATTCCTCGCTTCAAAATAGCCTGGAATCTTTCACCGACCTTTTGTCTCAATTCTTCGTTTTCCAACGTTAGCAGTAACTCCCTGACACTCTCGGAATAACTTTTTAGAGTTTCATCTCCTTTGAAATAGAATACCTTATCGCCCTCCCTCAGCCTTATCACCTCGGAAGCACCATCGCCAATATTCTGCTGCTGTCCTTCTACATGGAAGCTCTTAATTTCCTGGGCTTCCATCACAATGTCACGAAGAGTCAGGGGTATCTCTCCTTCTTCTCCGAATTCCAGAACTTTTCTTCTAAATTCCTGGGCAATTCCCGGAATACGCTCCTTAAATTCCATAAACGTTCCGGAAATCTCATTGATCTCATCCAATGCCCCATCCACATTTACGTTTGCTCTACCAAGAGCATTTTTTGTTTCCCGTAAATCCTTCTCGATATAGCCGAACATACTCATCAGCGTCATAAGTGTTGCATCAAAGAAATCCTCTGGGGAAAGAACTAACGGCTGCGCTAAGTATCTCGTCAAATCTTTCAGCCACTCTCCACATTCCTGTAACGGTTTTAAAACAGCAGTCTTGTCTTTTTCCTTTAGCTTTTTTATCCCCTCAATCTTCCTGGAGATTTCATCTACCTTCTGAGAATACTCGCGAAAACCACCTAACACTTTAGTTATTTCCTGTTTTTCCTCAGATAGTTTCTGTGTAAGCTCTCCTTTTTCTGACTGATATTGCTCCTCCGACAAATATGTTCCCTCTGTCGTGTCTACGCAGCGACTACGAGCAAAGGTCATCACATAATTGCGATATTTTTTATAAAAACTCCTGTTTTTTGCCCATAAAAATCTCTGTCTGTCAGAAATCGTTTCTTCCAATTGAGGATTTTCCCTGACCATGGCCGAATAAGCATCCATTTCCTCAAAGGAGGCAAACAATTCCTTTGCATGGAATGTCATATATTCCGGTGTCAGCATTTCTTCTGTTACATGCAGCTTACTGAGCTTTTGTGCCAGTTCCTGGAACGTATCATGTCCAGCCTGCTCTCTTGCAATAAGCTGTGCCTGCAAAATATCAAAGCTGTCTGTGCCTGCCTCCGGATTTGCCTTTTTCGCCTTCGCCTCTTTCTCCACAAACTGTTCCTGGAACGTATGCAGATACTCCTTATCCAGAGCACTCGTGTAACCTATGCTTTGGAAGTCGCTACTATATTTCGTACATGCATTTACAAGCTTCCCATCCATCTGTCCTGTTCTGTCAATCAGTTCTTTATTCTGTTCCGTAAATGCAACTACCTTCATTTGCATCGGTTCATTCCGGAAATAAGTATGTGCCATGACACGCAGAGCTTCGTATTCTTTTCCAAGCTGTGTCTGCATCACCAGGTACATCGCATACCCTTCCTTGTCTTCCAATTGTTCCGGAAGTTTCTGCATAATATCAGCTACCGCCTCGTTCACCCGGTTCATAAGTGTTTCCTTTTTCTGATAATATACCTGTATGAATTTCTGCTGGAACTCCTCTGGCATATTCTCTATTTTTTCTGACCAAAACTTCGTTTCCAACTCATGGCACTTTGCCCAGGTGCTGTTTTTTTCAAGTTCCCTTCGCCTATCTGAATCATAATCCGTGGAAGTAAAAAGCATATGCATTTTATTCACCTCCAGGGCAGCGTCCAAAACGCGCTGCGCATCGCCGGATTCCATTTCTTTTCTTAAAATATTTTCTGAATCCAGCACCGTGACAAGATCACTCTCCTGTCCTTTGGAATAGTACAGACTCTTTAAAACAAAAGGGATTCTGATCTTTGCCATATAGAGCCACCCCTTAAACTGTTCCATGTTCAATGACTGCACTTCCCCATAGGATTGGATGTAGTCCTCAAGTTCCTTCACCCGCACCAGATAAGTAATCTGGGTCTTCTCATCCTCCTGCCAGATATGAAGTGCATCTTCTCCAAGCTGTCGGAATTTTTCAATCATAAGAGGGGATTGTGCTGCTTCTTTTTTCTTCAGCCACTCCTTCTTATCTGCATAGGTATCTTTTTGTGTTTCCAGCTCTGCCAGTTCCGCTTCCAGTGTCTCCCTGTCCTTCTGTACCGGTACATCCTCCTGTTCCAGATATTTTATGGATTCTGCTGCAGCCATGAACGGAAGGGATACTGCCATATCCGCTTCTTTATAATCCAATCCCCCCAGGGAAATCATGGTTGAGATACTGGCTACATAACCGCAGATGCCATTATAGGTAACGACCAGATGATAAAGTCTCAAATCAGCAGGATTGGTCAGATCCAGCAAATCCCGCATTCCCTCGATCATGTGGTTATCTACCTGGGTATTGGCAAACCACCGTTCCAGCCGAAGTCTGTTTTCCTGTATGTATTCAACGGAAGGGATACGATGATGGAAGACGCTCTCCAGCATTTCATAATGCTCGGACATACGCTGCTTATACATACGCAGCCCTTCCATGTTCTCCGCATAATACGTTTCAAAGCGTTCTGGATTCTCCTTGTCCTCCGCAAAGGTTCCTGCTGCCAGCTTTTTGCACATGACAGCGAAATCTTCGTCGCTCATATTCTGAAAGGCAGGCTGACTCTCAACGCTGTCGTAAGTCCGAAAAATCGGTTCTCTCAGCAACGAATTCTCATCTCCTGTCCTGACATAATCCTTTCCTGTGAGGGTATACTCTATCCGGGTGTACTCCCGATACTTCTCGAGCTTTTCTATCTCCTTCCGAAGCTCCAAATCCCGTTTGCCAGGCTCCTCCTGCGCCTCCAGTTCCTTCTTGAGTTCCTGTATTTTTTTACCACACAGCTCATAATACTCCTGTAACTGTTCTATGTTTAGCAAATTACCGGACTCCTTCAGAATGCGCCGCCCCTCTTCGTAAGCCTCCATTCGCTCCTTATGATATTTCGGATGGGTCGTCTGATTCTTCACATAAACTGGCCCCGTATAGCTCTCCTTTATGGAGTCTGTTCGGAGATAAGTTTGGTAAGCCACCGCCTGCGCTGCATCCGCTTTCTCCACCATCTCCCTTGCACACTGAAGCATTTGCTCCATGGTAAGGTGATCCGTGGATTGCAATTTGCCTTTGCTTCGCATCTCCTTCAGTTCTTCTGTCGTAAAGCAGGATTCATCCAGACTGCCACGCTGGTATGCCTTCACCATACAAAGTCCTCTCGCCTTTTGGGCATAGGCCGCAATGACACTGCATTTCATGGTAAAAAGTTCTTTTTGGTCTGCACAGAATACATCCCTGATAGAACGCCCATCTGCATCGTCCGGATCGCGGTATTTTGCTGCTTCGGCTATCTGCATGCCAATAAGCGCAAGCTCCTGTAGCTCCTCATTTTTCTCCATCAGCTCCTCTGGCGTACAATGTCCCAGATCCCTTGTATCATAATCTCTCATACGCTCCAGATAGGGCAGCACCAACGGCTTCATAATCCTTCCGATATCCTTGGCACCATGTTCCGCATCCTTTCCCCCTGACCGCTGCATAGTCTCAGCCACGCGAAGTTCCAGAAGAGTGCGAACCACCGTTTCGTTGTGTTCCGGCTTGTCCTTTTCCATAAACAGCATATATTTTCCATTTTCTCCTGCTGTCAGTTCCTCTGCACGCTCTCCATAAAGCTGTTCTGCTATTCTCTCAAAGGTTGCCTTTTTTCTCTCGGAACCCACTGTATAGGCTGCAGCCTGCTCTCTCACTGCCAGTGCCTCCGGGGTAAAATTGTATTGTAGTGGTATAAAGTCCTTTAAAGCAAAATAGGAAGACTCCGGCAGTTCCTTTCCAAGCACAATATGTCTGACTCCGTCCATGATAGCTACCGCACGGGCACGGATTCGACTCATTTTTCCTTCCTGCTGCTCCAGCTGTAGATTGACAAGTCTCTGCATTTTATCGGAGGAGACAATCTTTTCATCAAATTGAATGAGTCCAATCGTACGGGAAATCTCATAGCAGGTTCCGTTATACTCCATCAGATTAAAAAATTCCCTGTACAGCTTATCCAGCACTTCTTTATTCTGTTCATATTCTGCCGGATGCTGCTCAAACAACTGCTTAATTTTTGCTGTCTCATCGTACTCGTAGTCATGGGTCATATTTTCCGATTCAATAAATGGATACTTCTGGCGCACACTCTCCCGAAATGCCAGTATCTCCGGTTTATGGTGCTGTATCTCTTTCTCAATCAGCTCATCCGCAACCGCTTTGTCCATTTCTGCCGCTCCTTTTGCAATGGCAGAGCGGAGTGCCTTATTATCCTCCAAAGCCTGCTCCTGCTGCTCTTTGGGCAGTTCCTCAAATTGTTTTTTCTCCTCCATTTCAGGATGATAGCGAAAGCCCATTGCTCCAAGAGCTGCGTTAAATGCCTTCTCTCCCTGCTCGTACATTTCCTTCATATGAACAAGACGCAGTTTCTGATCCTCCGCCAGGAGATTGTTAGCCTCTCCCCCTTCTTCAAACAGCTCAATGTGTCTCTTCCAGGTATACAAAATGTACCGAACATCTGCGAAATGCTCCATGACATACTTCGGTGTAAACATATCTGCCCGGAGTGTTTCTGTAAACATAGCCCGACTCTGTGCATCTAATTTCTGTTCGTTCTGAATAGATACAGCACGGGCATCAAACTTTTTCTGTATCTCCTGTGCCTGGTTTTGCAGTGCCCTTGCCTGGGGCTGCATTTTCTGTTTCTGTTTCTTTTTGCGTTTCCAGTCTTTTTCATCTGCTGCCAATGTAGGCATGTCTGCCGCTATGGGTTTCTCTGCCACTTGCCCTGTCTGTGGTTTACCCACAAGCTGTGCCAGACTCATCTGTGCTCGCTGCTCACGCTGCTGCATGTAATCATTTACGTTTTTTTCCTGCTGCATACGATCCTGTGCAAATCTCTGCAATTCCTCATTTGTCATATCCTGTTTTAAGTGAAACATATGATCCATAGTGTTTGCCCTCTTATATTCTGTCTGCTGCGTCGTCGATTTCAAGTTGTGCCGCACTTTCGTACCGGTCAAAATACGATAACTCCAATATGCATTTTCTCCGTTTTTTTCCAAAAGTCATCCCCATCTTTTCCAGAAGATGCATCAGCGTTTCACTAATAACTGCAAATCTGCAAATGGTTTCCGGTAAATACTTTCTGCTCCCTGCCTGGACTGCAAAGCGAATCATATCAACCGGTGCTGTAATATTCTGGGAATAGCTTACCAGAAACGGAATCTCAATCTCGCCCGGCTTATCCTCCCTGACTAACAAAAGACCCGCAGGTTTTCCGTTATCCATTGCCACTGCACTGCATTCTGCCACATACTCCTGTCTGTTTAACGGCACGGTTTCCAAGTCGTCTCCTCTCTCTACAAGTTCCTGATAAAACGGTCTGAGACTTTCCTCTGTACACTGGGAGAGTGCCTTTACATGGTTACTGTTTCCCTGCAAAACTTTCAGATTCTGGAGTTCCCTCAACATACAGGTAAAGCTGGTAATTTCTTCTTCCTGTTCCAAAAATGGATATCCCTGGAGCAGCCTTTCCAGCTTAGGATATTCTCCGGGAATATATCCTATTTGAAAAATCCGGGCTGACGCTTGGCGGGCACGGTACAAAAGTTCTGCAAGAAATCTTTGTCCTTTCCCTTGTCCCCGGTGTGCTTTCTCCACATATAAATACTGTAGCGTAATCACTTCCTCTTCTCTGCTTAAAACCGCAACCCCACAGGGAGTCTTAAAGTCAGACATTCCCCAAAACTGCACCTCCTTTTCCTCTCCCGGTTTCATAAACAGCCACGCAGGTATCATATGTGCGTATGCTCCCATGTTGTCTTTCTGTAACAAAACATATTCTTCCATCCTGTCTCTCCTTCTCCCTTATCCCTTGTGAAAACAGTTTCCTAGTCTTCTTCCTTATCGCCCAGTCCCACCATATAGGCGTAGGGCTCGAAATCGGCTCTGGTAAACACCTTGCCTGTTTTTACAAATTCATATTTAATCGCCATAAGGTAATGTTTCATGCCCACCTCTTTGCCATCCCCGTCTGCGGCAGCAAGAAAGGCGGCATTTAAAATACAGTTCTTGATATTACCACCCACAAACTCGAACCGCTCCGCCAGGAAGCGGATGTCCACATCGTCCGCTAAAGGGGTTCCCTTGGGGATGGTAGTCCGCCACAGCATTTCCCTGGTATCCACATCCGGGAACTGGAATTCCACAATATATTTCATACGCCGGAAAAACGCCGGGTCAATGTTGTGCTTGTAATTGGTTGCCAGAACGGAAACGCCGTCATACGCCTCCACCTCCTGTAACAAAAGTGCCGTCTTATTATTGTTGGAGGACTGGTTGGAGCCGCCGTCATCGGAACGCTTGGCAAAGAGGGTATCGCACTCATCGAAGAACAGGACCACATTGCACTTCTTCGCCTCCCGGAAAATCATGGAGATGGATTTCTCCGTCTCGCCCACATACTTATCAATGACCTTGGATAAATCCACCCGGTACAGCTCCAGATTCAACTCGTGGGCGATAACCTGGGCACACATGGATTTTCCGGTACCGGGCGCTCCGAACAGCAGAACGGAAAGTCCTCTGCCGTAGGGATATTTCTTGGTGTAATTCCAGTTATCATAGACCTGCTTGCGGAAATTCATCTGGTCAATGGCATGCTCTAAAGTCTCCCGCTGGCTGGCATTCATGACAATATCTTCAAAACCGAAGTTCGCCTTGACCTTGGTTGCTTTCTGGGTCAGCTCCGAACTCATCTGGTTGTAACAGCCCTCAAAAAGTTTTGCCCTGGAAATCAGGATTTCATGGTTCATCATGGAAAAACTTTTTGCCTGTTTTAGTGCTGACTTGATTTTTCCCGGCGTAAAGAGAAATTTGGTTGCCATCTCCGGCAGTTCCACATCCTTATCCAGTCCGTAGTCTTTGGAGAAATACTTCCAGCAGTCCTCCCGTTCCTGGTTGCCCGGTGTGGGAAGTTCCAGCTCGGTGAATTCCTCGTCCGTAACACTTTTTAAGGGAAGCTTTTCCCGGCTCATAAGGAAAATCAGAATGTGGTGCTCCCGGAGTTTGGACACTGCCAAATCCATGTAGCCGATGTATTTCTCCTTTTCATCCTCCCGGAAATCCAGTTCATTGAGGCAGCAGCAGGCATCGGTAAAAATACATTCTCTGCGGATTGCCCAGAGTGCTTTTTCCACGAAGGAAAAGTCATAGACAAACAGTTTTTTGCAATTAAGGGTAATCGCCCGGATTCCCTGTTCCCTGCAGAACTGTTTGATAAAGAATTTCCGTCCACTTCCCTCATCGCCGTACCAGCTGAAAATCCGCACACCCTGCTCGTAGGAGATTTCCATTGCCTCCAGCTGGGTGCGGTTTGCCATGATGGGGTCTAACTCCTTCTCATCGGTGAGCATGTGGAAAAACCGCTGGTAGTTTTCATCCAGACGCAGGGGATTGTTACCAAAAAGAAAGTCAATCATCCGCTTATCCGGAGTAAGTACCGTGGAAAAGGGCATGTTGGAATTCACCCGCAAATCCATGATGGGCTGTAAATGCTCCAGTGCCACGGACATGTGGGAGGATGCCATAGTAATGGAGAACTGTCTGCCAAAGTACAGTCTTGCCGCAGACTCCACGGTGGGAGCTGTCAGGGACGCATTTTCATTGACAATCTGATAAACCGATGCATAGCTGGTCTGGGTGGAGGACAACAATGCGCTTGCCAGGGCAAACTGGGTGAAATGGTCAAACTCCAGTTTCCTGCAAATCTCATAAAAGGGATAGTTCTGTGCCTGAGTCAGGGCGATTCTCTCATCGATAAAGGTAAGCATCTCCTCCACTGACAGGGTTTCTGTCTTATCCTCTTTTTCTTCCGGAGACTGTTCCTCCTGGAAAGCCCCAAGTAAATCCAGCAGCTCCTCATCCATACCTTCCCGGACTTTTCCGGATTCTTCCTCCGTCTCCTCCTGGAGCTGCCCTATGGTAAACTGCAGCACCTGATCATTACACAGGTTGTATGCAATCTCAATGTCGGGATACATGACATTCTTATACTGTCCCTGTCCTGCCGCATATTTTCCTTTCAGGTTTTCAATATAATCTGTCAGTCTGGTGTTCACGCAGGCGAAGATATAATCCATATATTCTTCATAGCTTTGAAAGGGCTGCTGCCGCAGTTCTTCACTGAATCTGTCATTCATGCTCATCGTCTTTTCCCCTGTCCGGTTCTTTGTGCTGTCATTTCCATGTTACCAGGAAAGAGTCATGGTGAGACGGTTACAGCCGTCCTCATAGGCATATTCCACGGTGTCCATCATGTTCTTTACCATAAAGATTCCCAGTCCCCCAATCTGCCGATCCTCTGCAGAAAGAGTGGTGTCTGGATCTTTCTTTTCCAGTGGATTGTAGGGTGTTCCCCTGTCCTGAAAGCAAAGGGAAATCCGTCGTTCTTCAATCCGCTCCTCAATCCGCGCCATGCCCGTTTCCTCCCCGTAGGCGTAGCTTGCAATATTGACAAAAATTTCTTCCGCGCAGATTTCTACCACGGTTCTCGTCTCCTGTGGGCACTCTGCTGCCTCCAAATCTTTTTCCAGCAAGGTAAGAAGGGTGTTCAGCTTGTCCGTCTGTGCCTCTAATTCTATGGTTCTGTTAATTTTCACATCTGCCATTTTTATTCCCCGTTCTCCAGTATTCCATCCCTGAGATACAGTCTCGGATAGTCCATGTCCCGAATCGCCTCTCTGTCATGGGTGGCAATCAGGGTGGTAATTCCCAATCCGTTAATCTGCTCCAGCAGCAGCATGATTTCCCGTGCCTGTTTTGGGTCTAAATTTCCCGTGGGCTCGTCTGCCAGAATACAGTGGGGATTGCCAACAATGGCTCTGGCAATGCACACCTTCTGCTGTTCCCCGCCGGAAAGACTGGTCACAGGTTTGTAAAAGGCAGCCTCCATTCCCACAACCCGGAGTGCCATGGTCACCTGGGATAAAATATCCCGTTCCTTTGCTCCTGACACCCTCTTTACAATCGCCACGTTTTCAAACACGGTCTGCTCCCGCAGCAGTTTAAAATCCTGAAATACAAAGCCTATTTTCCTGCGGTATGCCGGCACATTACGGTTTTTCAGACTACCGATATTTTGTCCATTGACCCACACCCTTCCGGTGTCCGCTGTCAGTTCCCGCAACAGCAGCCTCAGCAGGGTGGTTTTCCCCGAACCGCTCTGCCCTAAAATAAAGGTCATCTGTCCCGGCAGAATATGAAAGCTCACATGGGACAGGGCGGTTACTCCGGTGTCCGGAAAGGTCTTGGTCACATCCTCAAACTGTATCATCTGTCACTCTATGTACCTTTTCTACTCGATTTTCAGAATTTTGCTAAAGCCCGACATTTCAAAAATGTTCATCACCACATCGGACACGTTGGTGAGTTTCATGCTGCCTCCCTTGGATGCCGCCGTTTTCTGCCCGATAAGCAGGGCGCGGAGTCCCGCACTGGAGATGTAGGGCACATTCAAGAAATCCACCACCACATCACTCTTTTTCTGAAAGGCATTGAGAATCGCCTGCTGGAGCTGGGGACTGGTGTTGGTGTCCACTCTGCCCTCCACTAAAAGTCTCATATAAGTTTCACAATCTGTTGCGATTACGTTCATTTTCTTTCCCTCTCTTTTTGTATTCTTACTTCAAATGAAAGCATGGTCAGGTCATCGAATTGAGATGCCTTGCCCACAAATTCATCAATTTCTTTCTTTACCTCGTTCAAAGTCTCCTTTGGCGTCATGTCTACACATTGATTCAGTGCTGTGAGCATGCGTTCCTCCCCAAACAACTCTTCCTTCCCATTGGTTGCCTCCGGAACGCCATCTGTATACAAGAACAGTTTGTCTCCAGGATACAGAGTGATTTCATGCTGGGTATATGGCATGCCCTCCATTCCACCGACTACAAAGTCATGACTTTCCCGGATCAGTTCATAGTTTCTGCCGGCACGCATCAATGCCGGGCATTCGTGCCCTGCATTCGCATAAACCAGTCTGCCGGTACGAAACTCATAGATGCCAAGCCATACTGTGACAAACATGTCTGCCTCATTGTTCTCACACAGCTGATTATTGACTCGTTCCAGTACCACAGCCGGCTCTTCTCCCAGCTGCGCACGGTTTTTAATCAGTGTCTTTGCAATGACCATAAACAAGGCTGCAGGTACTCCTTTTCCAGAAACATCTGCCATTACCAGTGCCAGATGCTCTTTTCCTACCAGGAAGAAATCATAGAAATCTCCTCCTACCTCCTTCGCCGGATTCATTGCTGCATAAATGTCAATTTCCTGACGTTCCGGGAATGCAGGGAAAATGCAGGGAAGCATGCTTGCCTGGATATTGTTTGCCACATTCAGCTCCGCCCCAATTCTCTCCTTCTCTGCAGTTACCTCCGATAAATTTTTAATGTATGACTGTAAATCTGAAAGCATTTCATTAAAGGTCTGTGCCAGTTCTCCCACTTCATCACCGGATTCCACCTTCATCCTCACATCCAGATTTCCATGTCCAATCTTTTCCACATTCTGTGCCAGTTCCTGGATTGGTCTGGTAATTGTTCCCGCAACCGTAAAGGAAATCATAATGACAATCATTCCAACCAATGCAAAGAAGATGATAAACCGTATCATTACATTGGAAAGCGTCTTGCTTACCATTTGCTGGGCATCTGCTGTAATGCCATCAATTTCCTGTTTGGTAGCCACCGAAGGTGCAATGATTTCATTCACATCAATACTGATACACAGTTTCCATCCGGTTTCCTCCAATGTTGCATATGCAAGGTAACAGTCTACACCATCTACCTGTGCCTGTACCACTCCGGTATCCTGATTCCTGATTTCCTCCAGAATTGCCTGATTTTCACCAATATGGCTGCTGAGTGTCTGTTCAAAGCCATCCTTTACAAAATCGGGGTGCGCCAGATACGCAAGCCTGTCATCCAGTACAAAGGCATAACCGCTCTCTCCAATCTTGGTTGCCACAATCTCATTCAACATGTCCTGGATGGTAATATCCATGGCTACAACACCTTTCATCGTTCCATCCTCCCCTGTGAAACTCCTGGCACAGGTCACGCAGAGTTTTCCGTAGTAATCCTGATAGGTATCCATCCAGATGGAGTCTGATGCCTCGGATGCCTCAAGATACCAATCTCTCTTTCTGGGATCATAATCCGGATTGTAAAGGTTTGACCTGGAATACCGGTAGTAAATACCTTCTCTGGTTCCCAGATAGATATTATCCATCATGGGATTGTGTTCCAGTTCCGGTGCAAACAAAAGTTCACAATTGGATAATAACCTGACTTCCTGCTGCAGTCTGGATGTGTCCTCCACTCCCGGCGCAAGCATATATTTGGAACATGCTGTACCATCTTCTGTCTCATAAGGAAACGGCAGGGAATGTCCTGTAAATTCATCCTCCTTTTCATACAATCCGCTGATATATCCAGCTGCACAGTCAATGGCATTGCGTATCCGTCTCAGCTTTTCATTCGAAATCTGTGCCTGTTTCTGGGCTATTTTTCCAAGACTGTCTTCCATCTGCTCCTGCAATGCCTGCTTGCTGTCCTCTGAAGCCGTATTTCCCAGCGTGGTGTTTACTCTCTGAAATTCATTGGTAAGTTTCATCATCTGCAGATAAGAATTGACAGAAATAATCAACAATGTCCCCAGTGACATCAGGAGAATAACCAGTAAAATTTTAATTCCAATCTTCATGTTTTTAAACATTGTTTGTCGCTCCACCTTCTTTCGTTCTTTCCCATGCGGAAAGCAAAATCCCTTCTATCAATTCCTGATAGGACATCCCTGCTGCTTTTGCCTCCCCCGGAAACAGACTTCGCGGTTTTAATCCTGGCACTGCATTGATTTCCAGTACATAGGGAAGCTTATCCTCTTCGGATACCATGAAATCAACTCTCGCCATGTCCTCTGCCCCAGTGACCCCAAATGCCTGTTTTGCCAGTTCTTCCATTTGTAACCGTGTTTCCTTTGGCAATTTGCTTTCTCTTACCGCGTAATCTCCGGTAAACACTTTCAGTTTCCCCGGTTCATCGATGTCTTTCCCATCTTGTCTTTCCACACCACGCACACAGGGAAGCGTGAATACCTTTCCCTTTCGTTTCAGAATACCAATGGTATAAAAGGAACCCGGGACAAAAGCTTCTATCAAAATGGGAGATTCGTAAGAAAATACCTCTTCCAGTCTGGGCAGCTCCTCTTTGTTTTGAACCAATGCGATACCAAAACTTCCTCCTTCTGACGGTGCTTTCGCGACAAAAGGATATCCGAAGGCATCTGCATCAAAATTTCCATTTCTGAAATCTTCCCTGGTCAAAATCTGCCATTTGGGTGTACGGATACCACAACGGTCAAAGTAAAGCTTACACAGTATTTTGTCATTGATGATTGCCGCAGCATGAGAACCACTTCCGGTAAATGGAATTCCCTCCTGTTCCAGAATCGCCTGTATCGTCCCGTCACCATGTCCCTTTCCCTGCACACAGACATACACGATATCCGTGTGCAATGCCCGCAATGTTCCAACCAGATTCTTTTCATAAGGCACCAAATGTGTCTCGTAGCCACATTCTCTTAATGCCTCTCTTATGTAATGTGCATTTTCTGTAGACATATCCTTTTCACTGGAATAGCCTCCATAGACAATTGATACTATCACCTTGCAAAATACTCCCCTTTCTTTTTTTTATAAACGATCTGTGTCAGGAAAAACATGGCAAGTGCCGCGATAAACACACCTCCTAATAACTGTACACCACGTTCAAATCCCAGTGTGATTACCAGTGCAAACATGGTTGGTCCCAGCATCTCTGTAATTTTTTTCAGGAGACTTAGATAAGACAGAGATTTACTGCCCCCCATGTTCTTTACCGGGGGTAATGCCAGAAAATAATTATTCTGTACACTGAACCCAAAACTGTCAGCAACCGCAAGGCAAAGCACTGCAATAATTGCCATCGTCATCCCGCCAAATCCCCCAACGATTAACAACCCTGCTGAAAAAAGCAAATTGTATACATAGTTGGAAATGAGCAGATTTTTGTCCCGCTCAATGATCATTCTGGAAAGTCTGGGACCTATATAGACGATAACAACACCGTACAAAAGCTGTGCTCGTCCCACATCGGCAACACCTCTTCCCATACTCTCAAAATAAAGCGGCAGAAAATACCCCAGATAGGAAGCTACGATGCAGGAGGGCGCAATCATAAAAACGGAGAAACTGATTACCTGCAGTTTTTCCCATATAGAAAAACTTACATGTTCCTTTTCTTCCGGTAATGCTTCCTCCCTTCTTGGCAATACTGCATTCTCCATACGGATAATCACACCACTGCACAGAAGCGTCAATGCCGCTGCAATGAAAAACACATTCTGATAACCAAACTTTTCTGCCAGGATGGCTCCTAAAGAAGATCCGCAATTCATTCCTGCATACAAGCCTGCATTCAACATGGAAAAGCCCCATGCCTGCTCGCTGTCATTTTTTCCAAACAATGCAAGGTTGCGAAGTGTCATCCAGCAGAACCCGTATCCCAGACCAACCACCGCCCTTGCACCGATAAAAACAATGAGTGTCGGTGAGACCGCTGAAAGAAAGGTTCCAAATGCCACCAGGAGCAGTCCAATTCCAAATGGCAGTTTCCAGCCTTTGCGAGTGAGAATTTCTGTCGTGATAAGAATTGCCGCACAGGTAAGCAGGGTCTCTGTAGACTGTGGAAGTGCTGCCGCTGCATTCGTACTCATGCCAAAAACCGTCTCTCCGAAGTTCTTAGCCATAATGGGAATAAATGCCGCTGACAGTCTTGATGCAAAATAGAATAAAAAGGCAATCTGGCGTACATAAGAAAGTGCAGTGGGCTGTAATGTACGTTCCTGTTTGCGCTCAGTTGTCAGCTTAATCATCAGCCATACCATTTCTACAGAAAAGAATACAGAAATGACCAGTGTAGTCAGCAGTTCCACTGACGTGTTCATCAGCTCCCCACGGATTACGCTTTCCTCCAAGTGCTGATTATATAGTTCAAAGCGAAGATATTGTTCTTTCTGAAAGTATGCAGCAAAAGCAAATGCAAGTTGGATAATAACCAGTACTGCAATCAGCATTGCCATGATATTTCCGCTTTCAATGTGTCCCCGTATATGAAAGACGGGTCCTTTCCAGAAAAAGAAGAAAAGGGAAATAATCGCACTTCCTCCCAAAATCATGATGCAAAGCCCGAGCATATGCTGTAACTGTCTGGAGTCGCTGCTATTCAATATCCACAAAAAAACCATCGTCAATGCTATCGTAAGTGACGATCCTATAAACAATGACCATCTGATTCTCTTTTGTTCCAAAATTACTCTCCCCTTATTGTAACACAATGGTTCCGTCTGCAATCTGTGCCACGTCCAGGACACCCTCCTCCTGGGTGAAGGTCACTGCATTTTCATCCAGGTAGCTATGCTCATCCAGCACACCGGCAGGCTCTAAAAATACCATATGCAGACGGCTGCGCAAAGGCTTAAACTGCCCAAGCAGATGTAAAAGCTGCTCCTTTTTCTTTTCCTCTACATAATTCTTAAGAAACAGAGAGACATCGTAGGGGCTGTCCCCGTAAAGCGCATCGTACTGAGCCCGCTGGTCTCTGCGGATATATCGCTGCATCTGGCTGCGCTCTGCGATGATGGGCGTCTCTCCCAGCAGAATGTTACAGATGCGCTCCACGCAGTATTTCGTGCCCTTCCTCCGCAGAAGCTCCGGTGCCTCCTTTAATAAAGCCCGCAGGGTTTCCTCTCCCAGATAGCCGCCGTTGACATCAATGCCCATCCACCGGGCATAAACCTCCAGCAGCTCCATGGGAGCTTTTTCTATGGGCAGCAGTTCTCCCCGGCTGTCCAGTTTTTCCTGAAAGTCGTTATACAGGCTGGAATAAATGGAAAGGTACCGGTGGAAAAAGCTGTTCTTCTCCCGGTAAACCTCCGGGAAGGTCTGCATGAAGTTATCTCCCGGTGCCTCCACCTGGATATTCCAAAGGGCTGCCTTTTCTCCCAGAACTTCCACCACAATCCAGAGAAAGCGCCCTGTAATTTCATATAAAAGCACATCCGGCTTGTTGATAAACTGCAGTCCACCTAAGGACTGTAAAAGATGCTTTTTTTCCAGAAGGGACACCGACGCATCCAGCATCATTTCCTGCCCTGTTCTGGCATTGCACGATGCCACATACAGATAGCAGACACTGTTTTCCTCCAGTGCCAGTTCAAAATGGAGCCGCCCCCAGGGGCAGTCCTCCACACCACTGTCCAACAGGGGCAGTACCAGATAGCTGCTGTCCGCTGTTTCTTCTGTATGTACACTGCCATCCGCCTCCAGTTTCATTCCCTGAAACAGTGCCTTGTTTAAGCGGTTCTGCCTGATTGTATACTTGATTCCTGCCATTGTTATCTCCTATCGCCCGTACTCCACCAGAGGCTGGATTTCCAGCTTGATCTTCCCCGGATAGAGTAGACAGTTCTCGTCCGGACGGATATCGGCTCCTTCCGAAACTGCGTAGGTGCCGCCCTCGGCTGCCACGCCGAATTCCGAAAGATACGCCACACATTCCAGTGCCTCCACCGCATGAAACAATCTGTCAAAACGAAGTACCGTTCCGAAGTTCTGTTCCCCGTGGATATAGTCCAATTCCCGCCGGATGACCCGTTCAATCTGTTCCCGACAGTTTTCATAATGGGGTTTGACATAAATCGTCCCGGTGGTCATCACTGCCTGGTAAACCGGCTGCCGGATACAGATCCGGGTGGATAACAGCCGTCTGTCCTCCAGCCAGTTTTCAATTTCCCTTTGGTAAATCCGGGACAGCTTGGGGAATTTGTCCGGCATTCCCGGAAGTACCGCAATCTGTACCTCATTTTTCTCCCTATCCATCCAGGCCTTCACCTTGGCGATGCAAAGTCCCGGCACCCGGTACACCAGCGCCTCGTAGTCCTTTTCCAGAACAGCGGTATGGGGGGTGTTCATATCTGCGATAAACCGTTTCCGTACATCCTCCAGCGTTTCCTGAAACCGTCCGCCAATTCCTGCCACGGGATTCGTGAACCGGATGGAATCCTCATAGCCTTCGGGAATAAAGGTATTGCCAGCCCTCACATTGCCTTCCTCCCCCAGAGTCACTGCAATAGATGCCAGATATAGTTTTGCTCCCACATAGTCCCCGGCATCTAAAATGACAATCTTTCCCTCGTTCTCATAGAGGTAATAGGACAGTTCCTGTTCTCCCAATTTCCCCGGCTTTACGAAGTCGTAAATTTTGCCGCCATCCTCTGCATCCCTCTCTGCAATGAGGGAAAAGGTGTCGGTGACCACATGCTGTCTGGGCAGTGCAATCTCCTGGTTATCATAACCGTAAATCTCTCCCAGATAATATTTCCGCATCATTTCTTCGTTGTAGAGAACAATCTTCACCGGGTTTTTCACATGCTCCGGTGCAAAGTCGAAACGCTGCCTGTCAAAGACAAAGGTGTGTTCTCCATAGCTGTTACGTTTACGCAGATACATCCGTCCCCGCTCCGGCTCTCCCCCACACTCCTGATACAGCCGATAGGAGGTTCCCTTCTGCTCCTTGCAGAATACCCGCACATAGCCGGTTTCCAGCATGGTGCAGTTTAAGGTCACCTCGCTTGTCTTTTGGAAGGTATGGGTAATTACCAGTGTCTCTTTCTGAATCACCGGGAACAAAAATCCCGTCATATGTAGAAGTACCGGGGCTATGTCATACTCTGCCCTGCGCAGCACCACCCGCCACACATAGCCGGAAATTCCATCCTGTTCGTACCGCTCCATGGGCTGCTGTGGCAGTGTCACCCGAATCAGTCCATTGGTGAGAAAGCCGTTGGTATCATCCTCCACCTCCATGGGGACAAAGCCTGCTGAAGTAAAGCAGCTCCATTCCAGTTCTGAGAATAGCTGGCTGTTATTCTCTGCAAAAGGATTTCGTCTGTACCGTTCTGCCACACTGACATGGAAGATGCCCTGCTCTCCCGGCTGTAAGGATTTGTCCAGAAGGAGATATAGCTCCATCCCAGCCCTGGGCGTCTCTCCGAAAACAAATGCCTGCAAATCAATCTCCCGGTTTAACACATAACCAAAATCTTGAAGTCCTTCCTCCAGCCTTCCGTAAACACCCACAATCCGGCTGGCTGTCATTTTCCGCTCCAGGGTGGTTTCAAAACTGATGTTTCCCACATAAAACCGCTGGTCTGCGGGAATCAGAAAATCTTCCAATGCGTTGCGGGGTTCCAGATAAGCCTTTGCCCCGTTTCCCTTTCCGGGACGGTACCCCATAAGCTGTAACAGCTTTTCCCGGACAATGTCCGGCATCTCATCCATCTGGTTCTGCTGCAGAATCTGAAATGCCGACAGATTTTCCAGAATGGTGATTCCGGGGTCTGCAGGGTTATAGTTCGTCCATTCCTCTGAATAAAGGGGAATCTTTCCAATATTCTCATCCATGAGCTGTTCATGGTTCTTTTGTGGAATGTTCTTGGGATTTAACATATACTCTCCTAATTGCTCTGTTCAAAATGTATTTTATGAACACCACTGGTTACTACGATGTAGGGATTTCCTGTAAGTGCCTCTATGTCCGTCTCATGGATGCCGGTTTCGTCCTGATACCGGGCGGTTACCATCAGTCTATGCAGAAGCGCCTTGCCCTTTTCCATATTCAGGCGGAGTTCAATCTGGGCTTTTCTTACCATTCTTCCGATTTCCCACCGGTCATTTTCAATGGGATTTAAGTAGTCCTCCAGGACACGTTTCAATTCCTGCTGGACTTCAAAGGTATCATCCTCCCGGATAACCCGCACCCATGCCTCCACGGAAATCTCCACGAAAACAGGCTGTACAATATCCATCTCACTGCCCTCCGCAGTCAGTTCACATTTCTGCTGTAAGTGCTCCTTGAGACGCTGCCGAATGTACAAGAAGGAATGCTCCCCCTCCTGATAGTCCTGCATGAGAAGTACCAGGGAAATGGCTCCCGGCTCCACACTGCCGTCCTTTTTTCTCCCAACAATCACCTTTGCCTGGGCTATCTGTCTGGAAAAATTCAGTGCCTCCCGCTCATAGTCCTGGGCAGAAACCAGACGGTTTCTGGCATGTAACACACTGGTTCCCCGGTGGAGTGCCTCCTCCAGGGTTTCCATATTCATCCCCCCATATGCCTGGACAGGATTCACCACCTGATCCACAAAAAGCAGTCCCCCCATGGAATCCGTAATCCTTCCAGCGGGAATATTTGCCTCTTTTCCGTCACACCGCCGTAAAATTACCTTAAAGGCAATGCCACTGGTGTTCCGGGGAATCTGGACATGGACGCCATCCCCAAAGCAGATTCTGCTGTTCATCCGATCCACCACATAATGTCGGTCACCGGGGAGGGAGCAATCGAAGTTATCCACCTCTGTCCATTTCACATAGAATTCCTCAATCTCTCCCATGAAGGAATACTCCGCTTTGGTTTTTTCCGGTTCTTCGGTGATCATACGTTTCATTTCGCTTTCCGAAAACAGACCGATTTCATTCACCCATAGTTCCAGGGACAAAATATTTTGGGCATTTAAGGCAAACTGCATATTGGGTCCAAACACATCAATATAGTAGGCTTCCTCCGTCATGGTGTCGATGTTGTCCACCTCCACCGCATTTACCTGGATACCCAAAATCACAGGCTGCTTTGCCGGATGCTCCTCTAAATATTTCTTTTCATCTGTAATACGAATCCAGTATGCATCCTGCCCCTCTAAGGTCTGTTTTGCCATATCGGAGGGTGGCATAAAGAGCAGGGTTCCCGTATGGCTCAGTCCGTCGGTATGATCAGAAATCTTTAATCTGGAAAAGCCATCCCGCGTAGAATAGGAAAATGTCAGGTTTCCTGTCTGATAGCCCTCCATCTCCTGTATCTGGAACAGCAGGCTGATGGGACCGTCCTCCATCTTTTTGTCAAAGCCAAGATACAGTGCCGTATCCTGATAGCTGCTGATGGAAAACAACGGGACTTTGGGGTTCTTCGCCATGGCCGCCGTCAAATCCCGCTTTCTGCTCCCCTGATAACCATACAGCCGGGAAGGAGTTTCAAACCGTCCCTGATAGCTGTAGGTAATCTTCATATCACGGATGATGGGATAATGATGGATGGCAGGCTGGTAAAAGCAATTATCCGCTCTGGTAATCTGCACCCGGATACTCCTTCCTGCAAATCCATCGGACTCTAACGGTCTCCAATCCTCCGGACACAGAAAGGAAACCTCGCAGACACTGGTCTGTGCCCTTGCAAAAATCTGCTGTACCGGGGTCTCTGTTACCAGCCGCCGCCAGCCGGTTCCGTTGTAATAGGAAAAGGAAATCTCGTCCGCATAGATTTCTGCAGGTGCTCCCTGTACATCCTTTTTGGGTTTTTTCTTAATAACCTTTAGCTCTGCCTCCTTCTGCTGTACCGGAATGGATACCATGTGAGTGGCAAAATCCAGTTGAAATTTCAGGCTGATTCTGGCTCCCGGCTTGGAAAAATACTCCTCATGCCCGATATAGAATTCATCATACAGGGAAAGAATTTCTCCAAAAGGAAGAAAACTCTTTGGTGCAAGTTCTGTTGTCCCGTTCCAGAGAAAATCCGGGGTTTTCTCCACTCCGGATGAGGAGAATCCAATCCGGGATACCAGGACACTGGTTTTCGGGATTTGCCCTGGTTCTAACAGCAGCACGGAACACTCCTGTCCCTGTTCTGTCACCTTCTGACATTCCCCGTCTTTGCGGAAGGCAAGGCGGTTTTCCCCTGCCTGTCTCAGTCCGCTTACCGGTTCAAAGCCCTGCTCTCCATAATAGAAAAGCCGGTATTTTCCTGCAGCAATCTCTGATACCAGTTCCGGTGCCCCCTCAATTTCCATTAGGATTTCATTGTCCCGGACATCGAAAAGATGGGGATGGAAAAAAAGCACACCATATTTTCCATAGTCCTCTCCTTCAAACCGAAACAGGGAAAAGGGGTAACGGGAAAGTCCCGGCTGTTCCTCCTCCGGCATTATCTCCTGTTTCTTTATATAGCTGATGGGAGGAAATGTCCCCAGAAGGGGAATCACCTTCCCATTTTTCCCAGATGCCATAAACGCACATCTTAACTGGGATTCCGTAATATAAAGATTATGGGCAGTCTCGAAAATCAGGTTGGCATCCTCCTCCGGACCTCCCAGCAGTTTCGTCCCCTTTTTCAGCTTGAAGCCGGGAATGGTATCCGGCGTCAGGTGCATCAGCACATTGCTGTGTGCCGGAAAAGCAGGCTTTAGGGAAATGCCAAGCATATTCATCAGCTCCACATAGTCCCGCTCCAACAGGGTATGATACCGGCGGATGTTTTCCTCCATCTCGTCTGCATACAGCAGGGCAATCACCGAACCGATATCAGGATTTTCTGTGGTAAACTGCCACTCCGGTACATAGGCTGCGGCAAGCTCCCTGATTTTCTCAAGGATTTTCTCTTTCTTCTGTTCTGCTGTCACATCATTGCTGGTCGTTTTCCATTGTCTCATAGGCTTTACTCTCTTCTTCCGGTTCTTCTCCCAGATAGAACGGGAAAACCATGTTTTCCCTGACATTTTCCCCTCTGACGGTGTAATCAATATTCACAAACAGACAGCCGGGTTTGCTGTCCTGATCCATATTCACATTCACCTGCTCCACCCGCGGCTCATTGGTCATAATATCCGATGCAATCTCATTTGCCATGAGGTTTAACATGGTGCTGTCCATCTGTGCAAACACATAACTCATCACATTACTGCCAAATTCCGGGCGCATGAAACGCTCCGTCTTCTGGGTCATCAGAATGAGATACACACTTTCCCGAATACTTTCCTTTCCCGATACACAGGTAAACCGCCCTGTGGTGGGATTGATTTGTGGAGGGAACTTCATCCCTGTTCCCAGGAATTTTTCATCTTCCATTTTATTCTTCCTTCCCTTTATCCAATACCTGCAAACTTTCCTGCTATCCGATTTTAATCGGCGCACCGCCGATGCTGGTGGTTCCACTGCTGGATGCCTTTAACATGGAGGATGCCTCCATGGAAACTGTTCCGCCGGACAGTCCCAGCTTGCCGTTGGTCTCAATCTGGCTGCCGTCAGTCGCCTCCACCTTAAACTTGCCACATTTGATGCTGACGGTACCGCTGTCTGCGTTCATGATGACCTGGATGTTATCCCCCACCGACAGGGTGAGTTTTTTCTCCGTTTTCACATCGATTCTTCCACTGTCATCCTCGGTTTTTATGGAAATCTGGTTTTTGCCATCCTTGTCTCCCACCAGAATCTGTTTCTTCTCATTGTCCAGAATTACCCGGTGCGCCTGCCCCGGTGTGTAAATGGAAATCTTATCCTTGGCACCATCCTCCTCCTCGCAGTCCTCGAACTGGATGGTATTGCCATTCTTCGTCACAATCTTTTTGTACTGGTTCTTTTCCTGTACCGCCTTGGTGAGAAAAGGATTGCTGTCCTTGGGCACACAGCCAATGACATAGGGCTTTTCAATATTGCCATGCTCAAATGCCAAAAGCACCTGGTCTCCCACCTCCGGCAAGAAGTAATGTCCCCATTTTTTTCCGCTGGAGGGCATCGCCAGCCTCGCCCATTGCAGCTCATTCGCCTCATCGTCCCGCACCGGCACCTGGACACAAATCCGTCCCGGCATGCTCTGGTCGTAATTTTTCGCCACAATGCCCACCACCACACCCAATATGCGGTTATCTCCTGTCTCAGATTTCGTCACCTGTTTCGCGGCGATTTCATCCATAATGTCATACAGACCCATGCTTTTCTCCTGTCGCTTTATAGTAAACCACCAATTGCACCACCAATTGCATTTCCCGGGTTTCCACCTAAACCGGCGGAAATTCCTGTAACTCTGGTGTCGTAATTGCCATTCTTGGTCAGAATATGGCGAACCCGCTGGATGTAAAAAGTATTTTCTGCAGGTTCTCCCAATCCGGTCAGGCTGATAAAATGTCCCGGCTGCAGTTCCGGCAGTCCCACCAGCTCACATTCCAAAGTGCCATACCGGTAAGACATGGTTTCCACCAGAGATTTCACCCTGTCCTCCGCTTCCTCTTTGGAGGTGATGGTGGAATCAATGTAAACCTTCTGGCTGTTTTTTAATAAAGGTTTCGCCTTGTTGCCATTGGAAATCTTGTTGGAAACCTTCTGGTTGGCAGAAATAAGCTTTGCTTTGGACACGTCCATGCCTCGCACCACCACCTTTTCCACCAGTCCCGTCAGGTCATAAGAGACATCAAAGCTGTGCATCCCCGTTGCTGGTCCGATTTCCATCAGAATGGAGGTGTCGGACTTTGCCTTTCGGAAATAGACCTGCCCACATTCTGTGAAAAATTCAAAGTTGTGCTTTTTCGCCGCCTTTACCACAAATTCATAGTCACTCTCCGCCACCATCTCGATGGTCTTATCACTGACCGCCGTTGTTCCGCCATTCACCGCCCGAAGCTTATCCGGTGTGGCATCAACGTGGACACCCTTAATCACTTTTTCCCCCTGCTGTCCCAGTTTCTCATAAGCGGTTTTGTCCAGAATTTCCTGCACTGCATCAGCATAGTTTCTGGCCTTGAGCTGTGCGGAGTAGCTGCCTGCCATCATCACGCCCTTGATATCCATGGCAGTCACCCGGATGCAGGGAACATCCTGCTTTTCAAACAGATAATTGATGCGGGTGATGACTCCCACAAACACACACCGCGCCTCCCCGGAATAGCCCAGATAAATCTCCACCCGGTAACCCAGCTGCACCTTGACCTTTTTGGCTGGAAAGTCAAAGGTTCCCGCCTCCTCATCGTAGACATCATAGATGCAGAATTCTGCAATGGACGCCTCGAAACCGCTGGTCAAATCAATCTGGATATCCGAAACGGGATAACCCTTCTCCCTGTCTGCCAGGGAATCTCCATTAATCTTAATCACGGCAACCGGATGCTGGAACTGGGTATACTGTTTTTTTAGTGTGTCAAATTCATACGTTGCCATCTGCTTCTCCTAGCTTAAATTAAGGAAGTTTCCATTCAGGGGATTTGTCCTCTGGTTTGCCTGAAACATTGCCTGGAAAGCCTTCTCCCAGTTTTCCTCTGTCTTGTAGGGTTTTTCTCCATTCACTGCCTGATCCTGGCGTATCTGGATAGTTACCTTGGCGCGGATTGGTGCTCCCGTCTTGTTGAACATGGTGTACTGCACATTCACTCCCACCAGTTCTCCCCAGAAAATCATTTTATTCCAGGCAAAGCCCACCATTCTGGTGAAACTCTGTACCATCGCCGCCACGAACAGCTCCGTGGTATCCCGGATGGAATAACTCTTTCCCTGTAAAGCTGCAACGCCCTGCTCAATCCTTTGTGTCAGCCCTCCCACCGAAGTGGCATCACTCAGGACTGACATTTCCCCATCCATCATAAAAGCGTCTTTATTGTTGGTATCATCGAAAATCAGTTCCATGCTCATGGTGGTTTCTGAAGGGGTATCAAACTGCTGGAACTGGTTTTCTCCGGCACCGCCCACACTTTCCCGGCGGATTTCTCCGCCCATTCCCTGAAAGGAAATGCTGGAAGGGTTAAACTGTACCTGCACCGGGATGTAATCTGCGAGGTTCGCCACTGCGGTCAGGGTGGAATCCACCGACAGTCCATTCAGACCGGAGCCGGAAATTCCCAGGTTTCTTCCCTTTTTATCACTCACCCCGGTCTGTAAAAGCTGGGCGGCGCCCTCCAGTCCGAAGTTGCCGGAGCTGTCCGCTTTTCTGGTGGGGTTTAAATCCGGCTGGTGCATCAGTATGTATGCTTTATTTATATTTCCTGTCAAACCGGAAGTCAGTCCGTTTCCGATGGTGTTTGCTCCAAATGCCATGTCTGCTCCTGCCCTTTACAAGTTGATTAAATTGGTATACTGGCTCTTGATATTTCCTGTGGTCATAGAAGTGAGATTTCCGTTCTCATCCTTTCTGCCCTGTTTATTCAGGATATCTTCGTAGCGATTTTTCCAGTAATCTAAGTAGCTTGCCCCGTCAAAGCTGTTCTGGGGTGCGCTTGCCATCAACATTCCAATCTGTATCTCTGCCCGTATGGGATTACCCTGGGTGTTAAACATGGTATATTGTCCCGAAACCGCATTGAGCACACCGGTATACCGGAGATTTCCCCATTGAAAGATCATGTTTCTGTGAGCTTCATCCCGGAGGGCTGCCAGAAAGCCTTCCACCTGTGCCCGAACCGTATATTCTTTTCCGCTGACTGCGGTTACTGTATTCTTCACAAGATTGGTTGCCCCGATGGTAAACCGTTCCTCCATAAAGGCGTCGGCGTTGTTGGTGGCATCAAAGACCAGGGTGAAATTCACGGTAATATAAGGGTCGAGGGCACGGTACTCAATCCGCCCTGCCTGGTTGGTTCCCACGGTTCCGTAGTTACTGATTGGCGCCCGTCCTCCACCTCTTGCAATAATCTGGAGAGTGGAGGGATTGAAGGGTACCGTGAATTTCTTTCCACTGATTTTTCCGCTGTCCAGGGCTGCCAGCAGATTGTCGGTTCCCGCCCCCACGCTTTCCAGATTGTGGGTAATGAGACTGGTATTGGCAGCCGCTTTGGAAATATTTTTGATGCCGTTATTCTGCATGTTAAAGGAATGGATGTAGGTTCCTGTCCGCTTTGCGCCAAGGGCAGCCCCAAAGGCACCCACTGCGTCTCCGTCTTTTAAGTTAATGTCGGAGGGCACGGAATCCGGAAACACCAGAACTGCCTTTGCGATATTTCCTGTTATACCCTTTGCATCACTTTTGACGGATTGTCCCAGACCGCTCCAGTCCATTGCCCTCACCTCCTATTCTAAAGTCCACGTCTTCTGCGTTCCGTGTCCATTCGTTTTTCCAGTTTTCCATAGACCTGCTCGGAAATGTCTCCCAGCTGGCGCTGTACCTTCTCGTCAATGAGACGAACCAGTTCTTCATTCTGTCTGGTCTGAAACTCGTTGACTCTGTGGTTAATGACTTCCTGGGTGGTATTTCTCTCGATAGTCTGCTGGATGGTCTGCTGGTTTTCCACCCGTGTGGTTCTCTGCAGTCCCCTGATTTCCTCCAGCACTTCTTCCTCCAGATTCGTCTCCTGCTCCCGGTGGAGCAGCTCCACCCGTTCCACGTTTCTCTTGGTGGTCTGCTGTACCTGCCGCACCTGTTCCGGCAGATATTCTTTTAATAATTCCCGTGTCTGGATGTCATGAACCGTCTCCTGGGAACGTTCTTCGGTGCGATGAACCAGTTCTGTCTGGTTCTCCAGATCCTGGAACTGGATATCACGAACCAGCATCCCTGCGGCATCCGGCACCACCTGACCGGAAGCGGTGACAAGTTCAGGGGTTTTCTGGTATTTTTCCAGTGTCTCCAGAATTCTCACTGTCCGCTCTCCAAACACTCTGGTCAGTTCCTCATGGATGGTTTCTCTCTGCTGTTCCTCATGGGTCTGGGTTTCCAGATATTCCATCAGCACTTCCCTGGGCTGGGTCAGCGCCCGCAGTCCGTCTTTTCTTGCTGCCTCCCGGTTGATTCTGGGAACCTCCCGGTTTTCTGCCGGTCTTTCTATGATTTGCTGTAAAAGCTGGCTGTTCTGGATGTTGTTCTGGTTAATCTGTTCCAGCTGCTGCTTTAACAGGATTTCCTGCCGGGTAATAGTCTGTATCTGCTGTCCGTGGGGCTGGGACTGCTCCCGCCGTTCTTCACCGGAGGTCTGCTGACGATTCTGGAAATCCGGCTTTACTTCCTCCTCGTCCCCCTCCTGGACAATATAATTTAACTCTGCCCCCGGAGGGTTAATTTCCGTGGAATACCGGGTAATATTGTTTTCCTGTTCCGTAAAGAACTGCTGGATTGCCTGGATTTCCTTTTTCTGATACTGCTGTACCGTCCGGGTATAACTATCTGCATCCTTTTTGCTTAAGGTATGCTGTTCGTGGTAGGCGTCAAAACGCTGGTAGGTATTTTCCGCCGCCTGGTACACTGCCCCTGCAAGCTGATACCACACGTTATCCTGCCGTAACAATTCCTCGGTGCGGATGGCGTACATCTGATGCAGGGCGTTCAACAATACTGCCTGTACCATCTGGCTCACCACCTGGTCGTGACTTTCCTCCACCTGGATTTCATCCCCCATCTCGTAGGTGTTGAGATAGTGATAAACAAGAGGCTGTTCCTCTGTGGTGGTATAGTTTTTCAGTTTATTTAAAAGAATCTGCTGGGCGGTGATGGACTGCTCGCTAATCTGCATCTCCGTTCCCCCGATAAAGCTGGACTGTTGGAAGGAATTGGAAATATAATTCCGCAGTTCCTGATAAATCACACCGGTCTGGAGGCGGTTCATAATCTCCTGCTGCAACCAGAAAACAGGACTTTCCGTTGTTTCTGCCTCTGTCTCTGATGGCTTTTCCTGCTTTGCCTGTTCCTGACGGAATTCCAAAAGCTGGGAAAGTGCCTCACTCTGTGACCAGTACAAGTCCGTAAGCTGGGTGGTATTTTTTATTTCCTCCTTGACATTCTGCACCTGGCGGATAAACTCCCGCACATCGGTCACACCGATTTTCTTTAAGATGGAGGTGATAAACACCTCATCCTGGTAGGTCATGTGATAGGTATCCGATACCAGAATCCGGTTCAGCACGTTGTTGATGACATCCATTTTCAGGGTGCGGTTTTCCACGTTGTTCTGGTTGTTCACCAGGGAGGTCATGCCCCCTTCTGCCAGATAAATTTCCGGCGGTCCGGAGAGAAAATGCAGCATGTCCTCCGGCTCCAGCCGTGCTCCCAGTATCTTGTAATTGCCGCTAATGCGCTCTGTAAAATTATCATGAAGCTGCAGCATCGAGGGATTGACGGTAAGCTCTATCGGTGTATGTATGGTCAGCATGTCGATTCCCTCCTTCCTCCAGCTTGTACTGCTGCTTTCTTATCAATGCTTTTTCAAAAACTCTGTAATCTGTCTGGCACTCTTGACCTTTGGCCATAACCGGGGTTCCGGTGTTTTCATTTTTTCTGTATGGGCACTGTTTTGGGGAGGCCACACAGCTGCCTTTGACTCCATGTCAGCCCGGCTTATTTCTTTCTGATTATGTCTGGCTGCCTCATACTGTCCGGGTGTGCTGCTATGCTGGTACTGTCTCGCCTCCGGGGTTATCATTTCTTCCGTATTGGCACTGGACTGGGCGGGCCATAAACGGTTGGCAGCAGCACCCATGGCAATTTTCTTGCCCTCCGCCTCCTGCTTTTCCTCCGGGGTCTGGGCGGCATCAATCTCTTTCTGAATCTCCTTGTTATGGTCGGTAGCATACTGCTCGTAATCTCTGCCGTGCTTGGTCTCTAAATGTCCCGATGCGTCCTTCTTCGGTGTCCATTTCTCCTGCTCTGCTTTAGCTTCCATCTGGGCGGCGGTCAGTTCCTCTTTGACCTTCGCAGAGCTGTTCTTTCTGGCAACATCCGAATGTTCGTATTTTTTTGCCTTTCCCTCCATCTCCTCGGCGGTCAGTTCCTCTTTGACTTTTGCGGAGCTGTTCTTTCTGGCAGTTTCTGAGTGTTCATACTTTCTCGGCTGGCTGCCATTCATGGCGATTTTTTTGCCCTCCGCTGCTTTCTTCTCTTCCTCCGTCTGGGCAGACTCTATCTCTTTCTGGATTTCTTTGTTATAGTCGGTGGCATACTGCTCGTAATCCCTGCCGTGTTTTACCTCCAACTGCCCCTGTTCGTTCTTCTTCGGTGTCCACTTATCCTGCTCTGCCTTTGCCTCCATCTGGGCAGCAGTCAGTTCTCCTTCTGTCACTTTCGCGGAGCTGTTCTTTCTGGCAGCTTCTGAGTGTTCATACTTTCTCGGCTGGCTGCCATTCATGGCGATTTTTTTGTCCTCCGCCGCTTTCTTTTCTTCCTCCGTCTGGGCAGACTCTATCTCATTCTGTATCTCTTTGTTATAGTCAGAAACATACTGTTCGTAATCTCTGCCATGTTTGGTTTTTAAGTGCCCCTGTTCGTCCTTCTCCGGTGTCCATCTATCCTTTGTCGCCTTTTCCTTCATCTGGGCGGTGGTGAGTTCCTCCTTGGAGAACTTGGCATTCTTAGGTTTCTTATCCGACTTGATATCCCACTTTGTCGCGGCTGCCCGTTCCTCCATCTTCTTGACAGAGCTGTAGGCATCGGAAGTCTCCCACTCCGTATTGTAAAGATTCGCATTATATTTCCGCTTTTTCTTGTCCTTGCCCTCCCGGTTTTTCCCGTCAAATTCCCAGGTATCCTCTCCGTAGGCATCGTTGGGAATATCCAGGCACACCATCTCCCGGTAGGCGATGGTCACCGTCTCCACCAGCAGTCCACTGACCTCCGCATTTAGTTCCCCGTAGTCCTTGCTGATGACCGTGCATCCGGTAAACACATAATTCCGCACCGGCTGAAGTCCAGGGAACACATGGGTATTCACAAACAAAATGACCGGCAGAGTCAATTCTGTTCCCAGTGGCAGGGGATCTACCCAGTTGACACCCACATACCGCTCTACCTGAAAGGTAAAGGGTTTGCTGATGGGCTTGCGTTTCAGATGGACATAGTCGTTTAAGCCGCCCTCCTGGATATAGTCAAATTCATTCTCCCGATGAATTCCCTTGACAGACTTGCAGGGCAGGTCAAACACCCCCTCCACCCGCAGCATGAAATTAAAATTGACCACAGGATTTAAACCGGTATTGACTACCAGTTTATTGCCCCAGTCTTTCCTTCCTCCGATTTGCTGGTCAGCGGGGATTTCGCTGATTGTTGTGCGATTCGTGCTGTCTGGCATAGCACCCATCTCCTTTTCCCACTATCTGGTGGGTTTCATGTCTAAAATGCTCTTTTCCTTGTTCTTCTTTGAGGGATTAATGCTCTTATGTATCTCGGAAATCTCATGGCACCAACGCCTCCGGCTCCTGTGGTCAAGCTGCATCACATCCTCGCTGCCCCAGTGAAAGTAGTAGGAAATAAACGCCATCTCCTGATACATCGCATCCTTGGGATAAAGCCTTAACCCTCCATAGTAAAATTTACCGGGGTTTCAATGACCTCTCCGCAGTGGGGACATACCACCTTCATCGTGGGCGGCTCCACATCGTTGATTTTCTGGTACATATCCTGTAAAAATGCAAGGTCGGCGGTAAATAGCTTTTCGATGACATTGGGGGTAACCATAGTCAGACCTTCCAGCTCCGTAATCACCTTTCCCAGCACTACGATGGTAAGGTAGGAGGGGTTGCTCAACACTCTGGGGTCTCTGGTGGCACTGATTTCATCCACGGCGGTTGCCAGACGCATTTTTCCTCTGCGGTGTACTTCCCCACTTCCATCCACATATCCTTTGGGAAGTGTAAATTCATAAACTGTTTCCATACCATTTCCTCCTGCTGCTCTTTCCTTTATTTCATCCATGTTTCCTGGCTGTAATCTGCTAAAAGGAGAACATTCACGTTTCTCCCCTTAGCAGGTCATCCGAGGTTTCCCCCGGACGCCTGTTCCCTGTTTCTATGTAGGTTCCTAGTTCGGGATAATCAGTTCTTCATAAGCAATCTCCACTGTCTCGATTGCCACTTCGCTCTGTAATGCGTTTAAATCGGGAGCGGTATACTTGGTTACCCAGGCATTGGTCAACTGCCATACTCTGGTACCGGTTACTGCGGTTGCCACAGCCTGCGGTGCGCCTCCGTTAATGTCAATCATTTCGATTTGCACATTATAACGGGGCATCTGACCTCTGGTCTCACTGACACACTCCTGAATCCATGTCTTAAATGCACTGTCTAAGGTATATCCCATTTTCAGGGTGACATTGCCATGCTTTACCAGACCGGGAATCTTTACCGGTGCAAGGCTGTTGGCATTTCCCTGACGGAACTCAATGACATCAACCGTCGCCTCGATTCCTGTTACCTCACTGAAAGCTGCGGTTCCCTCTACCTGGTCTACATGAACCAGGAAGTTCATTTTCGTTAAGGGATAGTACAGTTGTCCTTCTGTTTGATATGCGCTTGCTGCCATAATCTTCTACTCCTTTTCTATCTGTTATTGTTTCCTATCTGCTTTATTCTTCGCCTTCTCCGCCTGCGCTCTCTGCGGTATGCTGGGTTACACGGAAGATAACGAACTCAGCAGGACGGGAAGGAGCGATACCTACGTTACAAATCAGACGCCCATTCATAATGTCATCTCTGCTCATGGTGGAAGGTCCAATCTCTACGAAGTATGCCTCGGATGCAGAACCACCTGCCAGCATACCGTTTCTCCACATGGTGTCAAGGAAACTGGAAATGGTCATCTGGACTCTCTGCCACAGAGCCACATCGTTGGGCTCGAATACAACCCAGTTGGTATTTGCCTTGATGCTCTCCTCCACATAGATAAAGAGACGTCTCACATTGACATACTTGAAGTTAGAGTTGCTGCTTGCAGTTCTTGCGCCCCACACACGGATACCCTGTCCGGGAATCGCACGAATCAGGTTCACACCTGCGGGATTTAAGATATCCTGCTCTGCCTTGTTGTAATTTACACTTAAACCGGTACAGAAAACAGTCTCATTGGCAGGCGCCTTATGTACGCCTCTGTTGGTATCGGTTCTGGAGTAAACACCCATCACTGCACCTGAAGGGGGGATAAAATCAGGCTGGTTGGAAGAACGGTCAAAGACCTGAATCCAGGGATGATACATGGCAGCGTAGGTGCTGTCAATCATTTCACGATACTGTAAAAGATCCTTGGTCTTGTACATATCCTTGGGCATATCCAGGACAGCGAAACGGCTCTTTAAGTTCTCGCAGTGTCCTACCAGTGCCACAACCACCTCCGGGATGGTCACGCCGGGAATTGCCAGCATGCTGACAGTGCTGTTCTCCTCAAAGGATGCCAGACCGGTTCTCTTTCCGGGGCCATTGTCCTCACCGATGAAGATACCTGCATTGACTTTGCTCATAGAGCCGTCCAGACCACCGTCCAGGGTAAACATGCCGCTGGTGTTGCCTTCACCCAGAATTGCCTCTGCGGGATTGCCGATGGTCTCCGGTACTTCCACTTCTGCTTTTACCAGCTCGCTGTTCACAAGACGATAGCCGAAGAAGTTGGGATTTGCCACATTGACACTCAGTCCTGCATAGTTCTCCACATCCTCGCCATAGCGGATGCTCATGTCGGTCTCCACCAGATAAACTACGGTGGTGGGAATCAGTGCGGTGTCTACCACCTCGCCCTTGAATTCCTGTTCAAATACGATGCTGTTATCGAAAATGCTCTTGATGCGGTTGTACTCCTCACCTGCGATAACCAGGTCACCTTCCCGGAAACCTTCTACGGTTTTCGCAATATAAGCCTCGCCGTTTTTGCCAACTAACTGCATTTTCCGTTTGGTTACAGTGGTTAAGGTAATCTGGATTTTGTTGCCCCATTTTCCTTCATTGGCTGCGGTAACCGTGAGGAAACCTTTCTTTGCGGATGCTTTCTTTGCATCGGGGGGAATCACACGGGAAACATAGCAGCGGGTTCCGCCGTTTGCGAAAAACTGCTCTACACTGGGTGCCAGATAACGGTACTCGCCGTATCCGAACTCACTTAAAGGGCCTCCGAACTGTTTTACAAAGCTGCGGTAGCTTGTAACCAGACTGGGGGCGCCCAGTGTCTGTCCTTTCTCTGCAAAGCCGATAAAGCCTGCGGTAGAAGTTCCCACACCTTCCATTGATCTGGGAGAGTTATCATATTCTTCTACATATACGCCTGGTGAAAAATATTCTGCCATTATTTTAACTCCTTTCTTACTGTTCACTCATACCTCGTTCCAGCAACAATTCGCAGACTCCTTTAAAATTTTGCTCTGCAAAAAGAGTCTGCTTATACCAAAACCTTGGTCTGTCCCGGTACGATAATTTTGATTGTTCCGGCTCCTAAGCCACACATCAGCGTTGCCTCGTTGGTGAGACAGGGTGCTCCGCCCGCCATCACCTTCGGTGCGGTGGGTGTCCAGGTTCCTGCGGGAACCATGGTACAGGGCTGAGGTGTCAGCACTCCCAGTGCTGCCGCTGTAGCACTTGCCACTGCCGGATTTGCCAGTGAAGTACACATGCCGAAGGGCATCAGATTCACATTGGGCTGCATGTCTTTTATGGTTGCAATCATCTTGCCTTCCGTGAGGCAGGTGGTCTGCGAGGTCACCTGTAAATTACAGGGCGTCGTACCAAAGGTACACATGCACTGTGCGCCCGTTACAGCCACAATTCCCATCTTCTACGCTCCTCCTTCGTCTTCACTCTCTCCAATCAGTTGCATACTTTCTGTGGAGATTTTCTTGAAGGCTGCCTTTCCGTTTACTACATAGCGGACCAGATATTCGGTTCCGCCGCTGTCCTCCTGGATTCGAAGCAGGTAGGTTCCATCTTTGTCTACCATGCCCCGCACAATGCGGACAACCATTTCTTTCGGTCTGCAAGCCATTTCCAGAGGTTTTGCCAGCTTGACATTCAGCTTATCAATCCTCTTTCTGATTTGGAATTCCTCGAATTCCTGCTGCTGTTCATGAACCACCGCATAAGACATCTCCTCCAGGGGCTTGGTATAATAGAGTCTCAGAGTCTGTTTCTTCTCCAGATAACTACCTACCGCTCCATATGGTTTTTTGAGGGAAACCGCCACAATGGATTCCATTCCGGGGCAGTGCCCTGTGAGCGTCAGCATATTGATAAATCCATTGGTGCTGACTTCAGGAATCATCGCCACTTCCACTTCCGGGTAGTTTTCAGAAAGTTCCGCGTAACAAATCTGCACCTTTGCGGGCAGATATCCCGTCACCTGAATGGCTAACTCGATGTCGTTCCTGCCACGGTTCAGCAGAATATACAAACCTTCATCCCTTCTCAGAAAAGGAATCACCTGTTCCTCATTCTGAAAGGTCACCTGTCTTTGCCCGATGGCTTTTCCTGTGGTGGTGTCCACCAGCCGGACAATCAAATCCAGTTTGTAATGAATTTCAGCATCTGCCACTTATCGCTCACTCCCCCTCTCTTTTCCCATAAGATTAATCCCGAAGGATGCCTCACTGACACGAGGAGGCTCAACCACCACTTCGCTGGACAGGAATACGGGTGCCGCCTTATAGAACAGGCTGATCTCATAGGGTTTGTTGATTGCCTGCCACACCCTTACTTTTTCCTCCAGTGTTATCTTCGCCTGAGACAACACGATGGGAGGCTCCGAGGCGTCCAGCCACGGCTGCAGCTCCTGGGGCAGCACAGAACTGTTGTCATTTACAATCTGTGCCACTCTGCCAATAATTTTTTGTATATCCGGTGCTTTGAGTCCCATCTGGGAAGAACCGTTGATAAATACCATATAATATAAGCTATATGGTCTCGGCGGCTGTAAAAGCTGTATCTTGCCCCTGTCCACAATGGAGGGACGGGCAATCTGGGATTCCTCCTTAATCTCGTACAGGTAAAGTCCTACGATATAGTCCACATCCTGGGATGCGGGGGAGGAAATTTCAATGTTATTGGGAGATGGCACAGGCTCCGGGCACATCTTTTCCCTGAGGGTTTTCACTATATAAGAGCTGACATCTGCGATAATCGTATAGTCTGCCATCTTATGCGCCTCCTTCCAGTAACTGTTCGTAAATCTGCTGCGCAAGACTCTCCACATCGGGAGTTCCTGCGGCTCCGTAAAGGGCATTTCTAAAATATTCTGCCTTCGTATCAAAAAGACTTTCACTGTCTGTTCCCAGGATGTACATCGTCCCGGAAAACTGTGGCGGTACGGAAAGCTCCCTGGTCACACTGCCCTCTCTTTCGTACTGCTGTTTTGCCAGCGTGAACAGATAGTAGCTTTTGGATTTCTGTAAGGTAACGGTGCTGTGGGCATCGTCAAAAATATAGCGGTAACCCAGCACGTTGGCTAAAGTCTGTAAGGGCAGATACGCCTCACTGCTGTCGGAATATTTCTCATAAAGGTAGGGGTTTTTCTCCTCCACTCCCTGTTTGGCTAAGGTAGCTGCCAGATTCAGGGCGGCACTGCTGTTTTTCTCCTCGCCATACCATTCCATTGCAAGCATTGCGCCGGTCTGCTGGCAGGCCGAGGCACTGTCATAGCCTCCACTTCCCAGTATTCCATTTAAGATGGAATCCAGCAAGTCCTGTAGCTCCTTCCCGGTAAGGGTTCCCCCTCCTGTATTTGCCTGGGCAATGGTTTCTTTCGCATCCGCCAGACTGCTCTGGAGGGAACTTGTGGTATCGGTATCTAAACCAGTGGCATTATCCAGAGCATCCTGTACCTGATTTAAGGCTGCCTTGGCTGCCTCCGGATCCAGGGTTGCCGCTGCGGTAAGAGCAGCCATCTGGTTTTGTAAATCTGTAGCAGAAGTATCTTCCCCCGCATTTCGTAGGTCGGAGGTCAGCACATCTGCCATGGAGGACAGCAGTGCTGCGGTGGTATTCTCTCCCATGGCTGCCGCTGCCTTCGCCTTGTCGGATTCGCTGCTATTAGGGGAATTCATAATGGCATTGAGACTGTCCGCAAGACTGTCAATTTCCTTCTGTTTTGCCTCCATCTGGGCAGTCAGCTTGTTTGCCTCCGCCAGATTGTTGTTGTCCAGGGCATCCTGCCGCTGTTTCGACAACTTCTCCTTTTCCTGTTCCAGCTTGGACATATCTGTGGAATCCGAGGCATTTTTTACCAGGTCTGCATAGGAACTGCGCAGCCAGATCAAGTGGTCGGCAACGGTGTCTAACAGATAGCTTTCCGCCGCGTCCTCCACCACGGTGTCCTCCAGCTGGGGTACACCGTCAATGAGTTTCAGGACGTATGCCTGGGCTGCCTGGTTTTCCATGCGGCTAAACTGTGCCTCCAGCATGGTCTGGTATTCCATGCGGTCTGCATTTGCCGCTGTTTTCTGCCCTGTAAGGTATTTCTGCAATACTGCCTGGGAGGATCCTTCTGCCACAGCGGCCTGGTAATCGGTGCTGACTCCTGCACGCAAATCCGCGGTGTAGTTGTTAAATGCCCCGCTTACCAGATCGGAGGTCAGTGTGTCCAGTTCGCTCTGTTGGCTGGCAATCACTCCGTTTAAAATGTTCTGGAGATTGCAAAGGCTTTCCATAATCTTGTCACATCCCGGCGTATCCTGCGCTCTTGCCAGGGAAATCAGCTCCTGGCTATAACGGTACTCCGTCTGGGCTGCCACAGTGTCGCCGGTATCCGTTATCTTCTTTGCCTCGTAGCTGCTGATGCTTTCCTGTACATTCTGGATACAGTCTCCAATGGAGGAAACAATATCGGCGTTGATGACAAAATCCGGTGGAACACTTTCTTCCCCGTCTTCACTTTCCTTTTGGTTGCTTGCTCCCATACCGCTGGCATCATTTTCCAGGGTGTCCAGAAAACCTTCCAGATTGGTCAGTGCCTCCACCCGGCGGTACGCATCAAGGCTGGTGAGAATCTCCCCGGTTTTCTCCGACCACTGGGATGGTTTTTCTCTGGAAGAAAGTCCGTTTTTGTAGCTTTCCAAAGACTGCATGGAAGAATCATAATCTCTGGTTTCATCATCCTGGATATCTTTGTCAAAGAAGCTCTGTACCATCTGGAGATAAATCTGGTCAGACTCGTTTTTGTCCGTCTTTTCCTGGAGAATCTGATATTGTATCCGCAGTGGCTCCAGTTCCTCCATGGTTCGTAAATCGTAGGGATTGTTGATATTAAATACCGACACTGCCTGGCCGGTACGGAGATCTATGGTAATACCATCGGATTTGGTCTGGTGGGTAAATTCCAGTCCCTCAATCACGCTGCGGCTTACCGGACTGCCCGACTGGGTAATATCCCCGATGGAGGACGCTTCCGATATTTCAAACCAGGTGCCATCGGCAAGTTCCGATTTGTAATACACCTGAGATTGGTTAAACTCGTTGGCAGACTCCTGAGCGATTTTGTAAAGCTGGTCGGTCAGTGCGCTGATATGAATCAGATGAGAACCGATGACCAGCGTGGAATTCTCTATCTCGCTGTCCTTCACATGGACGGAACGCACGCCCGTGCTTTTGTCGCTCTCCAGTGCTGCCCGTACTGCAAAGCCCCCAAGAACGGATACGCACACCAGAACAGCAAAAAGGAGCAGCGATGCTTTTTTATTCAGTTTTGGATGGTTTCCTGTCTTTTTTGCCATGTTGCTCTCCCTATTCCTTCTTGTGAATCGTCTGGTCACTGGTCTGGAATTGTGCCTCCGTGAGGAGCTGTCCCTGATCATCATAGAGACAGAGAACCAGTTCTTCCAGGCTGCTCTCCGCAACCGCCAGATAACGGAAGGTTTCTCCCACAGAAAACTTTTTATCACTGATGAGATAGGTTCCATCCTGGGTCTTAATGTTGTAGGAAACAGCCTGCTGTTCCCCATTTAATTTCAAAGTGATTTCCAGCAGTCCGGTAACGCTGTTGGAGGAGGCTGTGTAGGTTCCAATCCGGGTATCCTCTGTGGTCTCCACATGATAACTCTTGATTGTCAGTTTCCCGGAATACTCCGATGTGTCAATGTCACAGTCATCCACAAAGGTATCTCCGTCATAGAGCCGGATAAAAACCCGGTTCACTTCCTGGACATCCAGTGCCAGATGGCGGATAGTCTTTGTCACATTGGTACGCTCACCAACTTGTACGCCATCTACCCATAGTTCAAAGTCTGTAAGGGAAATGTCCATACTATCCGGCACAGACAATCCAATTTCAAAGAGATTATCCGATACCAGGGAACGGATATAATAGTAAACACCCTCTCCTTCATCCTCAACCACATAACTCTGACCGCCTTCGGCTGCAGACATGGTAATGGAGGTTCCCTTAAAATAGGAAGAAACTGCTCCGCAGGTCAACCTGTCCAGACTGTAAAGGACTTCACTGTAAGCCGCTTTGGCATCCAGACTGTCCATCTGCAGTTCCTCGTATTCTTCCTGTACCTGCTCGTACTCCTCGTAAGTCATCTGACCGGTGGTATTTAACAAGGCGGCTTTCCGCAACTCCTCCGCTTTTTTCTTAACTTCAGTTTCCAGCGCCTGGCTGGAATTTCTCGTGGAAACATAATTGTCGTAGGAGCTTTTGACTGAATCAGTCAACTCTTTTTTCTGTGCCTGCTCATCGTTGTAGAGGGACTGGTATTCCAACGCGGATTCATAGAGCACATAAGGCTCATCCTCTACATAACGGATACCGTCGATAGCACCCTTGAACCATTCCCTGGGCACCCGGATAAAGAGAATCTTCTTTTTTCCCTGCCAGGGACTGTCCACCACATTGAGAAATTGCTCGAACTTTAATTTAAAGGCTGCCGAATCCAGCTTTTCTCCTTTTTTTGCCTGAGTCACAAAGCTGTCGATAATCCGCATATTGGCGGTGCCATACTGGGCTTTCATCAGATTATAGTTGGTATTGAGCTGTAACAGTCCGTTAGCTGTGGCTGTCTGTGTCTGGTAATAGGAATCGTCATGCTCCAGCGTATAGGTAATCAGCTCCTCCTCCACATTCCGGCTCAAATCCGCATCTACAAAAGGAGTCTGAAAGGTGTAAGAGGTGGACACATCAATGCCAATCAGTCCTCCCAGCTTTTCCTTCGCCGCTTCAAAGCTCCGCTTGTCGGAAAGCAGAGTGGAATTCAAGGTTTCCAGTTTTTTCTCCAGCGTATCAATATCCGTCTGGTTGGCAAGTCCTGCCATGAGTCTGGCTTTGTTCTTTTCTAAGGATGTCTCGCAGGAGGCTATCCGGTTTTCGTTAAAAGTGATGCGTTCCTGAAGAACATAGACTTCCACAAACTGTAGTTCCACTTCCTCGTAAATGCCGTACACGCAGTCCGTGATGCTGTGATTGATGGTGTCAATCTCTGACTGCAGCTCCAACGGTTTATAGGAGTATTCCATCTGGTCGGTTAAGTCCGGCTTTTCCGGGAACTTGAAATTTAATAAGGGAGACCAGCGGAAGGTTCTCTGATTCTTTTCTTTTAATTTGATTGCCTTGACCGCCTGGGAATACTGAAGTTTTGCCAGTGCCAGCTTGTTTTTTTGTTTGGTGTAATCGCTGCTCTTTGCCAGTGCCATGTTCTTTGCCACTTCCACCGTCAGCGTCCGGTTTGCCGCTTTTGCCGGAATTGTAGGGAAACTTCCCACCAAAAAGCTGCATGCCAGCAGTACGGAAAGCCATCGCCCTATTCTGTTTCTTTTCCTTTTCAGGTTCACTTTCCGCACTCCTCTCCTTACTGTTCGATCGAATACATAAAAAATCCAGAATCTCTGTCGTCCGAGACAAAGGTGTAGGTCGCATCCTCCGTCTGGAACACATATAGGTAAACCAGCACATCTGCCGGATATTCTGTTACCACTTTTACCTCATCATAAAGCTGAGTGGCTGTCAGGGAAACCTCCAGTGGAATGTCCGTTCCCTTCTTTTGCAGCCAGTTGATTCCCACTGCCTCCGGGAAGGTCACATAGCTGTTACCCTCAAAGACAGGTGTCCCCAGCTTTTCCTTTAATTCCGCTATGGTGGACATCCGGCTTTCGCCGTAGACAAATTCATCTTTTCCCACATAGACCTTCGTGGTTTTCGCTGCATCGTCCAGACTGTTGTTCTCCGAGGACTGCACATAGAAGGCATCCACATCCTCCAGAATCACCGCCCAGTCTGTGTCATACTGATAAAGCTGGCGTTTCCCGGTATAAAATTCTGCAATTTCAGCTGCACTTTTTCCAAGAAACTGGGTATACAAAAGTTCTCCGTTATGGAAACTTCCTTTGAAAATCTCCTGGTCTGCCCCGTCAAAGAGACTTCCCTCTCCCTCAAACATTCCTCTGGAAAACTGTCCTTTATACTTCCGTGTTCCGTTTTCCCGGTACAGTGTGCCTTCCCCTTCAAAAAGGTTGTTCTGGAATTGCCCTTCGTACTCCGTCTGTCCTACAGGATAATAGAGGATTCCTTCACCGGAATACTCATTTTGTTCAAAATTTCCCTGATAGACCAGGCTGCCCTCCTGGTTGTAAAGCTGCCCGGAGCCTGTGACATAGCCCTTTTCCACATTTCCCTCATAGGCAATATAGCCTGCCTTCGCCTTGATTCTCACATTTCCTTCTGCAAATCTAAGAAGGAAAGAGTTGTAGGCATAGGTTCTCGTCCCATCTGCCATCCGGTCAGAAAGCCCCGTAAAGGGCTGCGCCCATGCAAGATAACAGAAACAGAGAATTCCCACCACAATCACAATGGCGTGGGCAAGCCGACGGCTGATGAGATACCCGAACAAAGGATAATAGTCATCCTCGTTTCTGGGTTTCACATGAAAGATATTGCTTAACGCCGTTCTGATTTTCGTCAGAATATTGGCTTTGATGAAACTCCAACTGGTCCAGTATTTCAGTTTCGTCCATATCGGTGTGATACGTGCCTTCAATGTACTGAGAAGTACCGATATCAGATTATTCATGGATTCCTCTCTCTCTAAGTCTCTGCACTTTATTCAGAAAAGAGTGCGCAGGAGACTTTCTTTCCCTGTGCCATGTTCAGGCATTTCTCACAGAGAAACAGATACCACTTCGCCACTTCATCATTGGGACTCTCCTTTAAGACTTCCGTAAAAGCATTCCGTCCCAGATAATAATCTCCCTGGTAAAACAATTCCAAAGCCTTCTGGAATTTTTCCCTGCTGTCCAGTCTCCTCTGTCTTTCCTTTGCCGGATAAGCATCCAGAATCTCGTAGAGTCTGAAACGACAATTTCCTTCTTCCAGATAGCCAATATATCTTCCGGTGGTTTCCTTTTCCACCAGTTCATAAACTGCGTCTGTCACCGCCATGCGGATACCCATGGAACGTAACTTTTCCACATAACGCTCCAGCATTTTCATTTCATTGGAAAGCAGATAGGTAAACGCCTGCTCCTCATCACCCACCACCCCATACAGGAAGGAGGTATGATGTAACAGGACAAATGCCTGTCCTCTGGAGTTGTCCTCCTGGGACATGGACATTTCCACGCCAAAGTTCAGTGCTTTTCTGGTTTCCTTCTGGAACAAAAGCTGCATGGTGGTCAAATCACTGTTGTCCGAAAGCAGGATCCCTTCGTATTCTTTCTGTTTTTCCCCTAAATACTGGTATTCCCTGCTGACCCTGCGAAGGTAAGCTTCCTCATTGACCCCGGAATTTTCCGGGTATGAAACAAATGCAAGCGTTCCGGTGACCCGTGCCTTGTCTCCCGGCTCCACCTCCATGATAGAGGTTTTCGACAGAATCTGTTCAATCTGTTTCGGTGCAAAGCGGTAGTAATTTTGCAGCACCTTATATTTCATGTAATTCATCCGCGCCACATCCGTGGAAATCTGTCCCAGACTGTTTTTCAGACGGCGCATCTCGTTGCTCTCCAACCAGAAGCCACCGGTACTGTCCTTTAAGGAATCCCAGTCCTCTTTTCCTTCCGCCACCCGTGCTGCCACCCGCACCAGGCTGTGCATCTGTCTGCCCTGTAGAAAAATCACCAAAGCAAGGGCGATGGTTGCTACAAGTAAAAGCGTGACTGCAAAGAGAAAGGACTGTTTCTGCATGGCTGCCACTTCCATCTGCATAGGTGCAAGGGATACCTCTGTCAGCAGTACATACCTGGGAGCCACACTTTCCACATCGGTGTAGACAAGCACTCCTGTTTTTTGTGACGAAATCTCATAGGTCACACTTTTTGACTGGGCAGCGGCATCTCCCAGCTTTTCTATATAAGCGGTGCAGTCTTTTTCGGTAAGGGATGTCTCACTTGGCTGGTGTAATACCCGGACCACATACTGTTTCTCTCCTGTCCGCTCATAGACAGCGGCGGTGAGATATCTGGTCTGCTGTCCGTCTACCGTGGTCACGGGGAGGCTTCTGTCCAGAAGATTTTGTAAGTCCTCTCCCTCCCGATTCCAGTCGATGGTGTCCTCCCCGGCTCCAAGCTGTTCCAGTTCTCCGGCATAACTCTGGGCATCCCCCAGGTAAACCCCAAACAGAGACAGATACTGACTGGTTAAAAAATCTTTATTTCTGGTAACGCTTATCTGCCACAGGACTGCCACTCCCACCAGTACCATGAACTCCAGAACCGCAAAGCGCTGCAGGGACTGGGAATGGCTGAATAGCATGATAACCAGGGCAAATAATACGATTACAAAACCAAAAATAAGTAGCTGATACATGTTCAATCCTCTATTTCGTCAAAGACTCCGTTCCAATCTGTTTAAAGGTATTAAAAAACAGACGGAACAGGGGTACATCTCCCCAAATCATTTGAGAGAAAAACATCACTGCCACCAGAATCACAAGGATCATGGAGAGATATAGTAAAAAGCGAAAGATCCCTGCCTGGTGCCTTGCCCAGAAATCGCCCCATTTTTGTTTGAGGCTTCGTTTTCCTATATGGGCTGTGGACAGTCGGAGGTCTTTATATAATTCCTGGAAATTCTGGTAGCTCTGCTTGGGAATTTTCTTTAATAAAAGCTGATAGCTAACATTTTTCCGGGTGGTTTTTTCCTGCAGAAGTTCCCGAATCTGAATGGCACACTGGGTAGCGCATTCCCACTGGGTACTGTATTCGTTTAACTGGGAAAGATCAATACAGTAGCCCAGCACAATGCTGTTATCCTTTAGCAGATGAATCTGCCTCTGCTTTAAAACCAGCTCTAACAGTGGATAAGGAAGGGGGGATGCCATACACTGCACCAGAAGGTTTAGACAGATTTCCTCACATACTGTCAAGGGAATTGCTTTTGCCATATAAAAGTCTGCCAGCTTTCTTTCCTTTACATAAGGAAAAACCATACAGAAAAGATTGTTGCTGTTGAACATTTCAATGCAGCAGTCCTCTCCTTTGTCCGAACCCTTGATAATTTGGAGCAGTTTTTTTACGGTCTCATGTTCCTTCACCGTAATCAGGGTGTAGTAGCTTTCCCTTGTGCCATACAGCTCCTCACAAATCACCACATCATTTACTTTTCCCCGGAACACATCCATGACACTTCGCAAGGTCATCCGGTTTGACTGGTATATCATAGATACTCCCTCTTACCTCTCGGTCTGTTCCTCACCTGTTACTTTCTTCTTGACGATGGCATAAGCATAAGTGCAGATCAGAGGTTTGTCTGTGCAGTAAATACGGATTTCATAGACACCTTCCTTGGAGGGTGCCGTGTAAATGCCATCCGGTGTAATCTCACCACTGCCGGGTTCTGTCAGTTCATAAGCCACAGAGCAGGGTTTCATGTTGTTGTATTTAATCTGGAAGAAATAGCTTTCCTTGGTGCCTACCACGATGGTGGGGGTTATAGCGGAAATGCTCCGGTTTCCGGTATCCGGGAATTCCTCCTGGATTTCATCGGAGGCATAACGGATTGCCACCCAGCGATAGGTCAGCACCAGCTGTTTCACATCCTTTAAGAGCCGCAGCGCCACGATAAAGCTGCCCTTGTCGTTTAACACCTTAACGGCTGTCTCTGCAGCCACGGATGAGGAATCCTCTGCAAACAAATCTGAATTTCCGTACACCGTAGTCTTGACATTTTCTCCAAGGACAGGGTCTGTCTCCAGTCCCTCGTAGCCGACCTCCACATAGACATTTCCTTTTCCCAATCCGTGCATAATCTCGCCGGAGTAACAGATATCTCCCCGTCTTGCGTTCTCTCCCAGAGGGATTTCCACAATGCCGGTTTCCATTCTGGAAGACAGAAAATCCTGCTTTTCCCGATACTGTCCTGCCAGATTGGCAAAGCTGCTTTTCTTTGTCTCTGTCTGGTAAAAGGGAAGCTTCTCATAAAAGTAAGTCTCATATTCCTGCCGCAGTCCGGTGTCCCGCATGGTGGGAATGTAGCGCTTTACTCCTTTTTCCCTTACGGATTCGATGAGATAAGCGGATTCTGTGCGTACGAGAGTTAAATCAGCCAGACGGATGATACCGTTGCTGCCTCCCATGCTGCGGAACTCCATGCTTACCTTGCCGGTTTCCTGTGCCGCAAGCAATGCGGGTTTTTCATCCACCACATTGATTTTCCAGCTGAAACCTCCGCCTCTGGAAACATCAATACCGTTAATCATCACCTTGGAACTGTTGGATTTTAACATCACGCTGGTGTCGTTTAATTCCTCGGACTGTGCTAAAAACCAGTATTCCTTTTCCAGCTTTCTGCCCTGTTCCAGAGAAACATTTTCCATCAAAATTTCCAACTCCTGGCTGCCCTCCATGGTGCCAAGTGCCGGAGTCTGTAATACTGCCTCGTAATAAAGGGAAGCTTTTTCCTGACTGAGTTTTTCTACCTCAATGACTGCCTTTACATAATAGCCGGCGCAGATATTGGCGGGAATCCGGAAACTGATGCGATAGTCCTGGTTTTCAAAAAGGACACCTCCTGCAAAGAATTCGGTTTCCATCTCGTAGTTTTCTTCCAGTTCCTCTGTGTCCTGAAGAAAAAGCTCATAGGATTCCAGAATCCGGTTATGCTCGTAGTCCTTCTGCCCTTCCTGACGGTTGATGGCGTAAACCGGTTGGTTTTCCTCCTCCCGGTACCGTAGGCAGAGACTGGTGTGATTGGTGCGGAGCTGCTCAAAACCGGGAATGGTGGACAGCTTTTTCACAACGGAGCTGTCTACCACAATCTCCCGTCCGGCATCATCCACTGCCACACCGCTTTCAATCATAATGGACAGGTCATCAAGGCTGATGACATTAAGGCCGCAGACAATTCCACTACCCCCTAACATCTGATTGATGAATCTCCGTTTATTGTTCATATAAAGCTGCTCTGCCTCAAAATCCAAAGATGTCAGCATTTTTCCTTTGTAGTAGCGATTTCTGTTGAATGGAAGTAATTCACTGTTTTTCAATTCTATGCCCCCACTTTCTTAATTTTGATAAATGAACACGAAACCAAATTTTTTTTTGGAAATTTTACCATATTTTTTTAATTTTGTACAGCATTTTGCACGAATCGACACTATTTTGCAACAAACGACGGAAAATAGTCGGTGAAAGGATGAGGATGAGGAAAGGATGATAACCAGATCATATTTTGAATAAATAATAGAAGGATTAGTTCTGGATTCTGAAAAGGGCTGTACTGTCAAAAATTCCCTTGTCCTGATTGATTCCTTTGGCAAATTTCTGCACCAGGACACCCTGTTCTTTGTTGAAAGGAGTCTCGGTGCGTTTCTTTTGCTCCTGCTCCATGGTATCCGCATAAAAGTCTATTTCCTGGGACTGCTTTTTTTCTTTCATGGATTGTCTCCTGTAAAAACTGCTTGACGATACTTCTCTTTTATTCTACACTTTTTTTAAATAAAAATGAAGTACAATGAGGTTGATTTTATGGAAAAGAAGAAATTTTCAGACAATATTTCTGCAGGAGAAGTTTTGCTTCTGGTGGTTCTTTTCTTAGGTTACGTTGGAACCATTGCCTTTTTTCTCCTGAATCTTCGTACCTATTTCTTTCTGTTTTTTCTGTTCTATAGTTGTATTTCCGTGGTTTTCCTGCTGGTAAGCCATGCCAAAATGACTGGGGCTTCCCTGAGACAGACCGAACAGGATGTCCCCCGTCTTGAGGAGGAAATCCAAATGATTTCCAAGTACACCCAGGAGCTTTCTTCTCTGAAGCAGGAGCAGGAAAAATGGCTGGAGGAAAAGGAACAGCTCCGGGCAGACTGTGCCAGCCTGAAAGAAAAAAACACAGAGCTTTCCTCTTCCCTGGAGCTTCTCCAGTCCCAAAGCCCTGATGTCCAGGCAGAAAATCTGAACGACCTGTTACCACCGGAGGAAAAACCCACTGAATTAAATATTATTTCCACCGTCAGCGCCGTCATCGAGGAAATGCTCCCCTACAGCCGCAAAGCCGGAATCCAGCTTCTGCTTTCCAGCGCAAGCGACACCCTGATGGTGCGGGCAGATGCCTCCTATCTCCGCATTTTATTCCGAAACATTATTGATAATTCCATCAAGTACATGAGACGCAATGGCAATCTGGTCATTACCATTTCCAACATCGGGAATGACCTTTTTATCGTTCTCAAGGATAACGGCGAGGGACTTCCCTCCAGTGAAACCGCCCATATTTTTGAGTTAAATTACCAGGGTTCCAACCGTGTCAGCGGCAATGGTCTGGGACTGACCCAGGCGAAGGCTATTGTGGAATATTACGGTGGAACGATTTATGCAAAAAGCACCAGTGGCAACGGCATGGGCATCTATATCCAGTTGCCCGAAAACAGCCATTAACAGGAGGCAGTCATGAGTCGGAAAAATGCTTATATCCTTTTGCTCCTTTTATTTCTGGCAGTTGGCGGAGCCAGTTGCTTTGTCTTTTTTTTGGAGCCGGAACTTTTGTCTGTCACCGCCTTTGCAACCTCGTCACCGGAAACTGCCACTCTCACCGCCCCTGTCCGTGGCCGTGCAGAGTCAGAGGAACGTATGGAAGCTGCCCTGCCCACGCTCCCGGAACTTCCTACTGTGAGTTCCGGGGAAACGGAAGAATCGTTAGAAATGGTAGAGACTATGGAAACTGCGGAGCTGGAAGAAACCGCAGAAGCAAAAAGCGTACCCGAAGAAACGGTAGATGCGTCCCAGCCGCAATATACTTATACTGCCATTCAAAGCTCCAAACGGCTTTTTATCCGTACTGGTCCCTCCCTGGAGGCTGATATCATCAGCTTTCTGAAACCCGGCGACACCGGTGAAGTCATCGAGATTGGCGAGGAATGGGTTTTATTAAGACATGGCGACGTGGAAGGGTATTCCTTTAAAAAGTATTTGAGTCTGGAGGAACAATAACGCCTTTTCTCTTCCTTTATGTTTTCCAGCCTCTGGCATTTCCTATTATTTTATTGCAGAAACTCTTTCGACAACTGCGGAAATGGAATAACCGGGGGCTGGTTTTCTTTGTGCTCTCCGATGAATTTTTCCATCCAGACCATATTGTACCAACGGTTAAATTTATAGCCGCACTGGTAAAACTCTCCCACCATGCGGTAGTCTTTTTTCTCATGGAACGCAACACTGTCCCTGGTGAGGTATTCATCGGGTGTCTCCGGGTAGGCGATGCACGCCTCCATGTTCAAAATCCCCTGTCGTTTCAATGTCTCTTCCAGTGCCTCGTAAAGCTTATGACCGATGCCCATCCTCTTGCAGTCCAT
>CAKRNW010000002.1 GCA_934371505.1 uncultured Lachnospiraceae bacterium
AGTGGAAAGGTATCGTTAGTAAGATGTATCGATTTTTTGTAGACCCTTCCCAGATTCACGGAACAGACATCCGGATCACGGGAAGTGATGTAAACCATATACAGCATGTGCTGCGGATGAAACCCGGCGAGGAAATTGCGGTGAGCAATGGCGTGGACGGCAAGGAGTACCGCTGTGGCATCGAGGAGTTTCTGGATGGGGAAGTGCGCTGTACCCTCCGGTTCATCAAAGAGGACGGTGTGGAACTGCCCTCCCATATTTATCTGTTCCAGGGACTTCCCAAGGCAGACAAGATGGAACTGATTGTCCAGAAATGTGTGGAGTTGGGCGTGTTTGAAATCATTCCGGTGGCCACGAAACGTGCCGTGGTGAAACTGGACGAAAAGAAAGCCAGATCCAAAACGGAGCGTTGGCAGGGCATTGCAGAGGCAGCGGCAAAACAGAGTAAACGGGGTATTATCCCCCAGGTTACCATGCCGGTTTCCTTTGCGGAGGCAGTGAAACGGGCATCCTCCATGGATTTGCGTCTGATTCCCTACGAGATGGCAGAGGATGGAATGAGCCTGACCCGCGAACTCATAGAAAGTGCCAGACCCGGCATGGACATTGCCGTTTTTATCGGACCGGAAGGCGGCTTCGAGCAGGAAGAAATCAATCTTGCACTGGAGAATGATATCCGTCCCATCACTCTTGGCAAACGGATTTTACGGACAGAGACCGCGGGACTTGCCGTGCTTTCTTGGCTGATGTATCAGCTGGAGGACTGACACTTGCGGAGAATTTCTGCATATACTATCCATAGATTGAGAAGAAATACGATCTGCCCGGCAGTAAAGCACTTGCTGTTTTGCCGGGTAAAAATGATTCGGGAAAAGGAGAACGGACATGGAAATCTATCTGGACAATTCCGCCACCACGAGATGCTTTCCGGAAGTGGCAGACCTAATACATCAGATTTTGTGCGAGGATTACGGAAATCCTTCCAGCATGCATCATAAGGGCGTGGAGGCAGAAAGCTATGTGCGTGACGCCAAAGAAACACTGGCAAAAATCCTGAAAGTAAATGAAAAGGAAATTTTGTTTACCTCTGGGGGAACAGAATCGGACAATATCGCTATTATGGGTGTGGCTATGGCAAATCACCGGGCAGGGCGCCACATGATTACCACGAGAGTGGAGCATCCCGCCATTTTGCAGACCATGAAATATATGGAAAGCCAGGGTTTTGAAGTAACCTACCTGGATGTGGACGAGAAAGGCTGTATCTGCCTGGAACAGCTGGAACAGGCAATCCGACCGGATACCATTCTGGTGTCCATCATGCACACCAACAACGAAATCGGAACCCTGCAGCCCATTGCCCAGGCAGGGGCGTTAATTAAACGGTGCAATCCCAACACCCTGTTCCATGTGGATGCGGTACAGGGCTTTGGAAAAGCCAGAATTTATCCCAGAAAAATGAAAATTGACCTGATGTCTGTCAGTGCCCACAAGATCCACGGACCCAAAGGCGTAGGTTTCTTGTATATCGGAGAAAAGGTAAAAATCAAACCCATCATGTACGGTGGTGGCCAGCAGGAGGGCATGCGCTCCGGCACAGAAAATGTTCCCGGCTATGCGGGTATGGCAAAGGCGGCACAGATGCTCTATGAGCAGCTGGAGGCAGAAACGGATTACCTCTACGACCTGCGCCAGTATTTCATTGAGCAGGTGGAAAAAATTGACGGTGCTTTTGTCAACGGCTCACCGGGGAGAGAGGGAGCGCCCCATATCGTCAGCGTCACCATTCCCGGCGTGCGGGCACAGGTGCTGTTAAACGAACTGAGTGTAAAATACCATATCTGCATATCTGCGGGAAGTGCCTGCTCCACTCATAAGCCTCAGCCCTCTGTCACGCTTCTGGCAATCGGACTGGACAAAGAACAGGCAGTGGAGACGCTGCGGTTCAGCTTTTCCGTATTCACCACCCGGCAGGAAATTGACACCTGTCTGGATGCGTTGTATAGTATTGTACCTGAGCAGAGAAAAGCGAGACACTATTAACCAATAGAGAGGATCGTGTGAAAAATGAATGTTTCACACGCAAGATTTGTGCTCACGCACAAACTTGAGATGCCCTGAAAAGCGGGCAAGAATGGAGATAAAATAGAATGTTCACATCTTTTTTGATAAAGTACGGCGAGATTGGCGTGAAAGGCAAGAACCGCTATCTCTTCGAGGAGGCACTGTGTCAGCAGATAAAATACGCACTGAAACGCTGCGATGGGGAATTCAGACTTTCCCGCACACCGGGACGGGTTTTTGTGGATGCCCTGTCGGATTTTGACTACGACGAAGTGATTGAGAATTTACAGGCAGTTTTTGGCATTACCGGCATCTGCCCGGTGGTACGTTTAGAGGATGAAGGCTTTGAAAAACTTGCTGGGGAAGTGGTTCGCTACATGGATACCGTTTATCCCGACAAACATATCACCTTCAAGGTGGCAGCCCGCCGTTCCCGCAAAAACTACCCTAAGAATTCCATGGAATTGAACGAGGACTTGGGAGAGGTACTTCTCGACCATTTCCCCGAACTGAAGGTAGATGTACACAAACCTCAGGTAACCCTCACCGTGGAAATCCGGGAGAAGATTTACCTGTATTCTGAGATTATTCCCGGCCCCGGCGGTATGCCGGTGGGCACGGCCGGCAAGGCAATGGTACTGCTCTCCGGCGGAATTGATTCCCCGGTAGCGGCCTACATGATTGCCAAACGCGGCGTCAAGGTGGATGCGGTTTACTTCCATGCACCGCCCTACACCAGCGAGCGTGCCAAGCAGAAAGTGGTGGATTTGGCGAAAAAGGTGGCAAAATACACCGGCCCTATCTATCTCCATGTGATTAACTTCACCGATGTGCAGATGCATATTTACGAGAATTGCCCCCATGAGGAGCTGACCATCATTATGCGCCGTTATATGATGCGGATTGCGGAGCATATTGCGAAGGAGACAGACTGTTTAGGCTTAGTCACCGGTGAGAGCATCGGTCAGGTGGCATCCCAGACCATGCAGAGCTTAAACTGCACCAACGATGTATGCGACCTGCCGGTTTACCGTCCCCTCATTGCCTTTGATAAAGAGGACATTGTGGCAATTTCCAAAAAGATTGATACTTATGAAACCTCCATTCTGCCCTTCGAGGATTGCTGTACCATTTTCGTGGCAAAGCATCCTGTGACCAAACCCAATCTGGAAGTGATCCGCCGTCATGAAGCAGCAGCCAAGGAAAAACTGGATGAACTGATGCAGGTTGCCTTGGACAATGATGAGTTGATTATTGTAAAAGCCGAGTCATAAAAAAAACCGAGCAGGTGTTTACCTGCTCGGCAAAATTTTCTTTTGAAGAGAACCGCTTCAGCGGTCATGTACACGAAGACGAATCTTAGATCATGTAGGGCTTTAAGATAGCCAGAACTTCGTCAACGTTTCCCTCAGCATGTACGTTTAAGTCGATGGGCTTGGACAGGTCTAAGCTGAAGATTCCCATGATGGACTTAGCGTCGATGACATATCTACCGGAAACTAAATCGAAATCGTAATCGAATTTTGTGATATCATTTACGAAAGATTTTACTTTGTCGATAGAATTTAAAGAGATCTGTACAGTTTTCATTGAAATTACCTCCTTTTGATACCTTCTGCATCTATAGTAAGGGTTCAGGAAATAAAAGTCAATGATAAAACAACACAAAAAAAATGGTGAATTGTATGAAAAGTGTAGCATTCCATAATTTAGGGTGTAAAGTCAATGCATATGAAATAGAAGTTATGCAACAAATGTTACAAGAAAAAGGCTATCAGGTTGTACCATTTGATACGAAAGCGGATATTTATATTATCAACACCTGTACGGTGACAAATATAGCAGACCGGAAAAGCCGCCAGATGCTTCACCGGGTAAAGAAATTAAATCCGGATTCCATCGTGGTGGCGGTAGGATGCTATGTGCAGACTGACAGTGAAACCGTGGAAAAAGATCTGGCGGTGGACATCGCGGTGGGCAACAACCGGAAAACCCAGCTTCCGGAAATTCTGGAAGAGTATCTGCAGCGCCACGAACTGTCCGGTGGGATAGAAAGCACTGAGCCGGAAGGACATCAGGCTGACATGAACATTCTGGACATCAATCATACCGATGTCTATGAGGACATGCAGCTTACCCAGACGGCGGAGCACACCCGGGCTTATATCAAGGTGCAGGACGGATGCAACCAGTTCTGTACATACTGCATTATTCCCTTTGCCAGAGGAAGAGTGCGAAGCCGGAGCGTGGAGAATATCTGCAAAGAAGTGGGGACACTGGCAGAAAAGGGATACCGGGAAATTGTGGTTACCGGGATTCATCTGAGTTCTTATGGACTGGATTTTGATGGGGTCTCCTATGAATTTGCCGCAAAAGAATGGAACACTTCACATTTGCTGGAGCTTTTGCAGGCAATCCATGCAATCCCCGGTGTGGAACGAATCCGCCTGGGCTCCCTGGAGCCAAGAATTATTACGGAAGAGTTTGCAGATGCCCTGGTTTCCATGGAGAAAATCTGCCCTCATTTCCATCTGTCTCTCCAAAGCGGATGTGATTCTGTGCTGCAGCGGATGAATAGACACTACTCTGCAGGGGAATACTTGGAAAAGGTAGAACTGCTTCGCCGCAAATTTGAGCATCCTGCCATTACCACGGATGTAATCGTGGGATTCCCTGGAGAAACGGCAGAAGAATTTGAGATTACCCGCAATTTTCTGGAACAGATCTGCCTTTTTGAAATGCACATTTTCAAATATTCCCGGAGAAAGGGGACGAAAGCAGCGGATATGCCGGAGCAGCTGACAGAGCATGAGAAAGCAGTCCGCAGCGAGGTGCTGCTGGAGATGGAAACAAGACAATCCAAGAATTTCCGAAGCTTTTACCTGGGAAAAGAGGTGGAGGTGCTTCTGGAGGAAGAAAAGGAAATCGACGGGCAGCGATACCAGATCGGCCACACGAAGGAGTATGTGAAGGTGGCCGTACCTGCAGACGGTATCGCCCGGAGCAATCAGATCTGGCGTGGAGTGCCGGAAGGATTCCTCACCAATGAAATCTTAATCGCCCATTGAATTTTGCGAAAAGATGGGTTACACTAAAGAAGATTATAGTTGTAACATTGTTAGTATAAGGGCGTGACAAGATGCAGGACTTAGGAAACACACAATATTTCAAAGTACAGACAGAACCAGAGACCGGTGTTCAGGTTGTTCTTTCCACCGTTTATGAGGCACTGACCGAGAAGGGTTACAATCCGGTGAATCAGATCGTCGGCTATATTATGTCCGGTGATCCCACTTATATTACCAGTCATAAGAATGCCCGCAGCCTCATCATGAAAGTAGAACGGGACGAGCTGGTGGAAGAACTTCTTACAGAGTACATCAAGACAAAGAATTGGGAGTAATAGACCCTATGCGCATTATGGGTTTGGATTTTGGCTCCAAAACCGTGGGAGTGGCGGTAAGTGATCCGCTGTTGATCACGGCGCAGGGGCTGGAGATCATTCGGAGAAAAGAAGAAAATAAACTGCGCCAGACTCTGGCCCGGATCGAGGAGCTGATCGGGGAATACGAGGTTGGTGAGATTGTGCTGGGGTTACCCAAAAACATGAACGACACACTGGGAGTCCGTGCAGAGCTTTCCCTGGAATTCAAGGAGAAGCTGGAACGGCGTACCGGTCTGCCGGTTACCATGTGGGACGAGCGTCTCACCACCGTGGCAGCGGACCGCACCATGATGGAGGCAGGCATTCGCAGGGAACATCGCAAAGACTATGTGGATCAGATCGCAGCTTCCCTGATTTTGCAGGGATATCTGGATTATCGTGCCAATCAGGCGAAACAGACAGAGACAAATTAGGAGATTATTTTGGCAGATCAGTTAGAGAAGATTACGTTTATCCCGGAGGGGGAAGAAACTCCGGTGGATTTTTACGTCCTTGAACAGACGAAATTAGGCGGCGTTACCTATATTCTGGTAACGGATACCCAGGAGGGCGACGGAGAAGCCCTGATTTTAAAGGATCTTTCAACAGAGGAAGATGCAGAAGCACTGTATGAGATCGTGTCAGAGGACGACGAGCTGCAGGCAGTTGCCGCTGTTTTTGAGAATCTGTTAGATGATATAGAACTGAACTAATACATATTTTTGAAAGGAAACGAGAGGTAATTTATTTGAAGAAAAAAACAGAGACCAGTGCTGCCTCAAGGCTGAAAATTATACCCTTGGGAGGACTGGAACAAATCGGTATGAACATTACTGCCTTCGAGTACGAGGACAGTATTATTGTGGTGGACTGCGGTCTGGCTTTCCCGGATGATGATATGCTGGGAATTGACCTTTGCATCCCGGACATCACCTATCTGATGGATCATATGGACAAGGTGAAGGGTCTGATGATCACCCACGGACACGAGGATCACATCGGAGCGATCCCCTATGTCCTGAAGCAGTTAAATATGCCCATTTATGCCACACGCCTGACTATGGGAATCATTGAAAATAAATTGAAAGAGCATAATCTCATGCGGGGCACCAAGCGGAAAGTGGTGAAGTTTGGCCAGTCCATCAATCTGGGACAGTTCCGCGTGGAATTCATTAAAACCAACCACAGTATTGTGGATGCGGCAGCACTGGCGATCTATTCCCCTGCAGGAACCGTCATCCACACCGGCGACTTTAAGGTGGACTACACCCCGGTATTTGGCGATGCCATCGATTTGCAGCGCTTTGCGGAAATCGGCAGAAAAGGGGTCCTGGCGTTGATGTGCGACTCCACCAATGCAGAACGTCCCGGCTTTACCCAGTCGGAGCGGACCGTGGGTAAAACCTTTGATACCCTGTTCCAGGAGCATAAGAATACCCGCATGATCATTGCAACCTTTGCATCCAACGTGGATCGTGTGCAGCAGATCATCAACACTGCCTACAAATTCGGTCGAAAAGTTGTGGTGGAAGGCCGCAGCATGGTCAATATTGTGGAGACTGCCACCAGTCTGGGCTGCATCAATATTCCGGAAAATACACTGATTGATATTGAACAGCTGAAAAACTATACCGATGAGCAGACGGTGATTATCACCACCGGAAGCCAGGGGGAAAGCATGGCTGCCCTCAGCCGCATGGCAGGGGATATGCACAAGAAAATTTCCATCGGCCCCGGGGATACCGTTATTTTCTCCTCCAACCCGATTCCGGGCAACGAGAAGGCGGTTACCAATGTCATCAATGAACTGCTGCAGAAGGGCGCGGATGTCATTTTCCAGGATGTCCATGTGTCCGGACATGCCTGTCAGGAAGAGATCAAGCTCATTTATACTTTAGTACAGCCCAGGTATGCCATTCCTATTCACGGTGAATTTAAACACCGCAAGGCACAGGCAAATATTGCCAGACAGCTGGGAATTCCCAAGGAAAACATCCTGATGATCCAGTCCGGCGATGTGCTGGAGCTGGATGAAGAACATGCAGAGGTTACCGGACAGGTACAAAACGGCGTGATCCTTGTGGACGGACTGGGTGTGGGAGATGTAGGAAATGTGGTACTGCGGGATCGTCAGCATCTGGCAGAAGACGGCATTATGATCGTAGTCATGGCACTGGATCAGTATACCGGAGCCCTGGCATCCGGACCGGATATCGTATCCCGCGGCTTTGTCTATGTAAAAGAATCCGATGAGCTGATGGAAAATATGCGTGTCGTAGTCAGCGATGCAGTAGACAGCTGCCTGGAACGCGGCATTACCGACTGGGGAAAACTCAAAGGTACCATTAAGGATTCCCTGAGTGATTATATCTGGAAAAAGACAAAACGCCGTCCTATGATTCTGCCAATCATTATGGAAGTCTAGGGACGAGGTCTTTGGAGGAAGTTAAAGATGGAAAAGATAGATGCCCAGGTGAAAATCCTGGCACAGTGCATCAGGGATTCACAGACCTACCGCAATTATCGTGTGCAGGTGGAAAAAATTGAGAAACAGACGGGACTGCTGGAGCAGATCAATGAATTCCGCAGGAAAAATTTTGAACTGCAGTCTGTGGAGCCTAGTGAAAATATGTTGGACAAAATAGACGCCTTTAATAAAGAATACGAAAGCTTCCGCGAATCTCCGCTTGTTTCTGACTTTCTTCAGGCAGAACTGGATTTATGCCGTCTCATGCAGAGAATACAGATGCAGCTCACGGAGGCGATTGATTTTATATCACCGCAATAGCCATAATGCATAGGCTGCGGTCATGGAGGAAAGAATTGAAAACAAATCAGGTTTTTGCAACAGTGTTCAGCATCGTATTAAAAGTAGTCATTATCGTGGCGGCGATTCTGCTTATCTATAAGGGAGCATCCACCGCCTACGATTATGGCTACCGGCTCTTTACAGAACCGGCGGTTTCCCAGGGCACCGGGAGGGAAGTCACCGTGTCCGTCACCAGTGGAAAAAGTGCAAAGGAAGTGGGACAGCTGTTGGAGTCCAAGGGCTTGATCCGGGATGCAAAGCTTTTTGCACTACAGGAACGGATCTCGGACTATCACGGCAAGATACAGCCGGGTATCTACACTCTGAGTTCCTCCATGACGGCCGATGAAATGCTGGCGATCATGACAGCGGCGGCAGAGACGGAGGAAAGCCAGGAAACGGAGGAAACCCTTCCGACAGCTCCGGTCCAGGAAACGGAGGAAGAGTCTGTGCAGGAAACCGAAGGGGAAGCAGACAGTGCTGAGGAATAACAATGATCGTAGATGAGAGAATGACCACCTTTATCAACTCCCTGGATGCGGGGAATACGCCGTTTTTAAATCAGATCGAAGAGGAAGCCATCAAGACCAATGTGCCGATTATCCGCACAGATATGCAGAGCTTTATGAAGTTTTTGCTGGCGGCTGGCCAGCCCATGCAGATTCTGGAAGTGGGAACTGCCATTGGTTTTTCTGCGTTGTTGATGAGCACTTATGCACCGGAAGGCTGCCATATTACCACCATAGAGAATTATGAGAAACGAATTCCCATTGCCAGGGAAAATATTGCCCGGGCAGGGAAGGAAAAGGAGATCACCCTGCTGGAGGGAGATGCCCGTGAGATTCTCCCCACACTGGACGAAAGCTATGACCTGATCTTTATGGATGCGGCAAAGGGACAATACCTTGCCTTTTTACCGGAGGTTCTCCGGCTGTTAAAACCCGGAGGACTGCTGGTGTCCGATAACGTGCTGCAGGATGGGGATATCATGGAGTCCCGCTATGCAGTGACCAGAAGAAACCGTACCATTCACAGCCGGATGAGGGATTATCTCTATGAACTGAAACATCACCCGGAGCTGACTACGGTGATTTTACCTGTGGGGGACGGTGTGGCAGTCTGCACAAAGCGAAGTCTTCCGGTGTAGGCGGCCTTGCTTAAGGAAACGTTCCACAGGAAAAGAAAGGTTGAAACAATGAGAAAGAAACCGGAATTACTGATCCCGGCCAGCAGCCTGGAAGTGTTAAAAACTGCGGTGATGTTCGGCGCAGATGCTGTCTATATCGGCGGTGAGGCTTACGGGCTTCGGGCCAAAGCGAAAAACTTCTCCATGGAGGACATGCGGGAGGGCATTGCCTTTGCCCATGAACATGGAGTTCGTGTCCATGTCACTGCCAACATTCTGGCGCATAACGATGATCTGCCGGGAGCGGGACGTTATTTTGAAGAATTGAAGGAATTGAAACCCGATGCCCTTATTGTGGCAGATCCCGGTATGTTTACCCTGGCAAGGGAAATCTGTCCGGAGATTGATATTCATGTGTCCACTCAGGCCAACAATACCAACTATATGACCTACCGGTTTTGGCGGGAGCAGGGAGCCAAAAGAGTGGTTGCTGCCAGAGAACTTTCCCTGCGGGAGATTAAGGAAATCAAAGAACGCATTCCGGAGGATCTGGAGGTGGAATGTTTCATCCATGGCGCCATGTGCATTTCCTATTCCGGACGATGCCTGCTCAGCAATTATTTCACAGGACGGGATGCCAATCAGGGCGCCTGTACCCATCCCTGCCGCTGGAAATATGCGGTGATGGAGGAAAGCCGTCCCGGTGAATACCTTCCTATCGAAGAAAATGAACGGGGAACCTTTATCTTTAATTCCAAGGATCTCTGCATGATCGAACATATACCGGAAATGGTGGAGGCTGGAATTGACAGCTTTAAGATCGAAGGCCGGATGAAAACCGCCCTGTATGTGGCGACCGTGGCACGCACTTACCGTAGGGCGATTGATGATTATTTCCAGGCTCACCGGAAATATCTGGAAAATATGGACTGGTACAAAGCGGAAATCAGCAAGTGTACCTATCGCCAGTTCACCACCGGATTTTATTTCGGAAAACCCACCGATGAGGCACAGATTTACGATAATAATACTTATGTAAACGAATTTATCTATTTAGGCATTGTGGAAGGGGTGGACGCAGACGGTGCTGCCCATATTACCCAGCGGAATAAATTCTGTGTGGGCGACCACATCGAGATTATGAAACCGGACGGAAGCAATGTGAAGGCGGAGGTATTGGGCATGAGGACCGATGAGGGGGAGAGCGTGGAGAGCGCCCCCCACCCGCAGCAGAGTCTTCATGTGCAACTTACCCAGAAACCTTCTCCCTTTGATTTGCTTCGTGTCGAAAATACACATTGACCGTTCTCCATATCATACTGTACAATATGGATAGTTTTGGAACGGTTTCCCTGTGATATTTTGAAAAAATCACAAAAATGCATATAGGGTCTTGCTTTTTTGCGAAAAGTAGTTTATTTTAGTCACAGAACGAAGATGTTCCAGATCACCTGGAGCATCTTTTTTTTGTTTCAGAGGAGAATTCTCCAAGAAGGATTCTATCCTCATCATGCGGGAACCCCATAAAACTAAGACGAAAGGAAGAGTTGGAAAATGAGTAACGTGGAAGCAATTTTTGGTCAGAACGTATTCACACTCAGCACGATGCAGGAGCGTCTGCCGAAGAATGCGTACAAAGAAGTGAGAAAGGTCATGGATCAGGGCGGAGAGCTTTCCATGGCAACTGCAAATGTCGTAGCAAAAGCGATGAAGGATTGGGCAGAGGAAAAGGGAGCAACCCATTATACTCATTGGTTCCAGCCTTTGACAGGCATCACGGCAGAGAAGCATGATGCATTTGTATCCCATCCCGATGCAGATGGAAAAATGCTTACCGAGTTTTCCGGTAAGGAGTTAATCAAGGGTGAGCCGGATGCATCCTCTTTCCCTTCCGGCGGACTTCGTGCGACCTTTGAGGCAAGAGGCTATACCGCATGGGATATTACCTCTCCTGCATTTATTAAAGAGTCCGGCTGCGGAAAGATTCTCTGCATTCCCACCGCATTCTGCTCTTATACCGGTGAGGCACTGGATAAAAAGACCCCTTTACTTCGTTCCATGGAGGCATTAAGCGAGCAGGCAATGCGTATCGTCCGCTTGTTTGGCAATACCACCGCAACCAAGGTTGTAGCTTCTGTAGGACCGGAGCAGGAATATTTCCTAGTTGATAAGAAAAATTATGAGAAACGTGAAGATTTGATTTATGCCGGCAGAACCCTGTTCGGTGCTCCCGCTCCCAAAGGACAGGAGATGGAGGATCATTACTTCGGCGTTATCAAAGAGCGCGTGGGCGCATACATGAAAGACTTAAATGAGGAGCTGTGGAAACTGGGTGTAACCGCAAAAACCCAGCACAACGAGGTTGCTCCTGCACAGCATGAGCTGGCTCCCATTTATGAGACTGCAAACGTTGCCGTAGATCACAACCAGCTGGTTATGGAGGCAATGAAGCGTGTGGCATACCGCCATGACCTGGCATGCCTGTTGCATGAGAAACCCTATGCAGGTGTGAACGGTTCCGGTAAACATGACAACTGGTCCATCACCACCGATGACGGCATGAACCTGTTGGAGCCCGGTGATACCCCCAATGAAAACATCCAGTTCCTCTTCGTACTGGCTTGCATCCTGAAGGCTGTTGACACGCATGCGGATCTGCTCCGCCAGTCTGCTTCCGATGTTGGTAACGACCACAGACTGGGAGCCAACGAGGCGCCTCCGGCAATCATTTCCGTTTTCCTGGGCGAGCAGCTTGAAGATGTGGTAACACAGTTAATTGAGACCGGTATTGCTGACCATGCAAAAGAGGGCGGCAAGCTGCAGACCGGTGTATCCACCCTTCCTGATCTGGATAAGGATGCAACTGACCGTAACCGTACCTCACCTTTTGCTTTCACCGGCAATAAATTTGAGTTCCGTATGGTTGGTTCCGCTGACTCCATCGCCAGCCCCAACACCACCTTAAATGCCATTGTTGCAGAGGCTTTCTGTGAGGCTGCGGATATTCTGGAAAAAGCAGATGACTTCGATGTAGCGGTACATGACCTGATTAAACAGTATCTGACGGAGCATCAGAGAATTATTTTCAACGGTAATGGCTACTCTGACGAGTGGGTTGCGGAAGCGGAGAGACGCGGTCTGCCCAACATCAAATCCATGATTGAGGCGGCAGGCACCCTGACCACTCCCAAAGCAGTAGCATTATTTGAGAAATTCCATATCTTCACCAAGACCGAACTGGAGTCCCGTGAGGAAATCATTTATGAAACCTATGCGAAGACCATCAATATCGAGGCTCTGACCATGATTGATATGGCAGGCAAGCAGATTGTTCCTGCGGCAGTGAAATACAGTAAGAGCCTGGCTGATACTGTCAATGCGGTAAAGACAGCAGGTGTGGATGCCTCCGTTCAGGTAGAACTGTTAAAAGAAGTATCCGGAAAACTGACCAAAATACAGACTGCTCTGGAGGCATTGAAGAAAGCAGAGAAGGAAGCTGCTGCAATCGAGGATGCAAAACAGCAGGCATTCTTCTACAAGGATACCGTAAAGGAAATTATGGCGCAGCTGCGTCAGCCCGCTGACGAACTGGAGATGATCGTAGACAAAGAGATGTGGCCGTTCCCTACCTACGGAGAACTGATGTTTGAGGTTTAGAAATTATCAAAATTTGTTCCTTCTTTTCATGTTTGTTTTATATAGGAAGCAGGGTCCGTATAGGATCCTGTTTTCGATTTTCCGGGAGGGAAATTCATCACAAATCAACTTTTTTACATATTTTTTGAAAAATTTAAAAAAAAGACTTGCCAAATGAAACGATATCACGTATAATCAATATCTGTTGAAGGGCTATCGCCAAACGGTAAGGCAACGGACTCTGACTCCGTCATTTCCAGGTTCGAATCCTGGTAGCCCTGTTTGTAAAAACACCAGAAATCATTTTCTGGTGTTTTTTGTTTACAAACAGGGCTATGCCCGGTCTCCCCCAACGATTTTCTAACACATCCCCCTCTTTTTATGTTAAGATAGAAAAGAATAAGAAAAGGGAGAGATTCAGATGTACACCTTTGACAGCAGAATCCGCTACAGCGAATGTGACAGCGAAGGATTCCTGACCATGGAATCCCTGTTGGACTATTTTCAGGATTGCACCACTTTCCAGTCGGAAGATCTGGGAGTGGGAACGGGTTATCTTAAGGAAAATCATAAAGCCTGGGTTTTGAATAACTGGCAGATTATCATGGACAAGCCTCCGAAGATCGGAGATCAGGTGAGAGTGGGAACCTTTGCCTATGAGATGAAGGGTTTCCTGGGTTATCGTAATTTTTTGCTGGAGACCCGGGACGGAACGAGACTGGCCTATGCCAATTCCCTGTGGACCTATCTGGATACGGATCAGATGCGCCCCACCAGAGTGCCGGAGGAAATGATTGCTCTTTATGGCATGGAACCAAAGCTGGAGATGGAATATGCTCCCCGTAAAATCGCGGCTCCCCGGGAGGGCAGAACGGGGGAAGAAATTCTGATCCATCCCTATCACCTGGACACCAACCACCATGTCAATAACGGTCAGTATATCCGCATGGCAGCCGCATTTCTTCCCGATGCTTCTCGTGTACACGAACTGCGGGCGGAATTTAAAAAGGCGGCACTGCTGGGAGATGTGATTTGTCCCCTGGCGGTACAGGAGCCGGGACAGGTGACGGTGGCTCTGAATGACAGACAGGGCAATTCCTATTGCATTATACAGTTCCTATAACGATGGAACCGTAACTATTCAGAGCCATGCAAATTTGCTTTCTACACATGCTTGCATGCGGGTAGAACAGCAAATTTATATGGCGAGATAACCGCATGAGCAAAAGGAAAGCGGTGAAACCGCGGTTTTGCGAATGTGGTTCTGAATAGTTACATTAAAATAAAAATAGAAAGGTATGGTTAAGCATATGCTTCGTTTAGGAGAAAAACAGACTCTTGAGGTCGTAAAAATAGTAGATTTCGGCGTATATCTGGCAGAATCCGCCAGAGCAAACCCGGATGAAAAAGTGCTTCTTCCCATCAAACAGGTGCCTGCCGGCACCAAGCCGGGGGATGCAATCACGGTGTTCCTCTATCGGGATTCCAGTGACCGGCTCATCGCAACCACCCGCACACCGGGCATTGTGATTGGGGAACTGGCCAGATTACAGGTAAAACAGGTGGGTAAGATCGGAGCCTTCCTGGATTGGGGACTGGAAAAGGATCTGCTCCTGCCCTTCAAAGAGCAGATGGGAAAGGTTCGTCCGGGGGATGAGTGCCTGGTAAAGCTCTATGTGGATAAGAGCAAACGGCTCTGCGCATCCATGCATATTTATCACGATCTGAAGACGGACAGCCCTTATCAGAAAGATGATAAAGTAACCGGCTTTGTCTATGAGATAAACCCGGAGTACGGTGCCTATGTGGCGGTGGATGACTGCTACAGCGCCATGATTCCCAGAAAGGAAATGTACGGGAATGTCCACACCGGCCAGGTCATTGAAGCGAGAGTGGCAGAGGTGAAACCGGACGGGAAACTGTCCTTGAGCGTGAGGGAAAAGGCATATCTTCAGATCAGTGCGGATGCAGAAAAGGTATGGCAGATGATGATGGAGTATGATGGCAGACTGCCCTTTAACGATAAGGCGTCACCGGAAGTAATCCGGAGAGAGACCCAGATGAGTAAAAATGAATTTAAACGCGCGGTGGGCAGTCTGCTGAAGAGCGGTAAAATCGAAATTACGGAGAAGGGAATCCATGCGAAATAAACATCTGGGGTGGATGTTTCTGACCACCATTTTGCTGCATATCGGACTGGTATTGGCCATGTCCTTTACATCCTTTGGAGAAAAACTGCCGCTTGCGGGAAATTTTATTCTCAGCGAAGCTGTGATTGTTGTTCCTGCGCTGCTCTTTTTACTCCTGACGGAGAGAAACGATAAGAGAAGCCTTTTGGACAGGCTGGGGTTTCACAAAATAAAAATTTCTTCGGCAGGGATGCTGGTACTGTATGCATTTTTGCTGATCCCCCTGGCGACTCTTTGCAATGCTGTCTCCATGCTGTTTGTGGAAAACCGGGTGGTTTCCCTCAGCAGTGGGATCCTGGAACTGGGATTGCCGGCTATGCTGTTTTTTACTGCAGTGAACGCTCCTTTTTGTGAGGAACTGGTTTTCCGGGGCGTGATTTACAGAACCTGCAGGGAACGGAGCGGGGCGTGGAAAGCCCTGTGGTTTTCGGCTATTCTCTTTGGGCTGATGCATATGAATTTTAACCAGGCAGGCTATGCCATGGTACTCGGTTTAGGTCTTGCCCTGGCACTGGAAGCAACAGACAGCCTCTGGGGAGCCATGATTATTCACGTTGTGTTTAATGCCAGCAGCAGTCTGGAATTGTTTCTCATCAGCCGCATGGCGCCGCAAGTCTATGAAACCATGCAGGATGCGGAGCTTTCCGGAATGGAATTACAGATGAGTATTGGCATTTATCTGATGCTCGCCTGCATAACGACAGCACTGGCAGGCTGTGTACTGGCGTGGATTTCCCAAAATGAGAGGCGGCAGACGCAGATGTGTGCTGTTTGGAACAACCGTAAGCAGCCGGGCGAAAAGATCCTGACATTCCCCTTGGTCGTCGGTGTGGTTTTGGCGTTGTCCTATATGATCATCGAAGTTGTACTACAATAAGTTTTATGCAAAACGCACAAAATCAAACACGATACTTGCAATGAAAAAGACAATTTGCTATAATCATTGCCCGTAGAGGTATGGTATATGGAGACAATCAATGTGTTAGGGGTAACACTGCGAAGTTATTCGCTCAAAGAGGCTATGGTTCATACGGACTCTTTTCTTAGAAATGGCGTATTAAATACGATCGTGAATCTGTCCGCGGATATACTGGTGGAGGCCGGAAAGGATGAGTCTTACCGGCAGTTTCTGGAAGCTGCGGATATGACGGTTCTGGATGACAGAGAGACACGCATTGCATTGGGACTGTCTTTGAAGGAGCATGGACGTGAGACGGAGAGCGGAATTTATTTTAAAGAGTTTATCCGAAGAAATGTCCGGGAACATAATAGCGTATATCTTTTGACGGAGACGGCAGAGCAGCTGCAGTGGCTGAGACAGGAGATTGCGGCGGTAAGTCCTAAGGTGCTTTTTGCCGGAACCCATGTATATTCGGTGGAAGAAAAAATGGAAAATCTTATGAACGATCTCAATGAGGCGGCGCCCAGGGTAATACTCTCCGTGCTTCCTTTTCCGGTACAGTCACAGCTTATGCAGGAAGGACGCAGATACCTGAATGCGGCAGTGTGGTTTGCATTCCGTCCGGAAGAAATCTTAAAGAAGAGCCGTGACACATTAACGGACCGCCTGCGGACCAGGCACAGCCGGCGGATGTTAGTAAGGCAATTATTACAGTACGAAAAAACAAGCACAGAAGCTTAAAACTTCTGTGCTTGTTTTTCGTGTGCGGCAATGCGGCGCTTTAATAGGGTGGCTTCCAGTGGTGTGAACAGCAGATCGCTGATAAAGGCATGGGATGCAGCAAAACGGATTTGCTCCATACAGCCCTCGCGGCATATCGCAACCACCGGAGTGGTTCCAAGAGGAAGCTTTTCCACAAACTCCAAAAGCTCCAGACCATGGTCTTCCTCGTCGGAAATATCAAGATAAAGACCGGAAAGGGTGGAAATCGATCCGGAGAAAGCGTCCAGCAGGTCATCATAACAATAAACCTGTCGGATTTTGACAGAAGGGCCACTGGCAAAATCCAGCATGCTTAAAATATTACGGGATCCGGTCATGACCAGAACGATGCGTTCCTGCTCATTCTGACTGGTATCGGAGATACCGTATTCGCGGCAGCATCCTTTTCCGGCATGTTTGGATTCGTAAAGTGCTTCATCTGCCTTGGCGAACAAAGAATCGTAGTCAGTGTCCTGAGGGCTTGAAAAGGCAAGACCGATGCTGATGGTCACATTATCCGGAATGGATAGGTTTTCCTTTACGGCGATGATGGACAACAACTCGTCTATTTTGCAATAAAGCTCCGTTTGCGAGGAAACATTCTGGGAAAATACCACAAATTCATCGCCGCCGATTCTTCCTACGATTTCCGATCCGGAAAACTGGGAGGCGATGAGGCTGGAAATGATGGAAATAGTGTGATCTCCCACCGTGTGTCCGTACACATCGTTGATCGCTTTGAAATTATCGATATCAAAAACCATGAGAGCATGCTGTTCCCCCGGATGCCGGGACAGAATATTGGTGACATGTCTGATGGTGGTGGCTTTGTTAAAAAGACCTGTCATTTCATCAAGCTCGGCCTTGATTCTGAACTTTACATATTTATCAATCAATGATTTAATGCGTTGCTGCGATTTTAACAGGTTTCTGATGCGGGACAGGGCAGTTTCTTTATCGATGGGCTTCACCAGAAAATCGTTTGCCCCCAGTTCATAGGTTTTTGCCTGGATTTCATGAGTGTCACTGGTGGTGAGAACAATGACCGGAATATCCAGAAAATCCTGCATCTCCTGCCTGAGGCGCAAAATCTCAAAGCCGTCAAAGCCGGGCATAACCAGGTCTAACAGGATCAGATCAATATTTTCTGCATTTTCTTCTATGATGCGCATGCACTCCAACCCGGAAACAGCTTCCAGCAGGTGAAAGTGCTCGCTGAACAGTTCTTTGATTACCGTTCGATGAAAACGGGAATCATCCACAATGAGTATGGTTTCTTTTGTAAGCTCCACAGGACTGTCTCCTTAACACGTATATCAATAGGACTATTATACTATCTTTTGGGAAAATTAACAAGGATGTTCTAAGGCTGCCTTGTTATTTTCCGCCTGAACTATGACGAAAGTAATGGGTTGTTACTTTTTTCGTGCCTTCCGCGGAATTTTTTTACAGAAATACATAAAAAATACACAAAATCTTTTCATTTGCAGGTAGATTTATTTGTAACTTTAGATTAAAATAGTAGGCGGGTGTAGAAAAAATACAAATTAACACGAAAAATGCATTGTTCAACTTGCATAGAATGTTAAAGGAGCGGGAAATATGATTTCAAATCAGATTTTACAGAACACAATTGAAGGTCTGAAGGCAATTGCAAGAGTAGACCTGAGCGTGATGGACACAGACGGTAAGGAAGTGGCAGCCACAGCAGATATGGCCTTCTGCTCTTCCGCAGCACTGGAGTTTGCAGCATCTCCTGCAGATTCCCAGGAAATTCAGGGCTATCAGTACTTTAAAATTTACGATGAGCAGCAGCTGGAGTACATATTGATTGCCGGAGGCATGGGCGAAGATGTCTATATGATCGGTAAAATGGTGGCTTTTCAGATCCAGAATCTGCTGGTAGCTTATAAAGAGCGCTTTGATAAGGATAATTTTATTAAGAATCTGCTTTTGGATAATCTGCTTCTGGTGGATATTTACAGTCGTGCGAAAAAACTGCACATTCAGGCGGATGCCAAACGCGTGGTTATGATTATTGAGTCTGACAACGGAAAAGACAATAACGCGTTGGAGATAATCCGCACCAATTTTGGTGTGGGCAGCAAGGATTTTATTACTGCCGTGGATGAAAACAATGTGATTGTAGTTAAAGATCTGACGGACGGAGACAGCAACAAGGACATTGATAAAGCGGCGAAGTCCTTTGTGACTTATCTTCAGAAAGAAGACTTTAAGAATGTGAGGGTGGCATACGGGACGACTGTTGGAGAGATCAAGGAAGTCAGCCGTTCTTATAAAGAAGCCAAAATGGGACTGGATGTGGGCAAAATTTTCTTTGACGAGAGAGATGTGATTGCCTACAGCGAACTGGGCATTGGCCGTCTGATTTATCAGCTGCCCATCCCTCTCTGCAAAATGTTCATCCGTGAGATTTTCGGAGGAAAAAGTCCGGATGAATTTGATGAGGAAACTCTGACTACCATCAATAAGTTCTTCGAGAACAGCCTCAACGTATCAGAAACCTCCAGACAGTTATTTATCCACAGAAATACGCTGGTATATCGTCTGGACAAGCTGCAGAAGAGCACGGGACTGGATCTGCGTGTTTTTGAAGATGCCATTACCTTCAAGATCGCGCTGATGGTAGTAAAATACATGAAGTATATGGAATCATTTAATTATTAAGATAGAATGAAAAGGGACAGGTGAAACGGTTTGGCAGTAAAAGATACAAAGCGGCGCAAGCGGAAAAAAGATGTGGACAGCAATGAGATTATCACGCTGGAAAATGTCAGCAAGGCTTACTCCACAGGTGCGCCCGCATTAAATAGCATTTCCCTTCATATCAATAGAGGAGAATTTGTTTTTATCGTGGGAGACAGCGGCTCTGGTAAATCCACGCTCATCAAGCTGCTGCTGCGGGAGCTTACCCCCACGGAGGGCTCCATCCGGGTGATGGGATATGATCTTAACCGCATCAGACATCGCAGGATTCCGGAATTCCGCCGTAATATCGGCGTGGTATTCCAGGATTTCCGTCTGTTGAAAGATTTAAATGTTTATGAGAATGTGGCATTTGCCCAGAGAATTGTGGAAGCCCCTGCAAAGGAGATCCGGAAAAACGTTCCATCCATGCTGGCAACAGTGGGATTGGCCGGCAAATATAAAGCGAAGCCCAAGCAGCTTTCCGGTGGAGAGCAGCAGCGTGTCGCCCTGGCCAGAGCCCTGGTGAATCAGCCTGAGGTACTTCTTGCCGACGAGCCTACCGGTAACCTGGATCCGAAGAACTCCTGGGAGATCATGAAACTTCTGGAGGAGATCAATGAATGCGGAACCACCGTTCTGGTGGTAACTCACAACAGAGAAATTGTCAATGAAATGAAAAAACGTGTGGTAACCATGCGTAAGGGAGTCATTGTCAGCGACGAGAAAAACGGGGGATATATCGATGAAGAAGATTAGTACCTTGCTTTATACCTGCAAGCAGGGATTTAAGAATATTTTCCGGAATAAACTGTTTTCCCTCGCATCCATTGCCACCATCGCAGCTTGTCTGTTTTTGTTTGGCCTGTTTTACGCGATTGTGACCAACTTTCAAAATATGGTGAGAAATGTGGAAAAAGGCGTGTGCGTCACCGTATTTTTTGATGAAGATCTGGAGGAGTCCCAAATTCAGGAAATCGGTGAGCTGATTTCCAAGCGCACGGAAGTCTCTAAAGTCGTTTATATTTCAGAGGAAGAGGCCTGGAACAGCTTCAAACAGGATTATTTAGGCGAGTATGCAGATGGATTTAAGGAGAATCCGCTGGTAGGATCCTCAAACTATCAGATTTATCTCAGTGATGTATCCATGCAGGAATCCCTGGTGACTTATCTGGAGTCCATTCCCGGTATCCGTAAAATCAACCAGTCCGTACTTCTGGCAAGTACCCTGACAGGTGTTAATGCCCTCATTGGTTATATTTCCGTGGGAATGATTGCGATTCTGCTGGCAGTATCCATTTTCCTGATCAGCAATACCGTTACCATCGGTATTTCCGTGCGGAAAGAAGAAATTAACATTATGAAATACATCGGAGCCACTGACTTTTTCGTGCGGGCACCTTTTGTCATTGAAGGAATCCTGATTGGACTGATCGGCGCGGCGATACCTCTGGTAACGCTGTATCTGATTTATGAAAAGGTTGTGGCGTATGTGATGGATCGTTTTTCCATGCTCACCTCGATGCTGTCCTTTATGCCGGCACAGGAGATTTTCCATACACTGACACCGGTTTCTTTAGGCATGGGCGTGGGAATCGGATTTCTGGGAAGTTTTGTCACCGTGCGCAAGCATTTGCGCGTGTAATGGAGTTGGGGAATGAAAAAGCGCAAACCGATTATTTGTGTGCTTTTGTGTCTGGGAATTGCTCTTTGCATTCCATCCCGGTCGCAGGCACTGTCCTTGAATGAGATCACATCGGATTCCATCAAGGAAAAGGAAAATCAGATTTCCAGTGCGCAGACGGAGAAACAGTCCCTGCAGGCGAATCTGTCCGATGTAAAAAAAATAAAAAAAGAACTGGAAGCAGTGAAAAGCAACCTGTCTGCCTATGTCACCCAGCTGGATGGCGAGATGACCCGGATGCAGGAAAACATCACCAGCCTGGAGACACAGATTGAGGACAAAACCGCGCAGATTGTCCAGACAGAGGCGCAGCTGGATGAAGCGATCGAAATTGAAAACGCCCAGTATGAAGCGATGAAAAAGCGCATCAAATTCATGTATGAAAAGGGCGATGACTACTATCTGGAGCTTCTGTTCTCGGCGGACAGCTTTCCGGATATGCTGAATAAGGCGGATTATATTGAACAGCTTTCTGCCTATGACCGCAAGATGCTGGACCAGTACGTGGCCATCACAAAATACGTTGCGTTATGTAAACAACAACTGGAGGCGGACAAGGAAGTACTGGAAGAAGCCAAGGCAGATGTGGAGAAGGAAAAGGAAGCGGTAGAAGAATTGATCGGCGAGAAGGAACAGCAGATCAACAGCTATGCCTACGACATCTCCAACAAGGAACAGGCGATCAAGGAGTACGAGGCGGACATCGCGGAGCAGAACCAGATTATCAAGGATCTGGAGGCTGCGGTGGCGGCAGAGCGGCAGGCAATTTATGATGCAGAGCATCCGAAAATTACCTATGACGGCGGTGTGTTTGCATGGCCGGCGCCTTCTTATAAAAGAATTTCCGATGATTACGGAAATCGTATCCATCCGATTTTGGGAACCCAGCAGTTCCATAACGGTGTGGATATGGCGGCACCGGGGGGAAGCCCCATTCTGGCAGCCTATGACGGAGAAGTGGTGGCAGCATCCTACAGCTCTTCCATGGGAAATTACATTATGATTGACCACGGAAATACCCTGTATACCATTTACATGCATGCCTCCGCTCTCTATGTGAAAAAGGGAGATGTAGTTGCCCGGGGACAGCAGATTGCAGCAGTGGGCTCCACCGGAAGATCCACCGGAAACCATCTGCATTTCAGCGTGCGTCTGAACGGAAGCTATGTAAATCCATGGAATTATTTGAAATAGAAAGGAATCATTAGAAATTGGAAAACGAAAAACAGTCATCTTCATTTTTGAAAGGCCTCGTTGTGGGACTGTTTGCGGCACTGCTTATCTCAGTACTGGCATTTGTGACCGTAAAGGTTTATATAAATTATGTAAACCATAAGGCGCAGACTCAGGTTAGTGCGGGTGAGGATCCTTCAGAATCCCGGGATCCCTCCGCTTCGGTGGTAACTCAGAATGTCACCAGCAAAATGGAACTGATTGAGCAGGTGATTGACACCTACTACTATCAGGAGGACATCGACAGGGAAGAACTGGAAAACGGCATTTACCGTGGCATGGTGGAATCTTTGGGAGACCCTTATTCTGCTTACTATTCGGCAGAAGAACTGAAGGAAATGACAGAATCCATCCAGGGTATTTTCTATGGCATCGGAGCAACCTTAAGTCTGGATGAGGACACCGGCTTTGGCATTATTAAAGAAGTGATGTCAGGAACTCCCGCAGAGGAGGCTGGACTCAAAGATGGCGACCTGATTTACAAGGTGGACGGAGAAAGCACCTACGACATGGATTTGCAGGAAATTGTCAGCCGGGTGCGGGGTGAAGAAAACACGCAGGTGGTACTGACCATCGTGCGGACGGGCGTGGATGACTATTTGGAAATTCCCATTACCCGAAAGAAAATCGAGGATAACACCGTCAACGCCACCATGTATGATCACAAGATTGGCTATATCCAGATTACGGAATTTGATGAGGTGACTACCAACCAGTTCAAGGAAAACCTGGAAATGCTCCAGGGAGACGGCATGGAGGCATTGATTCTGGATCTGCGTTCCAATCCCGGAGGAAGTCTTTCCGCCGTGGTGGATATTGCGGGCATGATCCTTCCCAAGGGACTGGTAGTTTACACCGAGGATAAAAACGGAAAACGGGAAGAGTATTACAGTGATGGAAAACATGAACTGACTATTCCCATGGCGGTTCTGGTAAACGGTGCCAGTGCCAGTGCTTCGGAGATTTTGTCCGGAGCTATTAAGGACTACGGAATCGGTACCCTGATGGGAACCAAAACCTTCGGAAAAGGCATTGTACAGCGCCCGATTACCTTAAGTGACGGGTCTGCGGTGAAACTGACCGTCAGCAGCTATTACACCCCCAAGGGAAACAACATCCACGGCATCGGCATTGAGCCGGATGTGGAGTGCATTTTTGATGCCAACGCTTATTATGACAATCGTTATGATAACCAGTTGGAGAAAGCCAGAGAATATCTCAGTGACAAGCTGGGAGTCGAGTATGTGGCACCCGACAATAAGCCGGTGGCTGAAGAAGAATAAACGTAACGATTTTAAATCGACACGAATAAACAAAAATGAATATGAAAATGATTTCCAAATTATATTGACAAATTTCATTTGTGTGATAAAATGAAAACTGTTTTCAAATTGAAAAGAGGTGATTGATTTGGCTAAAGCAGCGTATAAGACAAAGCAGATGACCGAATTACTTACCTATATGGAATCTGTTCAGGGCAGCCATGTGACTGTGAATGATATCTGCACTTATTTTGAGAGCAGAGGAATTTCTGTGGGAACTACCACAGTTTACCGTCATCTTGAAAAAATGGTGCAGGAAGGACTGGTTGCCAAATATGTTGTGGATGGAACAAGCAGTGCCTGCTTTGAATACATTGGCAGACATGAACAGGAAAATACCGTTTCCTGTTATCATTGTAAATGTGAAAAATGTGGAAAACTAATTCATTTACAATGCGGCGAAGTGGAAAACCTGAAACAGCATATGATGGAACATCACAGCTTTGAGATGGATTCCGTCCGCACGGTATTTTATGGAATATGCAGCGAGTGTAGAAACACACAGAATTAGAAACACAGTATGATTGTGGGAAAGGAGAAACGAATGCGTACGGGAAGAAGAAAGTCTTTTTCATTGACAGTATGTGTTTTGCTTGTATTTGTTACATTGGTTTCTCTTTTCTATATTGCAAACGAAGAAAATCATCACTGTACAGGTGAGGATTGTCCTATTTGTGCCAGCATTCATCAGGCAGAACAGACCGTAAGAAACTTAGGCACCGGCATGCCTGCAGATGTGGTCGTAAATCCCATGCCTGTATTATTTTTCTTGCTGTCAATAGGACTGTTTCTGTTTATTTCTGTAACATCTCTTGTAACGCAAAAGGTAAGATTAAACGATTGAATAAAACTTCTCATAAGACAGGAAGGGTAACCCTGATGGCATACCCTTCTGTTTTTGTACCCTTTTTTAGAAAATAAAGACAAAAATGGAGGTTTTATTCATGAAAAAATTTACTTCACTTTTCTTAGCGGTATCATTCGCAGCAGTGGTTCTCACTGCCTGTGGTCAGACCAGATCGGACATTCAGAATGAGGAATCAGATACGATTCTGACAGAAACATCCCAGACAGAAACAAGCCAGGAGACTGTTTCCCAAGCAGATAAAGATAGCGACAATAAACTGAAAGTTGTTACAACGATATTTCCAGAATATGATTGGGTAAAACAGATTGCCGGTTCGGAAGTATCAAATATGGAACTTACAATGCTCCTTGACAATGGAGTGGATTTGCATAGCTACCAGCCCACTGCAGATGACATTATGAAAATTTCTGACTGCGACATTTTTATTTATGTTGGTGGTGAGTCAGATGAATGGGTCGAGGATGCCTTAAAGGAGGCTGTCAATAAAGACATGCAGGTCATCAATCTATTGGATGTTTTGAAGGACAGCGTTAAAACAGAAGAATCCATGCCGGGCATGCAGGCGGAGGAAGGACATAACCACGGTTATCCCCATTTTGCGGACAGTGACGTACAGAATCGTGACTTGACAGACTGGTCAGGAGAATGGCAGTCGGTATATCCTTATTTTGAGGCAGGTGACCTTGACGCTGTTATGGAGAAGAAAGCCGAGAATGGTGAGAAGACAGCCGACGAGTATAAGGCTTACTATGAAACAGGCTATAAAACAGATGTAGAAAAAATTGTGATTGATGGAGAAAACAGTACCATGGAGTTCACAAAAAATGGAACTCCTGCAAAAGCAGTTTACGAGTACAAAGGGTATCAGATTTATGATTATGAATCCGGCAGCCGTGGTGTGCGTTATTTCTTTGAGACAGTCAGCGGATCTGCTGATGCCCCTAAATATGTGCAATTTAGTGACCATGGCATTGCCCCTGGAAAAGCAGAACATTTTCATATCTATGCTGGAAATGAGAGTTTTGATGCTTTGTCAGAAGAAATGGAAAACTGGCCGACTTACTATCCTGCAGATATGACAGGTTCAGAAATCGCTGAAGATATGTTGGAACATGAGGAAAAAGAATACGATGAACATGTATGGCTCTCATTAAAAAATGCACAGACATTGTGTAATGCAATCGCAAACGCTTTAGAAACAGCGGATCCAGCCCACAAAGATAATTATGCAGCAAATGCGGTTTCTTATATCGAGAGTCTGGCATCCCTTGATGCACAGTATCAGGAAACCGTGTCAGATGCACCCCAAAAGACATTGCTTTTTGGTGATCGGTTCCCGTTCCGCTATCTGGTGGATGATTACGGACTGAACTATTATGCCGCTTTTGCCGGATGCTCCGCTGAGAGTGAGGCAAGCTTTGAAACAATTTCTTTCCTGGCAAAAAAGATGGATGAACTTGGTTTGAAAAACATCATGACTATTGAAAAGTCTGACCAGAAAATTGCGAAAACCATTTTGGAAAATACAAATGAGAAAAATCAGAAAATCTTCACATTAGATTCGATGCAGTCTACGACCTCTGAGGATGTTGCAAGTGGAACAACGTATCTTTCTGTTATGGAGAGTAATTTGAATATTTTAAAAGAGGCACTGCAGTAGGAGGAGTTATGGAACAGGTTTCCTGTAAAAATCTGGCAATTGGATATGACGGAAAGGTACTGCTGCAAAATATTAATTTTTCTGTAAAAGAGGGAGATTATCTTTGTATTATTGGAGAAAATGGTTCTGGTAAATCCACCTTGATGAAAACCTTACTTCACTTACAACAGCCAGTCAGTGGAACGATTGCGTTGAGCGGAGGAGTAAAAAGCAGGGAGATTGGATATCTGCCCCAGCAAACAGTGATACAAAAGGATTTTCCTGCATCCGTGAGAGAAATTGTTCTCTCCGGATGCCAGAACTGTATTGGCATCCGTCCGTTTTATAACAGGTCAGAGAAAAAACGCGCCAATGACATGATGGAAAAGCTGCAGATTGCAAATCTTGCAAACAGATGCTACCGGGAATTGTCTGGGGGACAACAGCAGCGTGTCTTGCTTGCAAGAGCGTTATGCGCAACCAGGAAATTGTTGTTATTGGATGAACCGGTTTCTGGACTTGACCCGAAAGTGACGGATGAGATGTATCGTCTCATTGAAAAACTAAACTATGAGGACAAAATTACAATTATCATGATTTCCCATGACATCAGAGCAGCAATGCAATATGCCAGCCATATCCTGAGTTTGGGAGAAAGCGTATTTTATGGGACAAGACAGGAATATGAAACTGATAATAGGCTGGAAGAAATGCATCCGTTACGATTGTGTCAAACTGGTTAGCAGTATTTGACGAGAAAACAAAAAAACAGACGATACAAAAGCGTCCGGAAGTTATGAATGATTGGGATGAAAAATATGGAGACCGTTTTAACCAGATAGTGTTTATTGGCAAAAATCTGAATAAGGAACAAATATGTGACAGATTACAGAGATGCTTTTATGAGGAGCAGAAAGAGTGAAAACAGGAGGTGTGCTGCTTGATTCAGAAATTAAGCTTTTATTTTCAATATCCATTTGTAAGATATGCGTTGATTGTAGGAGTGCTGATTGCACTTTGTTCTTCTTTACTGGGGGTCACATTAGTTCTAAAACGTTTTTCTTTTATAGGAGATGGCTTGTCTCATGTTGCTTTTGGGGCCATGGCGATTGCAGCTGTTCTCAATTTTACAAATAAAATGATATTTATTTTACCGGTGACGATTCTCTGTGCTGTTTTGCTGCTGAAGACAGGACAGAATACGAAGATTAAAGGTGATGCAGCGATTGCCATGATTTCGGTGGGAGCACTGGCAATCGGTTATCTGCTTATGAATTTATTTTCTACAGGTCCTAATCTTTCGGGAGATGTATGTAGTACCCTGTTTGGCTCAACCTCCATATTAACGTTGACGAAGGGGCAGGTAGTATTGTGCAGTGTCTTATCCGTTATTGTTGTACTTATTTTTGTGCTGTTTTATAACAAAATCTTTTGCGTTACCTTTGATGAGACTTTTGCAAAAGCAACTGGAATGAGAACGGATCTATATAATCTGCTGATAGCGATAATTACAGCGGTAATTATTGTTCTTGCCATGAACTTAGTAGGTTCTTTATTGATTTCAGCCTTGGTAATATTTCCGGCATTGTCAGCGATGCGTGTGTATAAGACTTTTATGAGTGTTACCATTTGCTCTGTAGTATTATCTGTACTATGTGCGCTTATGGGGATTTTAGTATCAATTTTGGCAGGAACACCAGTAGGCTCGACAATTGTGGCAATCGATATTGCAGCATTTATAGTTAGCTGCATTATTGGAAAAGTAGTAGGAGGCAAAGCATGAGGAATACGAGAAATGGAATGATTCTTTTCTTATGTATGCTGCTGGCAACTGGATGTGGAATGAGTAGAACTGACAGGAAGGGTGTCAGTAACACAAATACTGTTAATGAAGTAATCAATGAGCAGATAGATAGCGAAAAGGAAAAAGAAGAGACAGAAACGGAAAAAGCGGAGGATACCGCAGATACTATCGAATCAGAAGGTACAAAAACTATGATCGAAGAAAACATAGAAAATGTTGCTAAAGAAGAAGTATCAGATGCGCAGAAAATAGAAACGACAGTCGATTACGACCTCACACAGATGGGAAGTGATATGGTATATGCAACCGTATATCAGATGATGGCTTTTCCAGAAGACTATGAAGGAAAAAGATTTCGCATTGACGGTAATTTTTACGTGGCCTATTACGAACCCACACAAAAGTACTATTTTTATTGCATGATCCAAGACGCAACAGCCTGTTGTGCGCAGGGGATGGAATTTGTGTGGGGGGATGGAACACACCAATACCCGGATGACTATCCAGCCGATGAGTCAGAAGTTGTAGTAGAAGGAACTTTTGAAACCTATCGGGAAGAAGGGGATGAGAGTCTATATTGCAGGCTATCTGATGCAACTTTAGAATTACAAAATAAATAATGAAAACCTATGTAAGTTAGCAAATAGATAAGCTGTTACTGTCTCGGTAGCAGCTTTTTAAGTTTATAGAAAATACAAGAACAAATGTTCGCGGAATTCTGGACATTTAAAATTCATTGTGGTAATATGACTATGTTTCAATATTTGGGCGAAACCTATATTGATGCAAACAGGATTTGTAAAACATAGAAAACCATTCTCGTTACACATTGGGAGCAATTATGGATCATTTTGTACTTCACAGCGAGTATCAACCCACCGGTGACCAGCCCCAGGCAATCGCAGAACTGGTGGAAGGCTTTCAGAAAGGCAACCAGTTCCAGACCCTTCTGGGTGTCACCGGCTCCGGCAAAACCTTCACCATGGCCAATGTCATCGCAGCATTGAATAAACCAACCCTGGTCATCGCCCATAATAAGACCTTGGCAGGACAGCTCTACGGCGAGTTCAAAGAATTTTTCCCGGAAAATGCGGTAGAATACTTTGTATCCTATTATGACTATTACCAGCCGGAGGCGTACATCCCGTCCTCCGACACCTATATTGCCAAGGATTCCGCTATCAACGATGAAATTGATAAACTCCGGCTTTCTGCCACTGCGTCCCTCACAGAACGCCGGGATGTGGTGGTTGTGGCATCCGTATCCTGTATCTACGGTTTGGGAAGTCCTGATGAGTTCCACGATATGACGGTTTCCCTCCGTCCTGGCATGGAAGTGGACCGGGACACGGTGATCCGTGGACTCATTGACATGCAGTACGAGCGGAATGATATGGATTTACAGCGCGGACGGTTCCGGGTACGGGGAGATGTACTGGAAATCATGCCTGCCCAAGGCAGTGACTTTGTGATCCGCGTGGAGTTTTTCGGAGACGAAATTGATAGAATCTGTGAGGCGGATCCTCTGACCGGTCAGCTTTGCAGCACCTTGGAGCATGTGAGCATTTTCCCTGCCTCCCATTATGTGGTGGCACAGGAGAAGATTAACGAGGCATGCAGACACATTGAGGCGGAACTGGAAGAAAGAGTCCGCTATTTCAAAGGTGAGGATAAATTGCTGGAGGCCCAGAGAATTTCCGAGCGCACCAATTTTGATATTGAAATGTTACGGGAGACGGGGTTCTGCTCCGGCATTGAAAACTATTCCCGGCATCTCAACGGGTTACCGGCAGGGGCTCCCCCTTATACCCTCCTGGATTTCTTTACCGATGATTTCCTCATTATTGTGGACGAGTCCCATATGACCATTCCCCAGATCCGTGGTATGTACGCCGGTGACCGTTCCCGTAAGAATACCCTGGTGGATTACGGTTTTCGTCTGCCCTCGGCACTGGATAACCGTCCTCTTTGTTTTGAAGAATTTGAAAGCCATATTGACCAGATGCTCTTCGTATCAGCAACCCCTTCGGTTTATGAGCAGGAGCATGAGCTGCTGCGCACGGAGCAGATTATCCGACCTACCGGACTTCTTGACCCGGAAATCACAGTGAAACCCGTAGAGGGACAAATTGATGATTTAGTCACGGAAGTAAATAAAGAAATTGCCCGGCACAACAAGATTTTAGTCACCACTCTGACGAAACGGATGGCAGAGGATCTCACCGATTACATGAGAGAGGTGGGAATCCGTGTGAAATATCTTCATTCCGATATTGATACTCTGGAACGGGCAGAGATTATCCGGGATATGCGTCTGGATGTCTTTGATGTGCTGGTGGGTATTAACCTCTTACGGGAAGGACTGGACATCCCGGAGATTTCCCTAGTGGCCATTCTGGATGCGGACAAAGAAGGCTTCTTACGTTCCGAAACCTCACTGATTCAGACGGTGGGACGGGCTGCACGAAATGCCCAGGGACGGGTTATCATGTATGCGGATACCATCACGGACTCCATGCGGAATGCCATTGAGGAGACAAATCGACGCCGCACCATCCAGCAGAAATATAACGAGGAACATGGCATCACCCCCCAGACTATTAAGAAAGCAGTCCGGGATTTGATCAGCATTTCCAAGGCCATTGCCAAGGAAGAGGCACGTTTCGAGAAAGACCCGGAATCCATGAGCCGGAAGGAACTGGAGAAACTGATTGCCGATATACAGAAGAAGATGAAAAAAGCAGCCGCAGAGCTGGACTTCGAGACAGCCGCAGAGCTGCGTGACAAGATGATGGAACTGAAAACGCAATTACTAAAGATGGAATAACGATGCCCTGGCGGTTTTGCGAATGGGGTCTGAATCGTGATAAAGAAATAAAACAGTTATGATAGAAAGGCATGGTAACAACATGGCAGCATCACAGAAGATGCTCCCCAAAGAATACATCAGAATTCGAGGAGCAAATGAGCATAATTTACAGAATCTGAGCGTGGACATCCCCCGGAATGAGTTTGTAGTCCTCACAGGACTTTCCGGTTCCGGAAAAAGCTCCCTGGCATTTGACACCATCTATGCGGAGGGACAGCGGCGGTATATGGAATCCCTGTCCTCCTATGCGAGACAGTTCCTGGGACAGATGGAAAAACCTAATGTGGAATCCATTGAAGGACTTTCCCCGGCGATTTCCATCGACCAGAAATCCACCAACCGTAACCCTCGCTCTACGGTGGGAACGGTAACGGAGATTTATGACTATTTCCGTCTTCTTTTTGCCCGGATCGGGATTCCCCACTGTCCGAAATGTGGCAAGGAAATCAAGAAACAGTCCGTGGATCAGATGGTGGATGTGGTGATGGCACTGCAGGAAGGCACCAAAATCCAGCTGCTGGCACCGGTGGTACGGGGCAGAAAGGGAGAGCATGCCAAGGTTTTTGACCGGGCGAAAAAGAGCGGTTATGTCCGTGTCCGTGTGGACGGCAATCTCTATGACCTTTCCGAGGAAATCAAATTAGAGAAAAATAACAAACATAATATTGAAGTAGTGGTTGACCGACTGGTGGTAAAACCGGGGATTGAGCGTCGTCTGACCGATTCTCTGGAAAATGTTCTTCATTTATCAGAAGGACTGGTAATGGTGGATGTGATTGGCGGCGATACCCTGATGCTCTCCGACAGCTTTTCCTGTCCGGACTGCGGTATCAGCATCGACGAGATTGAACCCCGCAGCTTTTCCTTCAACAATCCCTTCGGAGCCTGCCCGGATTGTTACGGTCTGGGCTATAAGATGGAATTTGACATTGACCTGATGATTCCCGACCGTTCTCTCAGCATCAATCAGGGTGCCATTTCCTGCATGGGCTGGCAGTCCAGCAATACCAAGGGAAGCTTTACCAATGCAATTCTGATTGCTCTGGCCAAAGAATACGGCTTCAGCCTGGATACACCTTTTGAAGAATTATCAGCGGAAGCCCAGGAGGTTCTTATCAATGGGACCGGTGGTAAGGAAGTCAAGGTGTACTACAAGGGTCAGCGTGGCGAAGGTATTTATCCGGTTGCTTTTGAAGGACTGATAAAAAATGAAGAACGCCGCTACCGTGAGACTTTTTCTGAGACAGCGAAAGCGGAATATGAACAGTATATGCGTATTACACCCTGTAAGCGGTGTAAGGGCATGCGTCTGAAACAGGAATCCCTGGCGGTTACCATCGCCGATAAGAATATTTACGAAGTCACTTCCATGCCCATTGTCCGGTTACAGAACTATCTGGAAGACCTCACCCTTACACCACAGCAGGAGCTGATCGGTAAACAGGTCTTGAAGGAAATCAAAGCCCGCGTAGGCTTTCTGGTGGATGTGGGTCTGGAATATCTGACGTTGGCGCGGGGTACAGCTTCCCTTTCCGGTGGTGAGGCACAGCGAATCCGTCTGGCAACCCAGATTGGTTCCGGTCTGGTGGGTGTCTGCTATATTCTGGACGAACCCAGTATCGGACTGCATCAGCGGGATAATGACAAACTCCTTGCGGCACTGAAACGGATGCGGGATCTGGGCAACACCCTGATTGTGGTGGAACATGACGAGGACACCATGTTTGCCGCCGACCATATTGTGGATATCGGACCGGGAGCGGGAGCCCACGGCGGAAAAGTGATTGCCCAGGGAACTGCCCGGGATATTATGAATACACCGGAATCCATTACCGGACAGTACCTCAGCGGTAAATTACAGATTCCCGTACCGGAAAAACGCCGGGAACCTGCCGGCTGGCTTACTGTCAAAGGAGCAAAAGAAAATAACCTGAAAAATATTGATGTGGATTTCCCTCTGGGAGTGTTTACCTGCGTCACCGGTGTGTCCGGTTCCGGGAAAAGCTCCCTGGTCAATGAGATCCTTTATAAATCCCTGGCCAAAAAGCTGAACCGTGCCCGTACCATTCCGGGCAGACATGACAGAATGATCGGAGCGGAGCAGCTGGATAAGGTGATTGACATTGACCAGTCCCCCATCGGACGCACACCCCGTTCCAACCCGGCCACCTATACCGGGGTTTTTGACCAGATCCGTGATCTGTTTGCCGCAACCCCCGATGCGAAGGCAAGAGGATACAAGAAGGGGCGTTTCAGCTTCAATGTGAAGGGTGGAAGATGTGAGGCCTGCAGTGGTGACGGAATCATTAAAATCGAGATGCATTTTCTGCCGGATGTTTATGTTCCCTGTGAAGTATGCGGAGGCAGACGATACAACCGGGAGACGCTGGATGTGAAATATAAAGGAAAGAATATCTACGATGTGCTGGATATGACGGTGGAAGAAGCAGTGAAATTCTTTGAAAATGTTCCCTCTATTGCTCGTAAGATCGAGACACTAAACGATGTGGGACTTTCCTATGTGAAACTGGGGCAGCCTTCCACCCAGCTCTCCGGTGGAGAGGCCCAGCGTATCAAACTGGCTGCAGAACTATCCAGACGAGGCACCGGCAGGACGATTTACATTTTAGATGAGCCTACCACAGGTCTTCATTTTGCTGATGTACACAAGCTGGTGGAGATCCTGCAGCGCCTGGCAGATGCCGGGAATACCGTGGTTGTCATTGAACACAACCTGGATGTGATTAAGACTGCGGATTATATCATAGATATCGGTCCGGAGGGTGGCGACCGGGGAGGTACGGTCATTGCCAAAGGAACTCCGGAGGAGGTTGCAAGGAATCCGAAATCCTATACAGGCGTCTATATTCAGAAAATGCTGGATAAAGCAAAAAAACACTAAGGAAGCTGTGCGGCCTGTCCGATATAAACTATAACGATATCTGACTTTATTAAAATTTTGTGAACCCCCTAGGCGAGCGTAATGTTTTGGGTTATAATATATCCTATGTTTAACTGCCGGACTTTTGGTTAATATCAAAATAGATCATGAGTAACATGAGCAATTAAGAAATGAAAGGGGTTTAGTCATGCAGTGTACAGATATCGGAATTGATTTGGGAACTGCCAGTATCCTTGTTTATATCAGAGGAAAGGGCGTTGTATTAAAAGAGCCCTCTGTTGTAGCCTTTGACCGCGATACCAACCGGATTAAAGCGATCGGAGAGGATGCACGTCTCATGCTGGGACGTACTCCCGGCAATATTGTTGCCGTGCGTCCCCTTCGCCAGGGCGTTATCTCCAACTATGATTTAACAGAGAAAATTATGAAACACTTTATCCAGAAAGCGCTGGGTAAACGTGCCTTTCGTAAGCCTCGTATTGCGGTCTGTGTGCCCAGTGGGGTTACTGAGGTGGAGCGTAAAGCAGTAGAGGATGCTACTTATCAGGCAGGAGCCAGAGATGTTTATATTATTGAGGAGCCCATTGCAGCCGCAATCGGTGCAGGAATTGATATTTACAAGCCCTGCGGCAATATGATTGTGGATATCGGCGGTGGTACTGCGGATATTGCAGTCATTTCCCTTGGCGGAACTGTGGTATCAGCATCCATCAAGATTGCCGGAGACGATTTTGATGAGGCTCTGGTGCGCCACATGCGTAAAAAACACAATCTGCTTATCGGCGAGAGAACGGCAGAAGACATCAAGATTAAGATTGGATCTGCGTTCCCCAGAGCAGAGGTTGACTATATGGATGTCCGTGGACGGAATCTGGTAACCGGACTTCCGAAAACAGTAAAGGTTTCCTCCGAGGAGACAGAGGAAGCACTGAGAGAGACGACAGCACAGATCATTGAGGCTATTCACAGCGTGTTGGAGAAAACACCTCCTGAGCTGGCAGCGGATATCGCAGAGCGCGGTATTGTACTGACCGGAGGTGGAAGCCTGTTGCGAGGTCTGGAGGATCTGATTGCAGATAAAACCGGTATTAACACCATGACAGCGGAGGATCCTATGACTGCTGTGGCAATCGGTACCGGTAAGTATGTAGAATTCCTGGCAGGATACCGGGAAGAGTAAGGGAAGGAACCCGGCCGTTTTAGGAGGAAGGCTATGCTGAAAGGACTGTATACTGCTTATACAGGCATGCTTAATGAACAGAACAGAATGGATGTGCTGGCAAATAACCTGGCCAATGCAGCTACCACGGGTTATAAGAAAGAAGGCACCACATCCCAGGCTTTTGACGATGTGCTGGCCTACAAGATTAAAGACGAATCTGAGGCAGCCAATCTGCCCAGACGAATCGGTGTCAACACACCGGGAGTGAAGATTGGGGAGAACTATACCGACTGGTCGGAGGGCTCTTTTCAGGAAACGGGGAATACCTTTGATCTGGCTCTTTCAGGAACCGGTTTTTTCACGGTGGAGTTTAAGAGCAAGGGACAGTATAACCGCCTGATGGGCTATGATGCGGAAGCTGGAGCTACATCCATCAAATATACCAGGGACGGTACCTTTAAGCTGGATACCAATGGTTATCTGGTTACGGCTGATGGAGATCATGTGCTGGGTACGAATAATCAGTATATCCGGCTGGATCCTTTGAAAACCACCAATATTGACGAGAATGGCAATATTTATCAGGACGACAGAAGAATTGCAACCTTGCGTATCACTGACTTTGAAGATTATAACTACCTTGAGAAGTACGGAGAAAACTATTATCAGCCCGTAGATGGAGCCACCACAAAGGCTGCTGATACCAAAGTTTATTCCGGATATCTGGAAACCTCCAATATTCAGGTTGTGGAGGAGATGGTCAACATGATCACGATTCAGCGGGCCTATGAATCCAGCCAGAAGTTGATTCAGACCTATGACAGTTCTTTGGAGGTCGCAGTGAATCAGGTTGGTAAATTATAAAGGAGGTAGACCGGTATGGTTAGAAGTTTATGGAGCGGTGCAACAGGAATGATTGCACAGCAGACCAATGTAGATACGATTGCCAATAACCTGGCAAATGTCAATACGGTAGGTTATAAATCAGAAGTCAATGAATTTAAATCATTATTATATCAGACCCTGCAGACCAGAACCACCTCTGCAAACGGCAATCCCAAACCGATTACATCCCAGGTGGGACTGGGTGTGAGGAACGCAGCGATTTCTTCCGTTTTTACACAGGGGAATCTGCTGGCATCGGAGAAAACCTCTTCCTTCGCTATTGAAGGGGATGGCTTCTTCGCGGTAAGAGGCGCGGACGGCGGTACATATTATACCAGAAATGGTGATTTTACATGGGCGATGAACAGCGGTGGCGGAATCGAACTAACCACCTCGGACGGATACCCGGTATTGGACTCCCAGGGAAAAGCCATTACTTTTTCCAACCAGTACAACAGCTCCAAAATCAGCATTGATGCAGACGGCTATATCTGCTACCCTGACCAGAAGAATACACCCCAGCGTTTGGGACCGCGGATCGGGCTTACCCAGTTTAATAACCCCAATGGCTTGCTGAAAACAGGAAACAGCTTATATCAGGCAACAGCAGCCAGCGGCCCGGCAATCAACGAGGCGACCAGCAACAATGTGAAAAAAAGTGTGCTTCATCAGGGATATCTGGAGGGCTCCAATGTCCAGGTGGCAGATGAAATGGTGAATCTGATCGTGGCTCAGCGTGCCTATGAGATGAACTCCAAAACCATTACCACTTCCGATACCATGATGCAGGAAGCGAACGAACTGAAACGTTAATGATAGCGGAAAGTGAGGAAACGATATGGATTTCAGCAGTATTTCCGGTATGGTAGATGATACCAGAACCAAGGCAATGTCTGGACAGTCCTCCAAACTCCGGCAGACCACAGACAAGGATTATTCCCAGGCGTCGGATGACGAATTGATGGATGCCTGCAAGGAATTTGAATCCTATCTTCTGGAGCAGGTTTTTAAAGAGATGATGAAAACAGTTTCCTTTGTGGATAAAGATGATACCAATTCCGCACTGGTGGAATATTTTGGTGATAACGTAATCCAAGAGATCAGTAAACAGTCCACGGAAACCCAGGGACTGGGAATTGCACAACAGTTGTACGAACAGATGAAAAGGAATTATAACCTTTAAAATAAATCCACCACTCCGGTACGGGGGTGGTGGATTTTTGCGAAAGGCTTTCAGATACGATGGAAAATGTCACCGGTTATATTGATCATATTATTTATCAGAATGAAACCAACGGATACACGGTACTCCAGCTTACCACCAAAGAGGAAGAACTGATCTGCGTGGGAAGTTTCCGCGGTGCGGGGCAGGGGGAGCATGTGAAGCTCACCGGAAATTTCGTGGAGCACAATATGTATGGAAACCAGTTCAAGGTTTCTGCGGTGGAAATCCTCCAACCGGAAGATGCGGTGGCAATGGAACGCTATCTGGCCTCCGGAGCCTTGAAAGGTGTGGGACCGGCACTGGCAGCCAGAATTGTAAAACGGTTCGGGGACGATACTTTTCGCATCATGGAGGAGGAACCGGAACGTCTGGCGGAAATCAAAGGAATCAGCGAACACAAAGCCCGGGAAATCTCCACCCAGATGGAAGAGAAAAAAGAACTGCGGGAAGCCTTGGTCTTTCTGCAGAATTATGGAATCTCCAATCATCTGGCAATTAAGATCTACAATACCTATGGATCCATGACTTACAGCGTTTTACGGGAAAACCCTTACAAGCTTGCGGAAGATGTGTCGGGCGTGGGCTTTAAAATGGCTGACGAGATTGCATCGAAGACCGGGATTCATGTGGACTCGGAATACCGGGTGCGCAGTGGTATTTTATATACCCTGTTACAGGCTTCTGCGGATGGTAATGTCTATCTGCCCAGAGAAGAATTGCTTCAAAAGGCATCAGGGCTTCTGGGACTGGATCAGGAAAATATGGATGCCCAGCTTTCCAATCTGGCTATGGAACGAAAAGTAGTCATCAAGGGACAGAATGTATATGCCACCAGCTACTATTATGCAGAATTAAATACGGCAAAGATGCTTCACGACCTGAATATCTCCATGAGTACGGGAATGGCGCCTTCCGAATATGATAAAAACGAGCTGGATTTGCAGAGAAGATCACTGAACCAACAGATTAAAAAGATTGAGGAGCAGCTGCAGATCGAATTGGATGATTTGCAAAGGGAGGCCGTGTTTCAGAGCATTTGCAGCGGAATTCTGATTCTTTCGGGAGGCCCCGGTACCGGAAAAACCACCACAATCAATACCATGATTCATTACTTTGAATCCGAAGGGATGGATATTTTTCTGGCGGCACCCACCGGGCGTGCGGCGAAACGTATGACAGAGGCGACGGGTTACGAGGCTCGTACCATACACCGGATGCTGGAACTGAATGGGTCTGCCATGCAGGATGGTTCTCCGGCAAAGTTTGAACGGAATGAAGAAAACCCTTTGGAAGCGGATGTTATCATTATTGATGAAATGTCCATGGTAGATATTTTTCTGTTCCAGTCACTGCTAAAGGCCGTGCCGGTGGGAACCCGGCTGATTCTGGTGGGAGATGCCTCTCAGCTTCCCTCTGTGGGTCCGGGACAGGTGTTGAGGGATTTGATCAATGTGCATACTTTTCCTACGGTCATGCTGCAGAAAATTTTCCGTCAGGCAGAGGAAAGCGACATCGTGATGAATGCACACCGCATAAACCGGGGAGAGCATCTGTCCCTGAACAATAAAAGCAAGGATTTCTTTTTCCTTGAGAGAAAAGCTGTGCCTGTCATCTATAAACACATGGTTCAGCTGATCAGTGAGAAATTGCCCCGTTATGTAAATGCGGGTCCCTATGATATCCAGGTATTGACACCTATGCGGAAGGGCGCATTGGGAGTGGAGACCCTGAACCAGATTTTACAACAGCATCTGAATCCCCCTGCACCGGAAAAAAAGGAATACCTGTCCGGTTCCTGCCTGTTTCGGGAGGGAGATAAGGTGATGCAGATCCGTAACAACTATCAGCTTGAATGGGAAATTTTAAGCCGATATCAGATACCCATCGATAAAGGCACCGGTGTTTTCAATGGAGACATGGGTGTGATAAAGGAAATCAACGAATATGCCCAGGCCATTATCGTGGAATTTGATGAGATGAGAAGAGTGACCTATCCCTATTCACTGTTGGATGAACTGGAACTGGCTTATGCCATTACGATTCATAAAGCCCAGGGAAGTGAGTATCCGGCAGTGGTTATGCCGTTGCTGAACGGACCGAGAATGCTGTTTAATCGAAATCTTCTCTACACCGGTGTCACGAGAGCCAGAAATTGTGTGACGATCCTGGGCAGTTCAGCTGTCTTGCAGGAGATGATAGATAATGTCAGTGAAAGCACCCGTTACACCAGTCTGGATGACCGAATCCGGGAATTTATTATGTAAACTGTACCAGAGAGTAAAAGAGCTTCTTTTTCCACGAAGATGTCCTGTCTGTGATGAAGCTGTTCCCTGGAAAGAAGGATTGATTTGCAGGGAATGTATACCCAGGATCCGTTATGTGGGCGGACACTACTGTATGAAGTGCGGGAAACCGCTGGAGAAACAGGAAACGGAGTTCTGTCAGGACTGCACCGTCCGCAGACATGTATTTGATCGCGGCAGATCTGTTTTTCTCTATCCCTCCATAGCCGGTTCCATCTATCGTTTTAAATATGGGGGACGGAGGGAGTATGCCGGATTTTATGCGCAGGAGATCCGGAGACAGCTGGGGGATGCAGTCCACAACTGGCAGCCGGATGCTCTGATACCGGTTCCTATACACTGGAGGAGACGCGGGTCGCGCGGATACAACCAGGCGGAGGATCTGGCTGTTGAGCTGGGACGGCTTATGGAAATTCCGGTGAGGAAAAATCTGGTGAGACGATGCAGGAACACGGTTCCACAAAAGCTGCTGAGCCTGCGGCAAAGACAAAATAATTTGAAAAGGGCTTTTATTATAAGCCAAGATGATGTAAAATTAGATACGATTATACTAATTGATGATATTTATACAACAGGCAGTACTGTGGATGCGATGGCCGCAGTGTTCAAGTCTGCCGGCGTAAAAAAAGTATTTGTGATTTCATTGGCAATCGGAAGAGGATAAGACTATGAACGTACGAAACTGCAAAAGATGTGGAAAAATTTTCAACTATGTAATGGGCGCACCGCTGTGCCCTGCCTGCCGCGAAGAAATGGAAAAGAAATTTCACGAGGTTAAGAAATTTATTCAGGATCACCCGGGGGTGGGTATTCCGGAGGTATCCGAGGCTTGTGAGGTGGAACCTTCCCAGATCCGTCAGTGGGTGCGTGAGGAAAGACTGGAGTTTGCTGAGGGCAGTGTAGTGGACATTGCCTGTGAAAAATGTGGTGCGCCCATTCGTACCGGACGTTTCTGTGATAAATGTAAAGCCGGTATGATCAATACCATGAACAGTGTATACAAGAAACCGCAGGCCGAACAGCAGCTTCATACAGGAAACCGGGATAATCCGAGAATGCGTTATCTGGATACCTGATAACGAATCAAAGGAGCCAACCATGATCAACGAGGATAAAGTCATCCTGATGACGAAACTCGCTGCTTATGAGCAGCATGAAAAGAAAAAGAACATGGCTGTGGGAAATTATTTCCGCAGTGACTATATGGGACTGCAGATGCTGAAAGCGGTAATCTGCGGAACGATTGCATATATGCTTCTGTTCGGATTATATATTCTTTATGATCTTGAGGTGTTTATGCAGGATATCTACAAGATGGATGTCCTGACCTTTGGAAAACAGATTCTGATTCGTTATGTGATCTTTGTGTGTGTCTATGTACTGATTACCTATGTGGTTCACTCCCTGCGGTACAAGCATGCCAGAAAAAATCTTCGGGTCTACTATAACAACCTGAAAAAGCTTCGTGCCATGTACGATAAACAAATCTAGGCTTCCGAAAGGATTAGACGGAGAGACGATGACAAACTTACTTGTAATGAAAGAGTACCTCAAGCATTTTTATTCCAAATATGAGATTTATATCCAGCCTGTGGCAAAATTTTTACTGGCCTTTGTCAGTCTGCAGCTGATTAACAGCAAACTGGGCTTCATGGGATCGATTGATCATGTAGCGATTGTGCTGGTGGTGGCACTGATGTGCTCTTTCCTTCCCAGAACCTTTATTGTCCTGTTCAGCGCACTTTTTATCCTGCTTCATCTGTACGAGATGGGAATTGAGTGTGCGATTGTGGCACTGGTACTGTTTCTGGTGATGTTTCTGTTATATTTCCGCTTTGCATCGAAAGATGTGCTGGCAGTAGTACTGACACCGATCTGCTTTGCTTTAAAGATTCCTTATGTGATCCCGATTGCTTTTGGACTGGTTGGCACACCCTACTCCATAGTATCAGTGGGATGCGGCATTGTTACCTATTATCTGGTACACTATATGTCCGGCAATGCAGCTGCCATTCATGGAATGGGGACTGACGAAACAGCGACCAGACTGCGTTATGTACTGGATGGAATTGTGGGAAATAAGACCATGATTCTGATGCTGGTGGCTTTTGCCATTACGATTGTTGTGGTGTATTCTATTCGGAGATTGTCCATTGACCACTCCTGGCAGATTGCCATACTTGCCGGAATATTGACAGATCTGATGATTCTTCTGGTGGGCGATTTGATTTATGACACCAATATCTCCATTTTGGGAATGATTGCCGGCGCAATCCTGGCAGCAGCAGTAGGAGAGGCAGTAGTGTTTCTATGCTTTAATGTGGATTATAGCCGCACGGAGCGTGTCCAGTTTGAGGATGATGAGTATTACTACTATGTGAAGGCTGTGCCGAAGATTACCATTGCCAAACCTTCCAAAAATGTTAAGAGAATCAATACACCACAGCGTTCACAGGGCAGCAGCTCTGTACATAAAAAATAAAAGATGACAGGATTGATTTGGGAATGCAGCAATTAAACAGCTTTGCAGAAAAATATCTGACCAACTTGCATATCCCGTTTATACAAGTGACAGATATTTTGGAGATTATTATTATCTCTTTCTTGGTTTATCATATTTTACTCTGGATCAAACAAACCAGAGCCTGGGCCCTCCTGAAGGGTCTCATTGTCATTCTTGTATTTCTGTTTATCGCCGTTTTGTTTAATATGACGACGATTCTATGGATTGCTCAAAATGTGTTTTCTATTGCGATGATTGCCCTTGTTGTCATGCTCCAGCCGGAACTTCGGAAAGCACTGGAGGAATTGGGAAGGAAAAATTTCTTTTCTTCCATGCTTGTGGATAAAAAGGATGTCAATAAGCTGTCTGCACGTACCATTAATGAAATTGTAAAAGCATGTGTGGAGATGGGAAAGGTGCGCACAGGCGCACTGATTGTTGTGGAAAAAATGCAGTCTCTGGCGGATTACGAACGCACCGGTATTGAAGTGGACGGGCTCGTTTCCAGTCAGCTGCTGATTAATATCTTTGAAAAAAACACGCCGCTCCATGATGGCGCGGTCATCATACGCGAGAACCGGGTGACATCAGCAACCTGTTATCTTCCGCTGTCAGATAATATGGCACTCAGTAAGGAACTTGGAACACGGCATCGTGCGGGAATTGGTATTTCCGAAGTGACAGATTCTGTTACAGTCATTGTGTCGGAGGAAACCGGAAAAATCAGTGTGGCACATGAGGGAGAACTGGAGACTGGTCTGGATGCAGACCGCCTTCGTGAATGCCTTACCAATCTCACACTGGAACCGGGAGATGAAGAGGAAAAGAAGCGTTTCCCCTGGAAAGGAAGGGCGAGGAAATGAAGAAAAACAAGTGGACCCGCAACATGGGACTGAAAATCATTTCTGTATTGTTTGCAATTTCCCTCTGGCTGGTTGTAGTCAATATGAATGATCCGGTGACTTCCCACAGATATACCAACATCCCGGTGAATTTTCTGAACACCGCTGCCCTTACCAATGCGGGAGAGGTCTATGAGGTGCTGGACGGCACGGATGTGATTAATTCGGTTACCATTACAGCGCAGCGCTCTATCCTGGATCTCATTGACTCCAGTGACATCGTAGCCACAGCGGATTTTGCCGAAGATCTGCAGGAAGATGGGACTGTAAATATCCAGCTGAGCCTTAGCCGGTATAATTCAAAAATCTCTTCTATGAAAGGCAGTATTGATAAGGTAAAATTGAATATAGAAACCAAGAAAACCCTGCAGCTTGTTTTGAAGGCAACTACCTCAGGTACGGTGGCGGTAGGCTGTATGGTGGGCAATATCACTACCGATCAGAACCTGGTACGAATTGAAGGACCGGAATCCGTGGTATCTTCCATCTCTAAGGCTTCCGTAAATGTAGATGTATCGGGGGCGAACAGTACGGTGGCAACCTATGCTAATGTAGTCCTGTATGATGCAGACGGAAATGAGGTGACGCATCCTGCACTGACCAAAAACTGTGACCAGGTGCGTGTGACGGTGGAAATTCTCAACACCAAAGAAGTGCCTGTCAGCATGACAGTGATGGGAACACCTGCTTCCGGTTATCTGGCAAGTGGTGAGATCACCACCGATCCGGAGATGGTGCGTATTGCAGGCGCTGCCACGAATCTGGCGAAAATTGATTCCATCACAGTACCGGAAACGGAACTGAATGTTACCGGACAGTCTGAGGATATGACGGTATATGTGAACCTCACAAGTTATTTACCCAGTGGGATCACCTGGGCGGATTCGTCATTTAATGGAACGGTAATGGTTACAATTTCCATCGAAAAGGCGGAGCAGCGTACCTTGACTATACCCCAGACCTCCGCTGTTGTTGTTAATGTACCGGATGGATTTACGGCGGAGCTGCAGATCGGACATAATGATAGTGAGAATTTTGAAGTTCAGGTAATTGGTTTACCGGAAAACGTGGATCATATTCGGGAGTCTGATGTGGTGGGCTATATTGATATGAACAGCTTTATGGCAGACCGGGAATTATCAGGTCCGGAGGAACTACAGCCCGGAACTTATCAGGTAGAACTCCTGTTTAATAACCTGAACGGAACGGAACTGGTGCATCCTGTAAATGCACAGCTGATCATTACTGCGGATGACGAAGAAGAACAGTAATGAGGAAAGGATTGCTTTAGAATGGCTAGATTATTTGGAACAGATGGAGTGCGTGGTGTGGCGAACGAGGAGCTGACACCGATACTTGCAATGCAGCTGGGGCAGGCAGGTGCCTGTGTCCTTACCAGAGAGCATGAGCATAAGCCTACGATTATGGTAGGATGTGATACCCGTATTTCCGGGGATATGCTTGCCAATGCGCTGATGGCAGGTGCATGCTCCGTGGGTGCCAACTGTGTATATGTAGGTGTAATTCCCACACCGGCAGTTGCTTATCTGACCAAGAAGTACAAGGTCGATGCAGGGGTTGTGATTTCTGCCTCCCACAATCCCGTGGAGTTTAACGGAATTAAATTTTTTGACGGAAACGGCTTTAAGCTTCCGGATGAATTGGAAGACGAGATTGAAGCCATGATTAAAAACGGTATGCAGGGAGTTAAGTTTCCCATTGGCTCCGGCGTAGGTAAAATCAAATACCGCACAGATGCCAGAGAAGAATATATCAACCATGCAATGCGGGCAGTAAATGTGGATCTTACCGGACTGAAAATGGTGGTGGACTGTGCAGAGGGTGCATCCTTCTACACTTCCGTGGAAACCTTCCGGGAACTGGGTGGCGAGGTGGTAGCCATTCATAACAATCCTGATGGAACCAATATCAATGCAAATTGTGGTTCTACTCATATGGAAGAACTGCAGGCGAGAGTGGTTTATGAGAAAGCGGATCTGGGTCTTGCCTTTGATGGGGATGCCGATCGACTCATTGCCGTGGATGAAAACGGAAAAATCGTAGATGGTGACCAGATTATGGCAATCGTGGGCAATCACATGAAGACCCAGGGCAAATTAAAGAAAAACACCATTGTGGCTACCATTATGAGTAATCTGGGATTCTTCCTGATGGGAGAGAAGAATGGCATTAAGATTGAGCAGACCAAGGTAGGTGACCGTTACGTGCTGGAGCGTATGAGAGAGATTGGGGCCAGCCTGGGTGGTGAACAGTCCGGACATATTATTTTCCTGGACGAGAATACCACCGGTGATGGCTTACTCAGTGCCCTGCACCTGCTGCAGGTACTGGTGGAAACCGGCAAATCCCTGTCTGAGCTGAGCAAGGTAATGGAAGTACTTCCACAGGCACTGGTGAATGCTTCTGTGCCTAATCACAAAAAAGAGAGTTTTATGGAATATCCGGAGATTGCAGAGGCAATCAGGAAGCTGAATGAACGCTTTGACGGCGAGGGAAGAGTGCTGATCCGTCCCTCCGGCACAGAACCCATGGTTCGTGTCATGATTGAAGGCAAAGATCAGAAATTAATTGACAGTGAAGCCGAAAAACTGGCGGCACTGATTCAGGATGTCATGTTCTAGCTTTCGCTTGTGTATCATGCAGGTGAGTGCTATAATAATCAAGTAGGACTATTTTAAGGAGGAAACGCAACATGGTAAGCCAGAAAGTTGTTATAAAGAACCCAACCGGCCTACACCTAAGACCCGCCGGAATCCTATGCAAAGAAGCAATGAAATTCAAATCACTAATCACATTTACTTTTCGTGAGAACACAGCGAATGCCAAGAGCGTATTAAGCGTTCTGGGAGCATGCGTGAAGTGTGGCGATGAAATTACCATTATTTGTGAAGGCGCGGATGAACAGGAGGCACTGAAGTCCCTGGTTCAGGAAATTGAAAGCGGTCTTGGCGAATAAATAACAAGGATTTACGGCCCATTGTTCTCACAATGGGTCTTTTTTATAGGAGGAAAATCCTTTCCTCACCATGGGGTTCGGATTTTGCTTCGCAAAACAAGGAGGATTTAACATGTTAAACTATGCGCGGTATAAGAGAAATCCGGTGATTCATTATCCGGAACGTGAGTGGCCCAATAAAGAGATTGAAAAGGCGCCCATCTGGTGCAGCGTGGATCTGCGTGATGGCAACCAGGCTTTGATTGACCCTATGGTTGTAGAAGAGAAGATCGAGATGTTCCAGTATCTGGTAAAGCTGGGCTTTAAGGAAATCGAAGTGGGATTCCCCGCAGCCAGCCAGATTGAGTTTGATTTTCTGCGTCAGTTGATTGACCGGAAACTGATTCCCGATGATGTGAAGGTTCAGGTACTGACCCAGTGCCGTGAGGAACTGATTGACCGTACTTTCGAGGCAATCGAGGGCTGCAGCCAGGCGATTGTACATATTTACAATTCTACCTCTACCTTACAGCGTGATGTGGTGTTCCACATGGATAAGGAGCATATCACAGAAATCGCAGTCAATGGAACCAAAATGGTAAAAGAGCGTGCAGCCAAATTCCCTGGAAAGATTATTCTGGAGTATTCCCCGGAGAGCTTTACCGGAACGGAACTGGACTATGCACTGGAGATTTGTACTGCCGTACAGGAAACCTGGGGTGCTACCAGGGAAGACCCCATTATCATCAATCTGCCCTCCACCGTAGAAATGAACACCCCCAACGTGTATGCAGACCAGATTGAGTGGATGGATCATCACTTCAAAAACCGTGATACCATTATTTTGAGCGTACACCCCCACAATGACCGTGGTACCGGTGTGGCAAGTGCGGAGCTGGCATTGTTAGCCGGTGCGGAGCGTGTGGAAGGAACCTTATTCGGTAACGGTGAGCGTACCGGTAATGTGGATGTGCTTAACATTGCATATAATATGTTTTCTCAGGGTATTAATCCGGAACTGGCACTGGAGCATGTGAATGAGAGCATCGAGCTCTATGAGCGTTGCTGTAAGATCCCGATTCATCCCAGACATCCCTATGCCGGCAAACTGGTGTTTACCGCATTTTCCGGTTCCCATCAGGATGCGATCAACAAAGGTGTGCAGGCTATGAGGGAGCGCAACAGCCAGTACTGGGAAGTTCCTTACCTTCCCATTGATCCTGCAGATATCGGAAGAGAATACGAACCCATCGTTCGTATTAATTCCCAGTCCGGGAAAGGCGGCGTAGCCTTTGTGATGGATACTTACTTTGGATTTAAGCTCCCTAAGGGCATGCATAAGGAATTTGCCAATGTCATCCAGAAAATCTCTGAGAAACAGGGAGAGGTATCTCCGGATCAGATTATGAACTGCTTTAGAGCAGAATATCTGGATAAAAAAGAACCTCTGCACTTCTCCAGACTGCGTGTGGATGATCTCAGCGGTGAGGTTCAGACGGAATTTGACACCAAAGTTACGGTTGTATATAAGGATCATGGCGTAGAGAAATCCTTTGAGGCTGTTGGTAACGGTCCTATTGATGCAGTCCGCCGTGGTATTGCAGAAAATCTGAATCTGGATATCAAGATTCTGGACTACGAGGAGCATGCACTGCAGAGTGGTTCTAACTCTCAGGCAGCAGCTTATATCCATATGCTGGATGCGGATACCGGTCGTGTGACCTACGGTGTAGGTGTCAGCTCCAACATTACCAGAGCATCTGTGCGTGCCATCTTCTCAGCACTGAACAGATTAGGACTGGGTGATAAGTAAACAGTGTGTGGAATAAAGGAAAACGGCAATATAAAAATCCCCTGGAATTAAAACTCCAGGGGATTTTCGTTAAGAACATATGGAAGGTTCAGACACAGCTTAGTTGATCTCCATGCTGCTCCATCCATCGGAGGGAACCAGCGCAATGTAGGTTTTGCCGGTATTCATTTCGATCTGTTCACCGGTAGTCTTGTCAAGAAATACGGTCATGTCAGACTCGCCGGACTTGATCCATTTGATAGGAACGGCCTTGCCACCGGTGAGATAGTAACCATTACGGCCACTGTCGATGCAGTTGTAAATCAGATAACCATGCTCATCCAACTGGGAGAAGGTACAATCCTGCAACAATACGTTGGTGAAGGTCAGCTGCGCACCGGTATCAGCGTCCTTGTGAGCCTCTCCATATTCATAGTAATCATAAGTGCCGGTTTCCTCATTATATTTCAGAGTGGAACTGTTGTGAGGAAAAGGAAGCTTTACCTCCGTTGCATTGATGGAGTCACTTCTGCCGGTCAGATCCAGAGTCTCGTCGGAGAATTTAAAGTGGCCACCCTGATAATACTGGTTATAGGTGGCGCTGAAATTGGTTTTTTCCAGACGCTGTTTCAATCCGTCAAAGGATTTACCGGTCTTGGGATTGCTGTAGGAATCATAAGTCAGATATTCGGTAAATTCTGCGCTTTTCCCGTTGCTGAAACGGGCGAAACCACCACTTAAGTTACTGGTATATCCTTTGGAGACATACTGGTCAATGTAGAAAGGCCCGCCATCGTGGATCAGGATCGCATTCCACTCAGCTGCAAGCAATAAGTTGGTGGGTCGGGTGCTTCGGATACTTCCTAACTGTTCGATCTTTTCGTAATCTTTTACGATTGCCATAAGACGGGTTACACGGCTGTTTTCTGTACTGTTCATGATTTCATAAACCACATCAGCCTGTGCCGTGCCATAGTGGGGAAGGGCAATTTTTTCATTGTCGATCATCACCGCGACAGGACGCTGCTCCTTCAGGCTTTCGTCGATCCACTCGTTGGTGATTTCGCTGCGATACATACCATCGTGATTTTCTTCGGCAGTCGCTTCGCTGTTCTCTTGTGTATCCCCGGCGGGTAACTGATCTTCAGCGGGAAGTGTTTCCCAGGCAGTGGTTTCTTCTGTCATGTTGCCGGTTTCTTTTGAATCGCTTTTGCCACAGCCACTGAGAGCGAGAGACAGGGATAAAGCTGTCAACAGTAATATATGTTGTCTTTTCATGTAAATTCCTCCTGATGAGATATCTTGTGTCGACGAAACCATTTTACCATAGATATCGTACCTCCCACAAGTTCATCTGTTGAAATCTTTTCTTAATTATTTAGTAAGACCCGGAAAAAAGAGGGGAATGATTGCAAAACCGGACTGCCTTTGGTAAAATATAAAAAGTAACGCTTTATGACTTGGAGGTCATTAAAAATAATGAAAAAAATTATTGTCACAGGCTGCAACGGGCAGCTTGGCAGAGCAATCAATAAGGAACTGGAAAATCATAAGGAATATGAACGGATCAACACGGATGTGGCAGAACTGGATATCACCAGTATCGAAAAAGTGCTTGAAATGACCCGGGAGGTTCATCCCTATGCCATCATCAACTGTGCAGCCCACACCGGAGTGGATGCCTGTGAAAGCCAGCAGGATCTGGCATATCGTATCAATGCCATTGGTCCCAGAAACCTGAGTATTGCGGCAGCTGAAACCGGAGCAAAGCTGATTCACGTTTCTACGGATTATGTATTTCCCGGAGATGTGGCAGAGAAGCCTTTGACGGAATTTGATCCGGTGGGACCGAAAGGAATGTATGGCAAAACCAAACTGGCAGGGGAACAGTTTGTGAAAGAGTTTGCACAGAACTATTTTATTCTGCGTACCGCATGGCTCTATGGAGATGGAAAAAACTTTATTAAAACCATGCTCCGTCTGTCAGAGGATCATGACACGCTGAAGGTGGTTAACGACCAGTTTGGCACTCCCACCAGCGCATCTGAGCTGGCAAAAGCCATTTGCTATTTGCTGCCAACCGAAAATTATGGCCTGTTTCATGCCACCTGCGAAGGTGACACCAACTGGGCTGACTTTGCCCGTTATATTTTTAAGCGTGCGGGAAAGAGCACGGAGGTGATAGGAATCAGCACAGAAGAATACAATGCCCCGGCATATCGTCCCGCCTATTCTATTCTTGAAAATTATATGTTGAAACTGACTACGGATTTCAGGTTCAAGGATTGGGAAGAAGCTTTCGGAGAGTATATTAAAACACTGGTATAAGGTATAAACAGAAGAGGGATGGGGCTTGATTAAGCGAAGATATGTCAGCACAAGGCTGTTGAAGGAAGGCATGGTGATCGACCAATCGATTATTGATCGGACAGGCCGGGCACTGGTACATCGCAAAACAGCATTAGACAATTACATTATCGAATCCCTCCGGAGACTTGGGATCACGGGTGTTTTCATCCGTGAAGGGGAGGAGGATCCGGAGGAAGGTGATATTGAGGTCGCACCGGAGACACGGGAGACGATCCAGAAACTTTCCGTGCCGGACCGGGCGAAGATTCAGCTGTCGGAGAGCGTGAAGAAACGGGTAGGAACCGGCGTTCAATACTTATTCAGCAACCCGGACTCCGATGACTTTTTGTCCACAGTGGACAATATATCCATGGATCTGATGAAAGCCATCATGGAGAATGATGCCATTGCGGTGGACATCGGTACGCTGAAACTCAGTGATGAAAATACCTTTCAGCACAGCGTGGATGTGGCTTCTATAGCCATGATTATTGCAAAGAACTTTGGTTTTTCCCAGCAGGATGTTTACAAGATCGGGATTACCGGATTGCTTCACGATGTGGGGAAATCTCAGATTCCCAATGAAATTCTGAACAAGCCGGGCAAGCTTACAGAAGAAGAGTTTTCCGTGATGAAGAAACACTCTTTATTTGGATATAATATTTTGAAAAAGAAGCCGGACATCACCCAGGATATTCTTCTTGGGGTTCTGCAGCATCACGAGAAGATGAACGGCAAGGGTTACCCTCTGGGGATTGACGGCAATACCATCTGCCCTTTTGCCAGGATTCTTGCGGTAGCGGATATCTATGATGCCCTTGTGACGGAACGCCCCTACAAAAAGGCCTTCACCCAGCGGGATGCCACCGAGATGATTATGGCTATGTCCCACGAGTTGGATGTGAAAGCGATTCAAAGCTTTCTGAAAAGCGTTTTGCTGTATCCTCTGGGCACGGTGGTCACACTCAGCAATGGGGAAAAAGCAAAGGTTGTCAAAAATAATGAGGGCTATCCGCTGCGCCCTAAAGTAGTGGCGCTTCATTCAGGAAAGGCTTATGACCTGTCCAAGATGGAATGCGCAAGCCTGATTATTGAATAAATCATTTTATGCAGGACATTTGCAGTTTACGATTGCAAGCGGCTGTGCTATGATGATCCATGTTATAGTGAAATGCTTTAAAAAGAAAATAGAAACAGTAACTGAAGGAGATTTTCATGAGAAATGTAGCACTGATCACCGGAGTGACCGGACAGGACGGTTCTTATCTGGCGGAGTTTTTATTGGAAAAAGGATATGAGGTACATGGACTGATTCGCCGTCACAGCGAAGAAATTGCATCCAGAATCCAACCGATTCTTCATTCTTCTTACAACAATGTAAAATTTTTCCTGCACTATGCAGATACCACCGATTCCAGCAACCTGATGCGCCTGATTTCGGAAATGAAGCCCACCGAGGTGTACAACCTGGCGGCTCAGTCCCATGTTGGAATTTCCTTTGAAGTACCGGAATATACCGCAGAGGCAACAGGAATCAGCACTTTGAAGTTACTGGAGGCGATTCGTGTCAATGGTGGCCCCTGCCGTTTCTATCAGGCATCTACTTCCGAACTTTTCGGGGGAATCCCGGAGACTGCACCCCAGAGCGAAAAGACTCCTTTTTATCCCAAGAGTCCTTACGGTGTGGCAAAACTGTATTCCTACTGGATTACCGTAAACTACAGAGAATCCTATAATATGTTTGCCTGCAACGGGATTCTGTTCAACCATGAGTCTCCCCGTCGTGGCGAGAACTTCGTAACCAGAAAGATTACTCTGGCAATTGCCAATATTCTGGCAGGTAAGCAGGAGAAACTCTCCCTGGGAAATATGAACGCCAAACGAGACTGGGGCTTTGCCGGTGATTATGTGAAAGGCATGTGGCTCATGCTCCAGCAGGAGAAGCCGGACGATTATGTCCTGGCTACCAATGAAACCCACACCGTCCGTGAGTTTGTGGAGGCTGCCTTTGAAGAAGTAGGCATTCAGATCCGCTGGGAAGGCGAAGGAGTCAATGAAAAAGGTTACGATGCAGCAAACGGCAGACTTCTGGTGGATGTGAACCCACAGTTCTACCGTCCCGCAGAAGTGGAATTCCTCTGGGGTAACTGCGAAAAGGCGGAAAAGACCCTGGGCTGGAAACGGGATGTAGATTTCAGACACCTGGTTTCCATGATGATGGACTCCGATATGCGCAAGATTGCCGGAATGGGCAGCGAGGAATATAAAGCGAAATGCTCTCACTGATTTTGATTTGGGGATATGCACTGCTGGTCTCAGGAATTCTGGGACTTGCTGTGCTGTCCCCAATTTGTCGTAAAACAGGATATCATCTCCGGCATTTGGACAGCATTCTCTTTGCCGGCATCACGGTACTGACTGTTTATGCCCAGCTTTTCAGCCTTATTTTTAAAGTAGGACTGGCAGCCAATGCGCTGTTAGTGACAGGCTGTACGGTACTTGTACTTCTCAGGCATCGCTCATACCGGGAGACACTCCGGACACTGTTCCGGATCATTCCCCGATGGAAATGGGTGGCGTGGGCAGCTCTTTTCTTCTTTATGGCTTATGGCGCATCCCGGGGAGAAATCCATTATGACACCAGTTTATATCATGCCCAGAGTGTACACTGGCTGGAAAGCTATGGGGTGGTGAAAGGACTGGGAAACCTCCACAACCGCCTTGCCTACAACAGTTCCGCCTTTTCCCTGACCGCATTATTCAGCTTTTCCTTTCTGGGAGGGCAGTCTTTCCATGGGATGGCAGGATTTCTGGCATGGATGCTGGCTTGTACCTGCACCGGCATTGCAGACTGCTGGAAACGGAAAAAGGCAGAGGTCTCTGATTTTGTCATTCTTGTGGCGATTTATTATCTGACAACCATTTACAACCAGATGATTTCCCCGGAATCCGATTACTTTATGAACATCGTGGTTCTGTTTATTCTGATCCGCTGGTGCAGGCTGATAGAGGCAAAGGACGGCAGCACCACACCCTATGCACTGCTTTGCGTGTTGGGCGTTTATGCCGTGACCCTGAAACTTTCCGCAGCAATGCTCCTGCTGCTGGTATGTAAGCCTGCGGTGATGCTGATACGAAGGAGGGATGGTCGGGGCATTTCCCGATATTTATCACTGGGAATAACCACAGTACTTCCCTATCTGATCCGAAATGTGATATTATCAGGATGGCTGGTTTATCCCTTCCCGGCGGTGGATTTGTTTCAGGTGGACTGGAAAATCCCGGCGGGAGCAGCCCGGTTTGATGCCAATGAAATCAAGGTGTATGGCAGAGGTCTGACGGACTCCACACTGGCAGATCAGCCCTTTCTGGAATGGTTTCCGGACTGGTTTGCAGCACTCTCCGGATTTAACATGCTGTTAGTGGCACTCAGCTTTCTGACGGTAGTGCTTACGCTGCTTTGGGGCATGTGGATTATTTTCCGGAAAAACCGGGGACAGGTGGATCACTGGCTGGTACAGCTGACCTGCAGCGGATGCTTTTTATTCTGGCTCACCAATGCACCCCTGGTGCGTTATGGCTTTATTTTTATCGGACTATGTGCAGCAGTTCTCTTAGGAAACGGTTATACAATGCTGCAACAGAAATTTCCCCAAACAATGTATCGGGGATTTCTGGTACTTCTGGTGGGATTTACCCTATGGAAAACTGTGAGCCTGGGTCGCCAGATAAAAACAGATTATGTAAACAACTACTGGCTCTGCCAGAAGGATTATGACAATATGCCGGTGGAAAGTTACGAGATCAACGGAATTACCTTTTATTATCCCCAGTCGGGAGACCGGGCAGGTTATGATGCATTCCCTTCCTCTGACAGAAAACGGGACATCGAGCTGCGGGGAACCACATTACAGGATGGATTCCGCACGAAGTAATTACATGAGCA
>CAKRNW010000003.1 GCA_934371505.1 uncultured Lachnospiraceae bacterium
CATAATCAATTTCCACTTTTGATGTATCGCCGTTCTTTCCGCATCCGGCAAAGAGAAGAACCAGCACAATGCAAAGCATTACGGTTATAATCTTTTTCATAGTGAATACCTCCAAATACCGTTTTTTCGTTCTCTGCGACTTCCCGATAAACGGGAAGTTAATTGATACTATCATAAAATCTTTGCAACACGATTGCCAACTCTTCCGGAGCTTCTATGTTTGCTTCATGACCTGTTTTCATAAGTTCATGGAAGTTGGAGTTGTTCAAATAATGGCAAAGTTCTTTTGCAGTTTTTTTGTTTGCATTGTCCTTCTCTCCACAAACGATTAATGCCGGACAAGACACCTTATGAAGTGAGTCGCTGAAATCTAATTCAGCCATCGTACCACATAGGTTAATAACATCTGCTTTTTTGAAGCCCATTTTATTGAATGCCGAATTCGGCATAAGATGAAACAACATATTCTGAACTTTTAATAATTTTTTTGGCATTTTATATTGTGCTGCAATTAATACGAGTGCCTTTACTTTATCCGGGTGGTCTATCGCATAATTAAGTGTCAAAACAGCTCCCAGAGAAAGCCCACATAAGACAATTTCTTCGTTCTCCTTGTCGCATTCTGATGAGAATGCTGAATATAATTCCTTATATGTAGCAGCTTTCCCTTTTAACATCTCTGATAAACTCAAACTGCGACTGCTTTTCGATACTTTCGTTTCTTTTATTACTCTATTCCAACTGTCTGGTTTTTGCCCTAGTCCATGCAAATATAAATACTTCATATATTGTCACCCTTCAAATTTATATTTCACGCTTTCTATCACTTTATATGTCTGTATCTGAAGTATCAAGTTACAAACTTTATTGGGAATAGGCACCTGTGCCGCAAGGGGAGAATCCCCTTGTATGAAATCTCTGATTTCGCTGTATTTTCCATTTTGAGATTTTTTAAAACTGAGAATGGCACCGCAGGTCGCACGATACAGGCAAATGTAATTGCCTATATAGAAGTGCGCTCTTAGCTTTGCTAAGAGATTTATGCCGTATCCGGCGTGTTATCTTTTTTCAATTTCTTTTTTCGACTTCTGAAGCATTCTGCCAGTTTTAATAATTGACATGTCTGCTCCTGTTACTCATCGTCTGTAAACTCCATCATCTCATCAACAGTGCAGTCCAGTTTCTTGCAGATCTTCTCAATCGTCTCCATTGATACATACTGGTTTTTCTCATCCGGGCAAGAATGTTTCCGCTGATCCCAGTGAGGTACTGCATCTCTATCCGCTTCATATTTTTATCTATGAGCATTTTCCACAATCTGTTATAACTTACGCTCATAAGCTACCTCCATATTTCTCATTCATACATATTTTGATTATATCATGATTCGCAACTATCATGATCCAATTCGCCGTTCGCCAATCATGCAAGCATGTTGGCTCTCTTGCGCTCATGTTATCACGATTTCGTTAGGTTGAATACCTGTAATTTTTGATTTCTTCTGTAAAATGGAAAAGAGGATGCCCCGATAAAGGGCAGCCTCTCCAACCATTTATTCTGAATTAATCAAATGGAATCTCACCATCTGGTGCTTCCATGAATCCATTCCTTATATTGAAGTGTCTGCTAAAGATTCCTCATCCGTATCAACGTTATCATTAGAGTTGGTATGGATTGTGAAAGTACACAGAGTACTAAAAGAATGGACAGTACTTTTAAGTACCGATTTTTCTTTCTCATAGAATCTCCTTTCTGAACGTAAAAGAGCCATAGGCTATTTCTAGCTTAGGGCTCAATAGTTAACATTTATTAAGTTCTTTAGAACATCCAGTTGTCAGGTTCCTCAGTAACATCGAACTGAGTTACGGGAACTAAGTCTGCAGGAAGTGCAGGAAGTACTGTGCAGTTAATATTGCTATTACCATAGGTATAGGTTGCTAAGTATTTACCATTTGCACAAATAGAATCCTTGGGACCTGCTTTAAAAGCTGCGTGTTTTCTGCATTAAACAAAACAACTCTCACAACTTTGCATCTACACAAAATCTCATTTCACTATTTTGAAAAATAGTCGTTCTGCTGTTTGATAGTAACTTTTTTAGTTCAAAAGTGTTTACCATGTCATCCACAGAATTTGATAACGGTGGTTGGAAAACATAACTCTTCGTCATTGATTCCCCCCTCCTGTCGAAATTTCTAATCCTTCCTTTATTGGGTTCATTTATATATGATTAGGACAAAGGAATCTGGCGGAATTTTAGTTATGAATTCTATAAATGAGAAACATATCTAATCATCCAACATATCTAACAACATCTGATAATGTCTCTGCCCAATATGGCGACCTGCACTCTGCAAACCAGAAACACATTCCTTTACTTCATTCGAAGTAAGTTCATGTTCCTCATATGCAGCCATGAGAATACCTATTGTTCCCATGATTCTGAAACCCATTTCGCTGGAAACGGCTCTGCCCTTGGCCTCGTCCATAAGTAATAAATCGGCGTTCGTTTCATCTGTAAGGACAATAGCCTCGCTTTCACCTTGATCTAAACCAGTAGCACGTTTTAATACACTGACTGATTCTGCATTTTTTACAGACTGAACCTTAATAAAATCCTTCTGTTGAAGTAGCTCTGCTTCCATTCTAAAACGCTCATCTGCAGTCAACTCATCATATACTGACTGCGGTATGAGTACATTTCCAAATAGCTTTTTCAGCAAATCAAGATGTTCTATTTTCAGTAGGGAGATTAACGGTGTTGTATCTGATACAACAATCATACCTTTGACTCCTTTTTTAGCTTCCGAAATGTTTCTAATTCTGCATCCAAGTCATTCATTGTCATATCGAAATAGGAGTAACCTAATTTGTCGTATATATCAATAAGCTCCGATTTTCTTATTCCCAAAATTTCTGCAGCTCTTCCATGTGATATTGTCTGATTTGCTATATACGGATACAATAAAAGTGCATTTCGGGTAAGTTCCATTTCGGTATTCGTATCTGCCAGATATTTTTTCATTCCTACAGGCACTTTAATTGTTACGTTTTCTGTCACTACCATATTATCACATCCTCTCCTAATACTTATTGAAATTCTGATACATTAAAATTTTACCTGCCATATTTTTCATCCCTGTAGGAAGCTAATTCTTCCTTGTCGTCTGTCACAGTTCCTTTTCTGCATAACTGCTCCAACTTTTTTAAAGGCTTCTTTCTTTTCACTTTTAGTATCGCTATATAGTCCGTTCACTCCTTGCATTATCTGAATTACGAATGGTAATTTATCTTCCGGTAACTTTTCCAGTTCTGTTATTGCACTCCGTCTTAAAGCTGTCATAATTATACCTCCATGAATTGCAGGAATTAATTGTTTAATAAGTTTCAATTATATATAATCTGGATAGAGTAATTTGTCGAAATTTTTAATCCTCGTTAAGTGCTGCCATCAATTCTTCAACTGTGCTGAACGGTCCATATAAATCTTCACCATTCTTTGCACACTCCTTCTTTTAATGGTTTCAGTTTTATATGATTTCTTCAAAGAAATCTGGCGGAATTTCCAAAATTCAGTGTAGCATAGTTACGTGAAAATGTCTAGAAATACGAGAGTTTCACCGAGTCAAGAAACCTCACGCGAACTTAATCGCGTGAGGTTCTTAACGGACTAAAGATTTCTTGTCCCATTTCCAAATCTAATAAGTCTGCTTTTAAAACAAGTTTTTCCTGCTCTACTGCATCCTGTTTTTTCAGTTCCGTTGCATCATCATAAGTCAGTTGATGAAGTAACACACGTAACTGATCTAATACTGATAACTTTTGCACAGGCGTAGAATCATCTACATCGACAAACGTGCATAACCTTTTTCCACTAGCCAAATAATCACCTCCTGCTTTGTTTTTGCGCACAAAATAAGCTCACTAGTATAAACTAATGAGCTTATGATTGGACGCAAATAAACGTAAGTTATACGTTAGTACATAGCGCCTGTCTTCAAAATAAAGTTATTTAGTTCGCGTGGAGAATTACCTCCACAATTTTTCTTCCGCCATTTTGTCGCCATTTTTGCATTAAAATACATCAAAATACATCAACTTATGTTAACTATACAAAATTGACAAATCGCATAAAATCAGGCTTTATTTCTTAATTTTCCCCCACTCGTAGGGCGTTGCCTGGTAAACGTAATAATTCAGCCAGTTTGTATACAGAATATTGCTGGTGGCGCGCCACTGGAGATAGGGGCGCTGTTCCGGGTCATCATCGGGATAATAGTTTTTGGGCAGATGAATGGGCAGACCCTTGCTCAAATCCCGCTTATATTCCTGGTCTAAGGTCATGCGGTCATACTCCAGATGTCCCATGACGAAAATCTGCTTTCCGTCCGGGGTCATGCACAACAGTATCCCTGCCTCATCGGATTCTGCCAGCACAATCAGCTTGTCACAGTTATGGATATCTTCGGAAGTTACTGCGGTATGTCTGCTGTGAGGGGCATAAAAATAATCGTCAAACCCTCTTACCAGAGGAACCTTACGGTTGTTGACCTTATGTTTATAAACGCCAAACAGTTTCTCCGGCAAAAGTACCTTGTTTAATCCAAAATGATAGTAAACACCAGCCTGTGCTCCCCAGCAGATATGAAAGGTGGAGGTTACATTGGTTTTGGACCATTCCATCACCTGGCACAGCTCCTGCCAGTAGTCCACTTCCTCAAACGCCATGTGTTCCACCGGTGCCCCGGTAATAATCAATCCATCGTAGGTGTTGTCCTTCAGCTCGTCAAAGGTATTGTAAAATTTGTTGAGATGATTGGCAGAGGTATTGTTGGAGACATGGGTACTCATTCTCATAAAGGTCACATCCACCTGTAAGGGGGTGTTGGACAGTGCCCGGAGCAGCTGCAGCTCCGTGTCCTCCTTCAGGGGCATCAGATTTAAAATACAAATCTGCAAAGGGCGGATATCCTGGTGCATTGCCCTGTTTTCATCCACCACAAAGATATTTTCTCTTTCCAGTGTTTCCTTTGCAGGCAGGTCGTTTTGTGTTTTAATCGGCATGGTACGTTAATTTTCTCCCTTCATGTACTCTTCCAGGAAGTCTGCTTCCGAAATGATACGGACATTTAATTCCTTCGCTTTTTTATTTTTGGAGGAGGAACTGGTCATGTCATTATTGATAAGACAGGTGGTTTTTCCGGTAACACTACCTGTTACCTTTCCTCCCTTTGCCTCAATGCGTTCTTTCAGTTCGTTTCGATTGGAAAACCGTTCCAAAGAACCGGTAATCACGAAGCTCATACCGGATAATATCTGGGCATTTGCATCTGTCTGAGGTTTTTCCAGTGTCAGTTCCTTCAGTAAGGCATCCAAACCTTCCATTTTCTCCCTGTCAGAAAAATAGGCTGCACAGGCATTGGCAAGTACCTCTCCCAGCCCATCAATCTCCAGGAATTCCTCCACCGTTGCATGGCGGATTTTATCTAAATCGTAGTCAAAATGACGGCACAGCAGTTTCGCATTCGCCAGACCGATTCCGGCAATCCCCAGTCCGTACAATACCCTGTGTAAGTTGGTTGTCCGGGCTGTCTCGATGCTGTTCATCAGATTCTGGTAGGACTTCTCTCCAAAGCCCTCCATCTCCACAATGATATCCTTATACCGCTCTAGGTGGAACAAATCCACATAGGAATGGATAAAACCGTGTCCAATGAATTTTTCCAGAGTTGCTTCCGACAGGCCATCCATGTTCATGGCATCCCGGCTCACAAACAGGGTAAAGGATTTAATCTTCTTCGCCGCACACTCCGGATTGGTACAATAAAGAGATTCCGCATCGTTGGCTGCCCGCACCTCAGTGGGATGCCCACAGGCAGGACAGGTCTTAGGAATCTCCACAGAATCAGAACCTGTCAGGTTCTCTGCAATCTGTGGAATAATCATGTTGGCTTTGTATACCGTGATATGGTCACCGATTCCCAATTTTAAGCTACGAAGAATACTGATGTTGTGGACAGAGGCACGGCTTACCGTGGTTCCCTCCAGTTCCACCGGATCAAAGATTGCCACCGGATTAATCAGTCCGGTGCGGCTGGGACTCCACTCGATTTCCTTTAGCACCGTTTCCCGCACCTCGTCTGCCCATTTAAAGGCGATGGAGTGGCGGGGAAATTTCGCCGTCCGTCCCAGGGACATACTGTAGGCAATGTCATCGTAGGTCAGTACCAGACCATCGGAGGGAAATTCATAGTGCTTAATCTCCTCCTCAAACCATGCCACCGCATCCAGAATATTGTCCGCAGTCACCTCTTTATAAGGAACCACTGTAAAGCCCTGGCTGGCGACAAAATCAAATTCACCTTTTCGGGAGTTGTATACCTCCGCCGGGTTTTCAGGGCTGTTCTCTGCCTGAATCAGGCTGTATACAATAAAGTTTACGTTTCGTTTCGCTGTAATTTCATTATTTAACTGGCGCACTGAGCCACTGCAGAGATTCCGTGGATTTTTGTATTTATCCTCCACCGCCTCAATCTGATCGTTGATCTTCTCAAAATCTGCATAGGAAATGACTGCCTCCCCCCGGAGAATCAGCTTTCCTTTATAGGGAATCTTTAAGGGCACATTTTTAAAAACCCGGGCATTTCCGGTTACCACCTCGCCTACTTCCCCATTTCCTCTGGTGACTGCCTTCACCAGTTCTCCCTTTTCATAGGTAAGTACTACCGTAAGTCCGTCCAGCTTCCAGCTGAGAATTCCTTTTTTATCTCCCAGCCAGTCCCGGAGTTCTTCCCGTTCCTTGGTCTTTCCTAAGGAGAGCATGGGCTGCTCATGTCTTGCCTTGGGCAGTTCATCCACCGCCTCATAGCCCACACGCAAGGTTGGGCTTCCGGCGAGAGTCATTCCTGTTTCTTCTTCCAGCGCTGTCAATTCATCATAAAGGCGATCATACTCAAAGTTGCTCATGATCTCTACATCTTTGGCATAATAGCTTTCCGATGCTTTATTTAAAAGCTCTACCAGCTCTTTCATTCTCTCGATGCGATCCATTTGCCTTCTCCTGCTTCTATTTGTTTTTCAGCATACTGCATTGCCGATAAAGATTCTCCTTCTCTGCTCCGGTCACCTCCCGGTATTCTCCAGGTTTCAAAGCCCCCAGTTCCACATTCATCACCCGCACCCGCTTGATGCTGATGACATGAAACTGAAAGGCACGGCACATCCGGCGGATCTGTCGGTTTAACCCTTGGGTAAGAATAATGCGGAAAGTATACTTGCCAATCCGTTCCACCTGACAGGGTCTGGTGGTCTGTTTTAATTCCTCCAGATAGACGCCTTTAGCCATCTGGTGAAGAAATAAATCCGTCACTTCCCTGTTCACACGAACCACATACTCCTTCTCATGTCCATTGGCTCCCCGCATCATTCTATCAATGAGGTCGCCATCGTTGGTCATCAGTAACAGTCCCTCCGATTCTTTATCCAGGCGTCCCGCGTAGGTGACACGTACCGGATACTTTAAAACATCGGCTACGGTTTTCTCCGCGTGGGCATCCTTCTGGGTACAGGTAATTCCGATGGGTTTATAATAGGCAAGCACCACCCGTTCATCCTTCTGCTCCACCTGTTTTCCCCGGACACAGACCAAGTCTCCACTTCCCACCTGAACTCCGGTCTGGGCAGTCACACCATTTACTGTGACTATGCCTTCTTCTATCAGCTTATCCGCTTCCCGTCTGGAACAGACTCCACAGGCCGCCAGATATTTATTTAAACGCTGTTTTTCGCTGGTCTTTTTCTCTACACTCATACTCATCATTTTATAAATTTTAGTAGTTCCTGTCTATAACTTTTCGCTGAAATAGCTTTTATAACCTTCCCCGAAAATCTCCGTTGCACTGGTGACAATCATAAAGGCATCCGGATCTTCTTCCCGTACAATGGTTTCCGTTCTGGGAGCGATCATCTTTTTCACTGCCACCATAATGACTTTTTTCTTATTGCCACTGTACGCCCCTTCCCCTTGGATAAAGGTCACTCCCAAATCCAATTCCTCCAAAAGCCGTTTGGCAATACTGTCCGCATTATCCGAAATGATATAGATAACCTTCGCCTCATCCCGTCCATAGAGTACCACATCCAATACTAAAGAAGTTACTACCACACAGATTAAGGAATACAGTGCCGCATCCACATCCCTAAACACAACGGCAGCCGCCCCTACAATCACCAGATCCATGAGGAAAAAAAGCATTCCCGTCTTAATATAGGGAAACCGCAGACGAAGCAGTTTGATAATAATGTCCGAGCCTCCCGTTGTTGCTCCCGCCTGAAAAATCACACCCATGGTGACTGCAATTAATACACTGCCCCCCAGGCTGGCAAGAAGTAAATCGTTGGTGGCTGCCCCAAAGGGGGCAAGCATATTGGTAAACAGGGAAGTCATGAGAATACAGTACATGGTGGAAAGAATAAATTTCAGTCCAAACTTCCATAATCCCAGAAGCATGATAGGAACATTCAGAATAAAAAACCAGGTACCGGTTCCCAGACCAAAGAGATTGTTTAGCAGAATCGCAATGCCGCTCACCCCGCCGGGAACCAGATTATTGGCATCGGAGAACATACTGACTCCCATGGCATGAAAAAAGGAGGCAATGGTAATAAAGATATAATCCTTCACTCGCTGCCGGATATTTTTACGGTTTTCAAATTCTATCTGCTGTCGTTCAATATTTTCTCCCATGTGCCTGCTCCTCTCTTTGTTCTTTCCAATCAGCATACCCCGAAAGTAAAATCCGCATGCCACAACATGCGGATTTTAGGATTCTTTGTTCTTTAAATCTTTGCCTGTACCAGTTTCGGTTTGTATCCGCTCTCGTTCAGAGCCTCTATGATTTGATTTTTATGTTCGGTTCCGAACGCTTCCAAAGTAATCCGAAGTTCCACTGCAGCATTCCGGTTAATGGAAACAAACTGATTATGCTCCAGCTTGATCACATTGCCGTTTTTCTTTGCAATCACATCTGCCACACGGGACAACTCACCCGGTTTATCAGGAAGAAGTACGGATACGGTGAAAATACGGTCTCGTATAATGAGTCCCTGCTGAACCACGGAGGACATGGTAATCACATCCATGTTTCCGCCACTCAAAATAGAAACCACACGCCTATTCTTTACCTTTAGCTGTTTCAGGGCAGCTACTGTCAGAAGTCCGGAATTTTCCACGATCATCTTGTGGTTCTCAACCATATCCAGAAAAGCTACCACCAGATCCTCATCCGGCACGGTAATGATATCATCCAGATTCTTTCTGGCATACTCAAAAATCTTGCTTCCCGGAGTTTTTACTGCAGTTCCATCTGCGATGGTATTAACGCTAGGCAGTGTTACCACCTTACCGGCCTTGATAGATTCCTGCATACAGTTTGCCCCGGCAGGCTCCACGCCAATCACCTTAATGTTGGGATTTAATAATTTCGCCAATGTGGATACGCCGGTACAAAGTCCACCGCCTCCGATAGGCACCAGAATGTATTCAACCAAAGGCAGTTCCTTAAAGATCTCCATAGCGATCGTGCCCTGTCCGGTGGCAACTGCCAGATCATCAAAGGGATGTACAAAGGTATAACCGTGCTCCTTTGCCAACGCTAATGCCTTTTCACAGGCTTCATCATAGACATTCCCATACAGTACCACTTCCGCACCGTAACTCTTGGTCCGGTTCACTTTGATAAGGGGCGTGGTGGTGGGCATGACAATCACTGCCTTCACACCGTATGTTTTCGCCGCAAAAGCCACACCCTGGGCATGATTTCCTGCAGAAGCGGTAATCAGTCCTTTTTCTCGTTCTTCTTTGGTCAGAGTACTCAATTTGTAGTAGGCACCTCTTACCTTGTAAGCACCGGTAAACTGCAAGTTTTCCGGTTTCAGATAAACTTTATTTTCTGTCTGGTTACTTAAATAATCACTGTAAACCAGCTTGGTTTCCTGAGTCACCTGTTTAACAATTTCTGAAGCCTCCTCAAATTTTTCAAGCGTCAGCATCTTCTCTGCCATTGTCTTTCTCCTCTTCTTCCTCTGGTTTTACATCAAACAGTGCATTTACAAACTGATCTGAATCAAATTTCTGCAGGTCTTCTATCGTCTCTCCCACACCGATATACTTCACCGGGACTTTCAGTTCCGACTGTATCGCAACAGCGATACCTCCCTTTGCGGTTCCATCCATTTTAGTCAGAATAATACCGGTCAGATTCGCCACTTCTCCGAATTCTCTCGCCTGTGCCAGTGCATTCTGTCCGGTGGTTCCATCCAACACAATCAGGTTTTCCCGATGAGCGTCGGGAAATTCCCTGTCGATAATCCGGTTCATCTTTCGGAGTTCTTCCATCAGGTTTCTCTTATTATGAAGCCTTCCTGCGGTGTCACAGAGAAGAACATCCACATGCCTTGCTTTGGCTGCATTCACCGCATCATAGATCACGCTGGCAGGATCGGTTCCTTCTTTGCCGCCGATAATGTCCACGCCGGCACGTCTGCCCCATTCTGCTAACTGTTCCCCCGCTGCAGCACGGAAGGTATCTGCAGCCGCAATGAGAACTTTTTTGCCCTGGTCTTTCAGCTTTCCGGCCAGTTTTCCCACAGAGGTGGTTTTCCCTACGCCGTTGACACCAATCACCAGAATTACCGATTGCTCCTTTTCGAAATCGTAGGCAGTCTCTCCCACCTGCATCTGCTCACGGATACTGTCAATAAGAAGCTGCTTGCACTCTGCAGGATCCTTGATGTGTTTTTCTTTTACCTGTGCTTTCAGGCGTTCCATGATTTCTGTGGTGGCATTTACCCCGATATCTCCCATGATAAGGATCTCTTCCAATTCCTCATAGAAGTCCTCATCAATAGCTGAATATCCATTAAACACAGAATCAATGCCATGTACAATATTGTCGCGGGTTTTGGTAAGCCCTGCCTTTAATCTTCCGAAAAAACCGGTTTTTTCTTCTCCCATTGATACCTCACATTCTAATCGTCCAAATCTTTATCTATCAGGCTGACGCTGACTAAAGTGGATACACCCTTTTCCTGCATGGTGATTCCATAAAGCCGGTCCGCACTCTCCATTGTACCACGTCTGTGGGTAATTACAATAAACTGTGTATTCCTGGTAAGCTTATGTAAATACTTTGCATAGCGATCCACGTTTGCCTCATCCAATGCAGCCTCAATCTCATCCAGGAGACAGAAGGGAGAGGGTTTCAGATTCTGGATCGCAAAGAGAAGTGCAATGGCTGTCAGCGCCTTCTCTCCACCGGACATCTGCATCATGTTCTGCAGTTTCTTTCCGGGTGGCTGCGCACTGATCCGGATACCTGCCTCCAGAATGTCCTCGCCTTCAATCAGTTCCAATGATCCCTTACCACCGCCGAAAAGTTCCTTAAATACCTTGTCAAATTCTCTGTTAATATCCGCAAACTTTTCCATAAATTGTTTTCGCATCGCGGTGTCCAGTTCTTCGATAATACCCTGGAGCATATTCTGGGCTTCCACCAGATCGTCATGCTGGGTTTTCATCTGGGTGTAACGCTCCATGAGGTTTTTATAGTCCTCAATGGCATTGACATTCACATCTCCCAATTTACGGATCTGGTCTTTCAAGCCACTGATTTCCCGTTTCATTCCCGGCAGATCTGTCATCTCCGGGTTACGGAGTCCAGACGCATCCGACAGGGTAATCTCGTATTCGTCCCACATATAATTGATCTGGGTTTCTATGGAATCTTCCAGTTTCTCTTTCTGGGACTGAAGACGATAAACTTCCTTATCCAGTGCCGTGATTTTTTCCGCCATTTCTTCGCGGGTAGCAAAAAAGTTTTTCTGCTTTGCTGTCAGTTCATCCTTCTTTTCTGTATCATTTTTCAATTTTTGTTCTGCATCAGACTGGGAGGTATAAGAAGCTGCGATCGTCTTTTCAATCTCTTCAATGCTGCTTCGTTTCCTATCCACATCATCCTGACTCAACGTAATTCCTTCTTCAATCTCTGTCCGTTCTCTCACCAGCCGGGAAAGCTCTGCATCAATACGGTCCACATTCTGCTGTTCAAAATCCTGCTTCTGACGCATCTTCTGGACTTCCACATCCCATTCGGACACCTTGCTGCTCTGCGCTGTTTCCTCCGCATGTTCTTTATCTACCTGAGCCTGATACTCATTAATAGACACTGTGGTATCCTTTTCCAACTGTTCGGAATCGGATAATTCCTGACTGATCTTTTCTTTATTGTCCTGAATCTCGATGATCTGGCGCTCGATTTCCTCCTGCTCACTTCGCAGGGATACAGAGCCCTCTGCCGTTTCTGCCCGACGCTCTTTCGCCTGCTCTACACTGATTCTCGCCGTGTTCTGCTCAATCATTTTCTGCTGGAGTTTCAGTCTGGCAGATTCTATCTTGATGCGCAGCTGATTCCGTCCACTCTTGGTATCCTCGATACTTTTCTGGATTTCCTCAATCTGCGTCTCAATCTCTCCGATTTTCTTTTTCAGTTCCTCCATCTCACGATGCCGCCCCAGGAAATTGCTGTTATTCTTAAAGGCACCTCCGCTGATGGCGCCTCCGGGTACCAGCAATTCCCCCTCTAAGGTTACCATTCGGATACTGTATTCATACTTTCTTGCAATCTTAACGGCATGATCCACATGGTCAACCACCACGATCCTGCCAAGCATCGCTTTGGCAACATCCTGATATTTCTTATCAATCTGAACCAGTTCATCCGCCATGCCGATGACGCCTTTTTCCTCCAGTACTTCCTTGGATTTTAATTCCGGACTGTTCTTAATGGCGGTAAGGGGAAGAAAAGTGGCACGTCCCAGTCGATTTGCTTTTAAGTACCCAATCATCTTTTTGGCGGTTTCTTCCTCTTCTGTAACGATATTCTGAATATTTCCCCCCAGTGCTGTCTCAATGGCAGTTTCATACTTCTTTTCTACCTTAATAATATCCGCAACAACACCCACGATTCCCTTATGGGAATCCTTCTGTTCCATTACTTTTTTAACGCTGCCACCATATCCTTCGTAACGCTCTGCCAGGTTTGACACTGCCTCCAGACGGGATTTCTCCTGATGGTAAGTTTCCTGTTTTTTGCGAAGCTGCTCATCCAGGCCGGTAAGCTGATCCTTGTACCCACCCAGGGACTGCTCCATGGATGCCACTTCTGCATCCATACCGCCAATTTCTTCGTTGACTCTGGCAAAAGCCTCTTCCAGCTCCTTAATGTTTTCTTCCTGTTTGGCTTCGTCGGATTTTGCCCGGAGCAGACGGGAGTTTAACTCTGCCTTACGGATATTCACCTGCTCCAGCATGGTATCGTATCGTCCCATTCTGGATTTGATGGTAGCACGTTTGTTTAACTCATCAATAATGGTATTTTTACCGCTTTCAATGCGGTTATTCAGTTCTTCAATTCTTGCCTGCACTTCTTCCAGAAGCTGGTTTGCCGCGTCGCGGGCAGACTGAATCTCAGCCACCTGTCCATCAATGGCAGACTTTTCCGATAAAATCTTTTTCTTTTCTTCCTGTTTCTCTGTAATCTCACTGTTGAGGGTGTCCATACGGCTGTTTAAGTGCTGGGCATTCCCCTCTGCAGAACGAATCTGTTCCTTTAAGACATTAATCTGTCCTTCCAGTTTTCCTCTGGTAACGCTGGTATCAGTAAGGTTACTTCTGGTCTGCTCAATTTCCGCCTCCAAGGACTCAATTTCACTCTGAATCCTCTCATACTCCGATTTGATATTCTCGTATTTCTCAGAAGTACTCTGCAGCTCCTGGGAAGCTGTCTCATAATTGCCTTCCACCGTCTTTAACTGCTCTGTAACACGCTGATTTTCCAGTAAAAAGACATTGACATCCAGATTTTTCAGTTCTTCCTTTTTCTTCAGGTAGACCTTTGCAGTTTCCGATTGTTTCTCCAGAGGGGCAATCTGTTTCTCCAGCTCTGACAGAATATCACTGACGCGAACCAGATTGGCTTTTTCTTCCTCCAGCTTTTTGCAGGCAGTGTCTTTACGACGCTTGAATTTCACAATCCCTGCCGCCTCGTCAAAAAGTTCCCGCCTGTCCTCTGGTTTGCCGGAAAGAATTTTATCAATCTGACCCTGCCCGATGATGGAGTAACCTTCTTTACCGATACCGGTATCGTAAAAAAGTTCATTCACATCCTTCAGACGGCATGCCGTTCCGTTAATCATATATTCACTTTCCCCGGAACGATAAATCCGACGGGAAACCGTCACTTCATCATAGTCGATAGCAAGCTGATGGTCAGAATTGTCCAAGGTAATTGCCACATAGGCAAAACTTAAAGGTTTGCGCAGCTCTGTACCGGAAAAAATAACATCCTGCATGGATGCTCCCCGGAGTTGTTTAATACGCTGCTCACCCAGTACCCAGCGCACTGCATCCGCTACATTACTCTTTCCGCTTCCGTTCGGTCCTACGATGGCTGTGATTCCATTATGAAACTGGAAAGTCAATTTGTTGGCAAAGGATTTAAATCCCTGTATCTCAATACTCTTTAAGTACATGCTCCACCTGCTATTTCTCTTTTCTATTTCTCAGGCTTAAAAGCGCCTGAAAAGCGGCCTGCTGTTCCGCTGCCTTTTTGGTGTGTCCCATGCCTTCTCCCAGTGCCTCTCCGTTGATCAGCACCTGTGCCTTAAATCGTTTGTCATGCTCTGGGCCACTCTCATCTAAAAGTTGATAAGTAAGTACTCCATGCTCCATCATCTGCACCACTTCCTGAAGCTTTGTCTTGCTGTCATGAAACAGTACATTCTTTTCTGCATCTTTCAAAACAACACGATGAATGTATTCTTTTGCCAGCTCGAAACCGCCATCCAGATAGATGGCTCCAATGGTAGCCTCCAGAACATCCGATGTAATAGAATCTCTTCCACGGCCACCGGTGGCTTCCTCACCCTTACCCAGCAATATGTATTGTTCCAGCCCGATCTGTCTTGCACAAAAAGCCAGTGCCGGCTCACAGACCATGGAGGCCCTGGTTTTGGTCATCTCTCCCTCCGGCATGTGGGGATGTTCTTTAAATAAGAATTCACTGGATACTAATTCCAAAACGGCATCACCTAAAAATTCCAGCCGCTCATAATCTTCGATTTTGTTAATTTTACGTTCATTTGCATAGGAGCTGTGGCATAATGCCTGCGTCAGCAGCATTCTGTTCTGAAAATGATATCCCAGCCGCTCCTCTAATTGATTTTCCCAATCCCTTTTTTCCATCATTTACCTGTTTTCCCTTAGTCAATAATCAACAAAGTAAAACCCTTATATAAAGTCACTCTCATCAGTGGGATTGACTTTATAAAAGGGTTTTCCTGGTGACACGTTGTTAGTTCAATGCGCTTTTAATCAGTTCAACCGCTTCTTCCACGGTGGAGATCTTCTCTGCTTTTTCTGCGGGAATTTCAATGTCAAATTCTTCTTCAATTCCCATAATAATCTGGAATACATCCAGAGAATCTGCACCCAGATCATCCATGAAAGTGGTCTCCATTGTGATTTCCTCCGGATCTACATTTAAGACCTCAGCAATTACCTTTTTTAATTTTTCAAATTCCATCTTTCTCCTCCTGACCAATCTTCTCTTTAATTTTGTCATTTATTTTCTGTTCACTGAATGTGATACACTGCAAAATAGAGTTTTTGATTTCTACGGCTTTCGAACTTCCGTGAGTTTTTACTACCAGACCGTTTAAACCAAGCAAGGGTGCGCCACCGTATTCTTCGGTGCTAAAGCCCTTCAAAGTCTGTTTCAGCGCAGGCTTAATCAAGAGTGCTCCGATCTTGCTGCGCAGAGAACTCATCATTCCCTGTTTCACCTTGGATAACAATGCACTGGCCGTGCCCTCATACACCTTTAAAATCATATTGCCGGCAAATGCCTCACAGACAACCACATCCACATCGCCGTTAGGGATGTCTCTTGCTTCCACATTGCCTACAAAGTTGATGTCCGGGCAGTTCTTTAGTAAAGGATAGGTTTCCTTCACCAAGGCATTTCCCTTATCTTCTTCCACCCCGATATTGGCTAACGCTACTTTCGGATTTTTGATGCCTACCACATTTTCCATATAAATGGAACCCATCTTGGCAAACTGTACCAAATGGGAGGGTCTGGCATCCACATTGGCACCACAGTCAATCAGTAAGGAGACACCTTTTAAGGTAGGAATAAGAGGTGCCAGAGGAGGTCTTTCCACCCCTTTGATTCTACCTACGATCACTTGGCCGCCCACCAGAGTAGCCCCGGTGCTTCCGGCTGATACATAAGCATCACACTCTCCATTTTTCACCATATACATGGCTTTTACAATGGAGGAATCTTTTTTCTTGCGGATTGCATTTACAGGCGGCTCTGCCGTCTCAATGACCTGTGTGGCATTCACCACTTCAACCTGCTCTGCGGGATATTCATACTTCGCCAGTTCGGTGCGTACCGGTTCTTCCTGTCCTACCAGGAAAACCTTTACTTTCCTGCTTTCCCTGACAGCATCTACCGCTCCTTTCACGATCTCTCCGGGGGCATTGTCTCCCCCCATCGCGTCCACGGCTACATTAATATAGTCTGACATATCTTTTTCTCCGTTTTTAAAATAAATACTATCCTTTACTATACTAGACCCGATTATAAAAATCAATCTTTTTTCCTAAATTAGACCATGTGGAAGAATTTAAAGAAAGATTCATAAAGAGGACTTTTCTATATAATAAAAGTCGCCGTCCCGTGACACAAAGTCACAGGGACGGCGGTTCTTCTACATGATGTAATGTGTCAATTCACTTATCTTAAGCCGTTTTCTTAGCCATCAATGCCTTTGCACCATCGACCAGTAAAATAATAGCCAATACTACTAAGGGAACAATGATGACATCCTGCAGTACGCAGGTAAATTTAGCAGCTCCTTCTGTCACTGCAAGACTCTTGATATTGTTCACAAAGGTCATGCACAGAGAGGTTAACGTTGCAGCAGCCATAAAGACAATAGGGATGAACAGCATCTTATTGTTCTTTCCGATCTTCTTTAAGTAGCAAGCGATTGCAAGGAAAGCAGGAACTGCTACCAATTGGTTTGCAGCACCAAACAGAGGCCATACCTTAGAGTAACCAGCCAGACAAAGAACGAACCCGCCCAGTGCAGTTATTACGGTTGCAACATACATATTGGACAGAATATTCTTCTCTCCGCTCTTCTTGGTGGCAAACAGCTCCTGGAACATGAAACGTCCCAGTCTGGTTGCAGTATCCAGAGAAGTTAAGCAGAAGCAGGAAACTGCCAGACAGATGATAGTGTAGGTAGCGCTGATTGCTTTCTCACCAAATCCCATATCTGCAAAGAATCCGGAAATAGCAGTACCAAAGATAATGGTCGGGGAAATGGTATCCAGACCAAGAGCTTCTTTAACTGCAGCCTGGGAACCATCCACAGACAGATAGCCGATGGTAATCAGGGAAATCACTGCCAGTACGCACTCGATTAACATGGAGCCGTAACCAACTAACAGTGCATCTTTCTCATTATCCAGCTGCTTGGAAGTGGTTCCGGATGCAATCAGAGAATGGAAACCGGAAACTGCACCACAGGCAATGGTAATAAACAATGCAGGGAACATGTAGCTGTTTCCTACATGGAATCCTACAAATGCAGGGGTCTGAATGGTAGGATGAGCGCCAATAATGCCGATTACGGCAGCAATCATCATGAAATACAGTAAATAAGAGCTTAAGTAATCACGGGGCTGTAACAGAATCCATACAGGAGTTACCGATGCGATCATAATATAAACAAATACAAAACCAATCCAGAAAGACTTGGGCAGCATAATCGGGAAATACAAGCCAATTACAACGCATAAAGCCAACAGGATAACACCTACAACAGAAGCAACCACCATCGGTGCATTCTTTCTGTAAACGGCAAATCCGAAACCGATTGCCAGGAAGATAAACAGAATGGATGCGGTTGCAACAGAACCATTTGCTGTGCTTCCTGCAAAAGAGCTTGCCACAATATCGCCAAAAGCTGCGATAACCAGCAATAATACCAGCCATGCAAACACGGTAAATAACACACGGGTTCTGCGTCCGATGGTGTCCTCGATAACCTCACCAAGGGATTTACCATCATGACGGATGGAAACAAACAGAGAACCGAAATCCTGAACTGCACCGAAGAAAATACCACCGATGACAATCCATAAGAAACAAGGTACCCAGCCAAAGTAAGCTGCCTGAATAGGTCCGTTGATCGGGCCTGCGCCTGCGATGGATGAGAAGTGATGTCCCATAAGAACAGGGGTCTTAGCAGGACAATAGTCTACACCGTCTTCTAATGTATGAGCCGGTGTGGTGCGGGACGGATCAATGCCCCAGGATTTCGCAAGGAATTTACCGTAAGTCATATAGGCCACTACGAAAATTGCGATGCCAAGTAAGATTAATAATACTCCACTCACACTTTTTTCCTCCTATCATAAAATTTTTACATGTGAGATTTATATAAAACAGAGTCCATTCTGTTTCATATCGTGTTCATTCAGTGGACGACATCCGCTTTTTCCCTTGATTCCCCTTTGCGTTCTCTTTCCAGTTCCTGTGTAAAAGGTGTGATCTCATGTTTTTCACAAAGCTGGGAAAAGGTAATTTTACCTTTCTTCACATCTTCAAAGGTCTCAACAAAAAGTTTCTTTCCCTTCCGTGCCTGATCGTTGGTATAGACCTTCTCTGAAGAAATGTCCACCAGCACCATCCTTCCGCTGGAATAGCCGCGGATGTTGAACTGATATCCCTTTTCAAACTTGTACTTTTTGACTTTCCTGATCACTTCAGGATCCGGTGCCTGGTCAACAATAAAAACAAAAGTCAGGTAGCTGTACATATGGTTCTTTTCAGGCATTTTTTCTCCTTTACAAACCAGTACCGGCTCCATATATTCACGAATCACACGATCAGCCCGATCAATATCTTCTATGGTAATTTTCTCTCTGGTGTCAAACAGCATATGTTCAAAGCTGTCCACTGTCCACAGATTGGCTTCCCGTATCAGTACATATTTCTCATTATGCGAAAAAAAATACCCATATGCAGGGTATTCCTCTTCCTCTATACGATATGGCTGATAAATATCAAACATACCTGAATAGCGCACCAGCAGTCTATCCAAATAGTCACTTGCAGTCATAAAATATAACCTCTTTAACAATCGATTAACACTCTACTACATTAAACCAGTGTAGCATAATCCCCTCTCCTTCGCAACATATATCGGCATATTTCTTAAATTTTTCTAAAGAATTTGTAAAAGCTTCTGAAAATACTCCGGCAGCGGAGCATCAAATTCCACATACTCCAAGGTTCTGGGATGAAGGAAACCCAGTTTCCAGGCATGAAGTGTCTGTCCTTCTAAATGATATGCATTCTTTCCACTTCCGTAGACCTCATCTCCCAAAAGAGGATGCCCGATGCTTGCCATATGCACACGAATCTGATGGGTGCGCCCGGTCTCCAGTTCGCATTCAATATAGGTATGATTCCGGAACCGCTCCAATACCCGGTAATGGGTGACTGCATCCTTCCCATTTCCTTTCAAGGTCACCGCCATCCTTTTCCGGTCTTTCGGATCTCTGGCAAGGGGCTTGTGAATGGTTCCCTCATCTTCCTTTAATACACCCATACAGATTGCCCTGTATTTTCTCGTAATGGAATGAACCTTAAACTGTTCCGCCAGTGTCCGGTGCGCCATGTCGTTTTTGCAGATCACCAGGGACCCCGTGGTATCCCGGTCAATCCGATGGACTATTCCCGGACGCATCACCCCATTGATTCCCGACAGAGAATTTCCGCAATGATACATCACTGCATTCACCAGTGTGCCGCTATAGTGCCCTGCCGCCGGATGAACCACCATGCCCTTGGGTTTATCCACCACCAGAATATCCTCATCCTCATAGAGAATGGACAAAGGAATATCCTCCGGCAAAATATCCGGCTCTTCATTCTCTGGCAGTTCAAAGCTGACCACATCATCAATACGCAGGCGGTAGTTGGCCTTTACCGGTTTTTCCCCCACAAATACTGCTCCCTCACGGATCAGCTTCTGTACAAAAGACCGGGAAACACTATCCACAAGAACAGAGAGCGCCTTGTCAATGCGCTCTCCCTGTAAATACTCTAATTCATCTGTTATCTCAAATCGAAAGGTATCCATAACGATATCTCCTTAACGCCTGCCATTGGATCCATCCACATCCCTAAGTTTTTTTTGCTGAAAACTTAAGAAGCTCAAATCCTGTTCCTTGTATACAAACAGCAAAAGAATCACCAGTCCAATGGTTGACAGGGTAACGTAAATATCCGCCACATTGAAAATAGGAAAATTGATGGGTATAAAATAGATAAAATCTACTACAAAGTCCTGCATCACACGATCAATCATATTTCCCACATCCCCTGCTGCGATACCAATCATGCAGATACGACCCAGTCGATACTTATTGTGTGCCGGGCATTTGGTCAGAATATAACAGACAATCAACAGAATCAATACTTCCATACAGATGAAAAATACCTTCTGGTTTTGTAACATTCCAAAGGCTGCTCCCCGGTTCTCCAGATATTTGAATTCTAATACCTGGGGAATCACAGGAAATGAATCCCTGCCTTTCAGTTTTATCACTGCAAGATACTTGGTCGCCTGATCCAGTCCAACCAAAAGGAGCACTACCAGTACATCTACGAAGAGTAAAATTTTTCTTTTCTTATCCATGATCAATCCTCATCCTTAAAAGTCAGCTCGTCCAGAGCCGCCAGAATATCCTCATCCGTCACAGAGGTATCCCGCATCGCTTTTCCCACTCTTTTTAGCAGAATAAACTGTAACGTACCATCCTTCATTTTCTTGTCGGATTTTGTTAAACGCAATACTTCCTGGGGGTCGATATCCTCCACGGAAATAGGAAGGTTAAAAGGCACGAACATGTCCCGCACCTCGTAATACTCTTCCATGGTAATCAGTTCGTGTTTCCAGGAAATAAAAGCTGCAGCCACACATCCCAAAGCAACACATTCTCCATGAGACAGCGTAAAGTTTTTATACTTCTCAATGGCATGTCCGATCGTGTGTCCGAAATTTAGGAGTGCCCGTTCTCCTTGTTCTGTGGGATCCTTCTCCACCACCAGTTTCTTTACGGTACAGCTGCGCATAATCATCTCTTCCAATGTATCCAGATCACGCTCACAGATTTCATACATCTTGTCGATCAGCCATTCATAGAAAATAGCGTCCTTAATCAGACCGTGTTTCATAACCTCGGCAAATCCATTGTAGAACTGTCTGGCATCCAGCGTTTTTAGGGTGGCAAGATTCATATAAACCAGGCGTGGCATGTGGAATGCACCTACCATGTTCTTATATCCGTCAAAATCCACACCGGTTTTTCCTCCGATGCTGCTGTCAGATTGTGCCAGTAAGGTAGTGGGAACCTGGACAAAATCAATCCCCCGTAAGTAAGTTGCCGCTGTGTAGCCTGCCATGTCCCCCACTACGCCGCCACCTAATGCCAGAATCAGATCCTTCCTGTCAAATCCAGCCTCAATCAATGTCTTATATGCCTCTTTGATGGTATCCAGAGTCTTATACTCTTCTCCTGCCGGGAAAGAGAACAGAATCACTTTGCGGCAGACAGGCTCTAACAATTCCTGAATCTGTTTTGCATAAAGTTTTTCTACATTAGAATCCGTATAAATACATATCTTGCGGTTTTCCGCTCCTAAGTCCTGCAGTTCCTGGGGAAGCTCCTCAAAAGTGTGGCTAAATACGATGTCATAACACGGTTTCTTGTTATAGAGAATCGGTAAACGCTGCGCCATAAAATATCCTTCTTTCTGTCCTTTGTCTGTTTCTTGTACGTTTGTGCATACTCAAAAAGGGCGATCTGTTCAGATCGCCCCTAAAACACGTTATTTATTGATGGGAACGTCGAAAGAGCCATTCAGAATTTCCTGAAAGTCTCCTGAGATATCCACACTGGGTGGAGTTACAATAAAAATGTAGTGGGAAATCTTCTGTAGGTTTCCACTCATTGCATAACAGGAACCGGAGGTAAAATCAATGATTCTCTGCGCAATATCCACCTCCAGGCCTTCCAGATTCAAAACCACAGTTCGATTCGCCAGAAGGGTCTCCGTAATCTCTCTTCCATCTTCCACGGAAGTAGGTTTGATCACGCATACCTGCATACCATCTGCAGAAAGATTTCGGGAGCCACCCACGGATCGTATGGAGGTCACCTTACTTGCAGAAGCTTTTTTTACAGGTCTGCTTTCCGGTTCCGGAGCTTCTCTGGGAAAAGCTGCTTTTTTAGGTGCAGGGGTTTCCTCTTCGTCATCCTCATCGTAGTAATCATCATCTGCATACTCGTCATCATCGTCCGGGTTTAATTTCATATAATTTAAAAACTTGTCCATAACGCCCATAGTCGTCAATCTCCCCTGATCTGACTGTCTCGTAAGTGACTGGTCAAATCTTATAATTTCTTTCTCCAAAGATACCGGTTCCAACTCTCACCCAGGTTGCGCCTTCTTCTACAGCTATCTGGTAATCACCGGTCATCCCCATAGAGAGCTCATTCATAGTAACATTATCAATGCTTTTCCTACTTATGTCAACAGCTAATTGTCGCAGGATCCGAAAATATTGCCTGTTTTCTTCCGGATTTTCCACAAAAGGAGCAATGGTCATAAGTCCTTTTATCTGAATATTCGGGAGTTTGGAAACAGCCTGTACCAGGTTCATCACTTCATCTGTATGAACCCCGAATTTTGACTCTTCCTCCGCTACATTGACCTCCAGCAGGATATTGGCAGGCACGTTATGCTTCACTGCTTCTCTGCTGACTGCCTCCGCCAGATGCAGACTATCCACACTGTGGATACGATATGCCTTATCAATGATATATTTGATTTTATTGGTTTGCAGATGTCCAATCATATGCCAGCGGATATCTGCAGGCAGAAGCGGAACCTTATCACACATTTCCTGCACTTTATTTTCGCCAAAATCTCTGCTTCCGGCGTTGTAAGCTTCCCGGAGCATTTCCACCGGTTTTGTCTTACTGACAGAAATCAAGTGAACCTCTTCTGCGTTTCTTCCTGCTCTCTTACATGCTTCCCGGATATTTTCCTGCACTTGTTTCAAATTTTCCTGTATCATGTTCTCACATCCTTTTGTTCAAAATAGTCTATTCAATTACTCATAAATGAAATCATTCACTGTCACGGATTCTGCATCCAGTGCAATATAATCGTAGACATTCAATCCATATTCCGTGTTGGACTTCACAATGGAATATTCATCATTCTGGTACAAAATCTGTATCTGTTTAAAGTCCGCATATCCTTTATTAATATTGTATACTCCTATGAGTCCGCCCCGTTTTGATACCGTATAGGTTTCCATAGAGTTTGGTTTTACAATGACATCTCCAATTCGAAGCTGGGAGTCGTCCAGATAATACTCATTATCTGCATGTTCATAGATCGGTGTTTCTACAAATTCACTACTTTTGGACCCATCTTCATTATAGGTCTCCTTCATGACTCCGAAGGAACTGCTGTTTCCGCCCTGTACCACATAGTCTTCCGGTACAAGGAAGAATTCCTTCTGTACAATGGATGAATTTGGAATCTTTAAACCCTCTTCCTCCTCCGTAATCAGCTCAACATCCAAAAAACGATCCGTACAAAAAGTCACCATAGAATTGTTAAATTTCAGGGAGACAAAGGTTTCCTCCGGATTTTCATCACAGACTCCCAACAGCTTCACCTGCCCCCAGGACTCATATTGATTCTTCAGAAAGCGAACTTTTACATAACCCATTTCATTCAGTTCGGCTGCCATGTCATTGTCTACCCGAATCACTACCTCCCAATCCTCGGATGTACATATCTTGTATACAGTTTCCCCTGTGGCAACTAATTCATTATTTAATAAAGATGTCTTTTTATAATTCCCGCTGTCAAAATCGGCTGTGCGAATTTCCTCCGGAAGTTTATTTTCAAACCCATCCATAGAATACACTACAATACCTGTATTCTGAGCATAGCACAAGTTAACAGTCCCATTGGCTCCCGATAAAGCCTCAATATTTCCTAACAACGCATTGTTGGCAAACTTCATTACCGTTCCCTGAAGCGTATACTTAAAGTCATAGGTGGAACTGAAATTTCCACTGGAAAACCCATGGGCAAAATTCACCATATCTGCCTTTAGCTCTGCAAGATCGTTATCTGACAAAGCATTTTCCCCGGAAGCAGCCTCTCCCAGGTAATCCGCAATTCTTCCCGTCTCGTCAATGGAATAAACCAGATTGCCCACAGCAACCCGTTCCCCTTCCCTGGCATAATAATTTACATAGCCCGCCCGTGGTGTCTCCACAAGCTGTTCCGTTCTGAGCGCAATCCCCTGATAGGTAGAATTTACAGAGAGGGAACCTTTTTTCACTTCGTACCCCACTACCGGATCTGATTTCACATACATAACAACACAGATCACAAGATAAACAAAAATTGCAAGGAAAATAATCATTCCAATGTTGATATTGACAGGCTTGCGGTATTTTCTGATATTATTTTTTGCCAAGGCTTTCCCTCCTTCCTTTTCCCTCAAAAAACCCTCGGAAACATCCGAGGGTTTCTTATTTATTCTATCGTTTTTATCTTAAAGAGCCATAATGACTTTTGCCTTTAAAGCATCCGAAAGTTCTGATTCATCAAGGGATACACTCAGAATAAAGTTTACATGGAATTTCTCACTGATTTCTTCCAGTTTCTCAATAACAGGAGCGATATCTCCCTCTTCCACACATGCAATTTTGAGAAAACTGTCTAAGTACATCTGTTCCAGATCATGATCCTGGGAAATAATACCGCAGATAAAGCCCAAAAATTCCTGGCTGTTGGATATCAGATAATCCGGTACATTGATCAGTCTTACCTTATTATTCAGTTCATACATATGTTTTGTAGACTTATCCAGGTAAACAACGCTGCCTGAAACATTCTTAACCTGATCATTTACCTTATTCAATAACTCTTTGGTCTTTCCTTTACCCTTTTTTCCTACGATTAATTGAACCATTGGACTCATCCTCCTAAATGTATTTTTACTATTTTAATTATAAGTGATATTACACAAAAAAACAACTTATTTTTCGATTTGTCTGTTGATTTCGTCTAACAATTCATTCATTTGCAAATACATATTATCCGTAGAATCTGAATTCATAATGACAGAAATATAGGGATTACCTGCCGAATCTCTGGCAAGTAAAATCAGACAATGGCCTGCAGCCGCCGTTGTTCCGGTTTTGCCTCCAATCACTGTAATTTTCTCCGGTGCTGTTGCCAGATTGTCACGCATGTAACGATTGGTATTATTGACCGTCAGTTCCTTGCTTTCTCCATTGGCCAGAGTATAGGTTGTGGTATAGGAAGGCATCTGTATGATCTCATTGAAAAGCTCATATTTCATTGCCTCATTAAAAATCAGATACATATCATATCCGGTCACAAAATGACCTTCCTGGGTCAGTCCGTTTGGATTTAGAAAATGAGAACCGGTGGCACCAATTGCTGCCGCCTCCTCATTCATTAAGTTACAAAAACCATCAACGGAACCTGCCACACCCTCTGCAATCATAATTGCCACATCATTTGCAGAGTAGATCAGCAAAATATGTAATGCCTGGTTCAAAGTCATCTGGTCTCCCGGTTTGATACCGGATAACTGAGCCCCCGACTCCGTAATGATACAATTTTCCGAGGCTTTGAGTACCTGTTCCGTGGATCCGTATTTTAACGCTGTCAATGCCGTCATAATCTTGGTCAGGGATGCCGGATTCATGGTTGCATAGATATTTTTTGCATATAAAGTATCTGCATCCTTCAGATCGAAAAGTCCTGCAACGGAAGCCGTCTCCATATTTACCTGTCCGCTTGCTTCAATGTCCCCGTCTGCCACACACAGATCCTGGGCAAAAAACTTCGCTTTTTCCGCAGATGAATTCACATTGACGCGATAGGAACTTACCCCGTAATCTGTATCATACTGCATATCATAACTTACGGTTCCGCATCCGGTGAGTACCCCAGCCAAAATCAGTGCAGCAAGAACCCCCGCTATAATACGGCACTTCCTATTTGTACATTTCACGCCACTCAATATCTCCTCTGTCCAGTGATTTAATCAACAGTTCCGCTGTTGCCAGATTGGTGGCAAGAGGTATGTTGTGCATATCACAAAGACGCATGACATTGTTGATATCCGGCTCGTGTGCCTTGGGTGCCAGAGGATCCCGCAGAAAAATTACCAGGTCAATCTGATTATGCTCAATCTGGGCACCAATCTGCTGTTCTCCCCCCAAGTGTCCCGCCAGGTACTTGTGTATATTTAAATTCGTCACTTCTTCAATTAATCTGCCAGTGGTTCCGGTTGCGTATAAGTCATTTTTGGACAAAATTCCCCTGTACGCAATACAGAAGTTCTGCATCAGTTTTTTCTTTGCATCATGCGCAATGAGTGCAATGTTCATAAGAATTCCCTCTCTTGAATGTATTAATAGTAAAGACTATCCTATCCGTTCCCCGTAATCTCCACGGTTAGCCCGCTTTGCCTGTAATCTGACATTCAGCACCAAACCTATTCCCATATAACAGGAAAGCAGGGAAGAAAGACCATAACTCACAAAAGGCAGTGGCAATCCTGTATTAGGCATAATTCCTGTTGCCACTCCAATATTGAAAAATCCCTGGAAGCCGATCATTGCTCCTACCCCACAACAAATAAGCACGCCTCCCAGATCTTTCGCCTTTCTGGCACACAGACAGCATTCCAATGCAATCAGAATAATCAATGCTATTACCGCACAGGCTCCTACAAAGCCCATTTCTTCTCCGATTACCGCAAAAATAAAGTCTGTCTGTGGCTCCGAAATAAAGTTTCCATTCTTTACAGAACTGATTACATTGGTATTGTAGCCTTTCCCGAGAAGCTGGCCGGAGCCGATCGCAATTTTGGAATTTGTCTGCTGATAGGCAATGGTGCTGGCATATTCTTCCGGATGAAGCCACCCTAAAATTCGTAACTGTTGATACTCCTCAATAATCTGCTGATCCGGTTGTAAGATCATATACAAAAGGACAAGTGCCGATGGTACCGCCACCACAAATATTCCAAGTATGATCTTGTAACTCAGTCCTCCCATAAACAGCATGATGCAGAATACGACTGCAACCACAATGGTCGTAGACAAGTCCGGCTGACTGTAAATCAGGTAAAGAGGAGGTGCAGCCAGAATGATTGCAGCTGCCAAAAACTTGAACGTATTGATCTTATCTTTATATTTCATAATAAACGCTGCATAAAATAAAATCAATAAAATTTTCGCAAGTTCTGAGGGCTGAAATCGAATTCCTGCTAGAGACAGCCAGCGCTGGGCTCCTCCTCCAGTGCTGCCCATTCCTGTATTTACAAGGATGAGCAGCACCAGGTTGACCAGATAAAAAAGCCAGTAGAATTTTAATACGATGGAATAGTCAAACAATGCCAGAAACATCATGACCGACACACCCATCAACAGTCCGTTGATCTGGGCTGACTGGACAGATACTTTGGCTGACCCGATGGCAAAAATGCCGATAATGGTCAGTGACACCACCAGCAAAACTAACTTAAAATCAAAATCTCGGAGTCGGTAATTCTTAAACATAATTTCCTCTTATCTCATTGGTGCAGATCAAGAATCGGAATATTGGCATACAAGGTCGGATTCTTAGCATTTCTGCCCTTGGTCCCGGTCTTTGTTATCTGAATTTCCATGCTTTGTGCATCAATTTTCATGTATTTGGAGATTACCTGTGCGATATCGTGTTTGATCATCTCCATCATTTCCTCAGAACAATTGACACGGTCTGAAATCAGTAAGATTTTTAACCGGTCTTTTGCAATGTCCCGGGACTTCTTACGTTGAAATAGTCTTTTAAACCCCATGGCGCACCTCCTGCTTTTTCTGGAACATTCCTGAAACCCTTGTCCAGAAGGATATTCCCTTCTCAAACTCCAGAACAGGTACTTCCTGCCCCGTGATACGCTCACAAATGTTCTGGTAAGCCTGTCCCGCCAAAGAGGCTCTTCCAACCAGAGGCTCTCCCTGGTTTGTACTGATCACCACATTTTCATCATCCGGCACGATTCCCAACAAGGGAACGGAAAGGATTTCCACTACATCTGCACTGGACATCATTTCTCCCCGTTTGACCATGTCTGCCCGCAGCCGGTTAATCAACAGTTCAATTGTCTTAAAGTTATTGGCCTCCAGCAGGCCTATAATACGATCCGCATCACGAATGGCAGAAACCTCCGGTGTGGTAACCACAATCGCTCTGTCCGCACCGGCAATTGCATTTTGAAATCCCTGTTCAATTCCTGCAGGACAATCCAAAATAATGTAATCAAACTGTGTCCGGATCTGATCCAGCAGACGAATCATCTGTTCCGGCTTGACTGCGGATTTGTCTGCAGCCTGTGCAGACGGTAATAAGTACAGATTAGGATGTCGCTTGTCCCGGATCAAAGCCTGTTTTGCACGACATTTTCCCTGAATCACATCCACCAGATTATAAACGATCCGGTTTTCCAGTCCCATTACTACATCCAGATTTCTCAACCCGATATCCGTATCAATGAGTGCAACCTTTTTCCCCATAGATGCCAGACCTGTTCCCACATTTGCAGAAGTGGTGGTCTTACCCACTCCGCCTTTTCCTGATGTGACGACAATCACTTCACACATGACTGCATAGTCCTCCCGTTACTTAGAGAATTGATTCTATTGTCGCCTGTCCTTCTTCAGTCCAGTATCTCATCTGTATTTATTTCTCTGCTTATCTGTATCATTCTGTAAATAGATTGCTTTGCACCGGCTCTACCTGGATTTTCTCCTGTGTCTTGTCCACAAACGCAATCACCGGGCCTTTCCATTTCCGTCCCCATCCGCGTTTGCCCTTCATTTCCTTGTCGCTGACACGATAAGGTCCGATTTTCACACGGCTGGGAGCAAAATCCAGCGCCAGAACAAAAGCACGTTCTTCCATCTGCGCATCTGCTCCACAAAAGATTTCACCTCTGAGAGTCCCCATAACAAGCACACTCTTATCGGACACCACGAAAGCTCCCTCTTCCACGTTTCCCAGAATGAGCAGATTCTGTGTCACCTGGATGGTCTGTCCCTCTAAGATATTTCCCCGATAAATCTGACACCTGTTCTGTTCCTCCGGCGTAGGAAATCTGCGTTTCATCTCTGCAAGTGCCTTCACATAGATTTTACTTTCTTCCTCATCCCTGCCAATGATGCACATGACCTTGACCTGGGAATTGTTTTCGATCACATCAATGATCTGGATCTCCTGCTCCGTTTCAAGCTTACGCCCTTCCATGGAAAGTGCTATCTTCGCTTCTTTGAAGAAGTCTGCAGACTCTTTAAATTTGCTGCCGATTTCCTGGAGGAGCGTGTCAAACTCCTCTTCGGCGTCCAAAATCAGATTGATTCCCTGTGCGTAGCTTTTCAGGATTACCGCATGTTTCATACTATGTACTCCTTTAATCGGTGTTGGAGACGCCGCCGGCTACGGTATCCGCCGTACCGGTCAGCATGGTTTCTTCATCCTCAACCTGGTAATAATATTTGATCACATCCTGTGCGATCTGTGCTGCATAGTCCGAACTGTAACCAAAGGCAACACGGGCTGCAATGGCGATCTCCGGTTTTTCATAAGGTGCATAGCCGACAAACAGGGCATGGTTCGGGCGGGATGTGCTCTCCTGTGCCGTACCGGTTTTGCCTGCAACCGCAATGGGGAAATTTGCATAATAACTTTTCTTCTCCACAACGCGGCGCATACCCTTGTGAATGGCATTCCACGAAGTATCTGAAAGGTCAATGGTGTTGCGCACTTCTGCCTCATATTCCTTCACGAGATTGCCGTCGTGGTCTGTGACCTTATCCAGAAGTGTCAGATTATAACAGGTTCCACTGTTGGCCACTGCTGTCACATATCTGGCAAGACCCACTGTTGTATAGTTGTGGGTTCCCTGACCGATCGCAGAGCGAACTGCATCAAAATCAGAAACCTTCGGCTGATACTCTGAAATTTCCACTCCGGATTTCTCTGATAAGCCGTACAGATCCGCGTATTTTGCCAATTTTTCCAGACCCAAGTCACTATTATACCGGTCACCTTCTGTTCCCAGACGGTAGCCCACTTCATAAAAGAATATATTACAGGAATTCTCAATACCACCGGTGACATTCAAATTGCCATGGGTTCCTCTGGGGTAAATCCAGCATCGGGGCGATGGTGTAATTTTCTCGAAGATCCCATTACATTTAATGATGGTATTGGTATTGATCACTCCCTCCTGCAGGCCTGCGGTGGCTGATACCATCTTAAAGGTGGAACCGGGCGCTGTACGCTGCTGTGTTGCATAATTGAGCAGTGGTGAGGAAAGATCTGCATTCAACTGTGCATAATACTCTGCATCTACACCATTTGCCATACGGTTATTGTCATAGCTTGGATAGCTGACCAGTGCAAGTACATCTCCGTTATTGACATCTGTGATTACCACGGAAGCACCGTAGGGATCCAGTGCCAATTGTGCCGGGGTAATATCCAGATTGCGGATCCGGTTCGTCATAAAGGTATACGCACTCTCTTTTCCTGACAGAAACTGTGCCTCCTCCTCATCATCCAGTTCCACCAGATTTTGCTCCAGCAAAATCGAACAGATCTGTTTTCCGGAGATCATATCGGATTTTATCATATAACGGTAAAGCCGCTTGTCGAATTCTGCATTGGAATCCAAATTCTCCAAAATAATATCGACTATTTTTGCGAAGATCTCGTCGGAATCCGCGTATTGACTGTCCAGCTTCAGAGTCGTCACATCTACCCAGTTCTGGGCGATACAATACTCTAAATATTCTGCAAGGCTGATGGTTTCATCCTTCGTCCACGCAATATAGGTGGCATCATTGGTATCAATCTCATTCTCCAGAATCATCTTATTTTTATAAAGAAGAGAGGAGACGATAAAGCTTTCATACACCTCATACTCCTGGGAAAGCTTATTATAGGGGGTACGCTCTGTCTCCAGTTCTTCCCTCAATTTTTCAATAACCGCCTGTTTCTTTTTCAAATACTGTTCATAAACAGCCCGCTCATTTTCCTGTGCCTGGGGCGTTTCAAAATGGGAGAGATCAATGACACTGTTATTAATCAGTGCATGATAAACATCATAAATAGGAATGACAATATCACTCCGTGTTGCATTGGTTCCCGGTGAATACTCTTTAATGTTTTGTATCTTGGCAAGAAGAATACCTGCCAGTTTCTGTTCCAGAATATGATAAACTGCCTCCTGCAAATCCTTATCAATGGACAGATAAACATCGTAACCGGCTACCGGCTCTTTGCGGTCACTGGTCTCTATGACTTTACCGAGGCTGTCCACATAAACGGTTTCCGATCCTTTTTTACCCTGAAGCGTAGTCTCCATGGTCTGCTCGATTCCGGCTTTCCCCACAATATCAGACTGTGTGTAGGACGAATCCTGCTTCTGCAGTTCTTCCAGTTCCTCTGTAGACACCTTGCCTGTATAGCCAAGGATTTGGGAAAAATAAACGGCATCCGTGTATTTTCGGATCGTGTCCTCCGCAATCTGTACACCGTCCAATGTGTCAAGATTCTCCATGACCACAGCCACCGTTTTCTCTGATACATCCGTCGCCACCGTGGTGGGAATATATTTTGTGTAGCTGTTGGCACTCATGGCGTAACGCACCGTCACAATCTCCAACAGTTCTTTCTTGCTATAGCCTTGCCCCACGACGAATTCCTTTGGATTTTCCTCCGAATATCCACCTATGGCATAGCGGCTCTCTCCTGCCAGATAAGAAATAATTTCATCTGCCGTAGCCGTCTGCTGGGCATATTTCAGATCCGAAACATATTTTTCTCCGTACACATCTGCAATAAAGCGGAGAAGCTTTGAATCCGTTATATTAAATTCAAATTCATTGTTGGTATTGAGAATAATATTGAAATCGTTGACAATACTGTCTCCGTTTTTCTTGATAATGCCGATCAGGCGGTAAATCGTGTCATTTAACGCCGCATTCTTTCCCTTTCCGGATTCATAGACATCTTCCAGAGTGACGGAATAGGCCAGTTCGTTATATGCCAGAAGATTGCCGTTACGATCATAAATATTCCCTCTCGTACTGGCAATAGAACGTTCTTTCCGGATCGTCAGTTGGAAGTTATTCAGATATTCCTCTCCGTGTACAATCTGCAGATCGAACACGGTATACACCAGGATCGATCCCAATGTAAGGAAAAAGATCACCAGAACTGTGATCCGGGAGGTTATGATATTGATAAAGCCATCTTTAAAACGATCAAACAAGGTCCCTGACACTTCCCTTTTCTTTTTTCTCCAGTCGTTTATGTACCCATAACAGTAAAGGATACAGCAACAGGGCAATTAACAAAGTGTAAACTGCCTCAGGAATAATCACATGCAGCAGATAAAAGGCAAAATGAAATCTTCCCCGAAGCAAAAACAGAAAAATATAGCAAAACATGCCATAAGCCAGATCACTGACCGTAATCAAAACTAAGGGCAGCTTGATATCATCCGGATAAATGATCCGGGCAAACTTACCGTTCACAAACCCGATATACATGTAAACCAGAGCATACATTCCCAGCACGCCGGCAAAAAACACATCGCACAGCATACCGCAGATAAAGCCGTACACAAGCCCCTCCTTCTCCCCTCTCATAAAACCATAGGAAGAGGTGAGAATCATAAGCAGGTTCGGTACAATTCCCGCAAAAGACAGAGATTGAAAGACAGTAGATTGCAGCAGGAAACAAAAGAACACAAACAAAAGCCCGATCAGATTCCGTCTCATACTCAGTCCTCCGTAATCACCTGTTTGGTTTCTAGGATGACCAAAACCTCACTGAGGTGTTCAAAATCCACTGCCGGAGTCAACGTACCCGATTTGGTCAGATTGTTGGCATCCTGGCTGATCGTGCTGACATAACCGATCAGAATCCCCGGCAGAAACTTTTCACTGATATCCGAGGTTACAATCTTGTCGCCCTCTTTTACTGCATTATCACTGTCCACCAGCTGGGCAAAGCGAATATCTCCCTGGGAGTACAACTCCAGATCCCCACTGACCACCAGTTTATCCTCTGTCGCCAGTACCTCTCCGCTGACATTGGAGGTATCTGCGATAATGCTGGTTACTTTGGACCAGCTGTCATGTACATCCACCACTCTGCCCACCAGTCCCTGACCGGCAATCACATTCATATCCAATGTGATACCATCCTCTGCTCCCTTATCAATTACAAAGGAATGAAACCAGTTTCCGGAATCCTTGGCAATAATTCTTGCCCCCACCTTGTCATAATCGGCGTACTGGGCATCCAATGCATAGAGTTCCCGCAAATTAGTCAGTTCATACCGATCCTGCTGAAGGGTGGTGTTTTCAATGGTCAGTTCATTGACCTGCTGTTTTAAGGCTTCATTTTCCGCAAGAAGTTCTCTCACACGTTCCAATTCCTGGGCACGATCATTCAAATAAGTGGATACCGTAGTAATTCCTTTCTGAAAGGGCACAAACATATAGCCCAGTACCGTACCGGAAGTTCCTTTTAAGAAATTGGTATTAAATGTGAGCAGAATTAAAGCGACACAAATTACAGTTAAAATAAAAAGGAGATATTTACTCGGCAAAGTAAACTTTTCTCCTTTTTTCTTTATGATTGGACTCATTTACTCATCCCTTCAATTGAGTAGGCTACAGACTTAAAATTATCATCTTTGATAATTTTCGAAAGACCAAGTGCCACACTGGTAAGAGGATTCTCTGCCAGATTTACCTTTAACCCTGTGCCATTTGCCAGCATCTCTGCCAGATGACTCACACTGGATGCTCCTCCTGTCAGATAAATGCCGTGGCGGAAGATATCCGCCCCCAATTCAGGTGGCGTTCTTTCCAGAATTACCTTTACATTATCTATAATAGTGGCAAAGTGCTCCTTCAGGCACTCATTTACCAAGTTGGTAGGAATTGCCCGCTCCACAGGAAGTCCGGTGACAATGTCCCGACCATATACCACTGCATCCTGATCACTTTCCTCCAGCTGTTTCAGATTTATTTTTACGTTTTCCGCTGTCTTCCCACCGATAATTAAAGAAAACTCCCTGCGCACTGCTGCGCGGATGGCATCGTCAAACTTAAGACCTCCCACTTTGATCAGCTTGCTTAAAACAATGCCTCCCAGAGATAAAATAGAAATCTCCGTAGTATCGTAGCCTACGTTAACAATCAATACACCCTGGGCATTTTTCACATCAATATTGCATCCCAGACCATCAGCCACTGCCTTGTCTACAATCATGATATTTTTGGCTTTTACCCCGGCTTCTTTAATCAAATCATAAAAGGCACGCTTCTCCACCTGGGTAATATCCCAGGGTACTGCCACATAATAGTCTGCCGGCCGGATATTGTTTTTGGTCATATCCGCAATGAAATATTTTACTAAGGTTTCCATGTTGTGAATGTCTGCAATGACACCGTTACACAGAGGATAGGAAATACTGATGTTAGCCGGTGCCTTCTCATACATTTCGAAGGCGGAATTTCCATATGCAAACAGTGTGGATTTATTTTCGATGGCAATGAGATTTTTCTCCACCATAACATTGTCGTCTGTGCGACTGTAAATTTTAATATTGTTCGTACCCAGATCGATACCGAAAGCGTTGTTAGCCAAAATAAAGCCCCTTTCTAAAAACATTTGGATTCTAAAAAGCTGGTATAGCACTGATCTCCGATGATGATATGATCCAGCAACGGAATCTGCAGAAGTTCTCCTGCTTTTCGTAATCGTTTCGTCAATTCATAGTCATCTTTACTGGGAGTGGGATCTCCGCTGGGATGATTATGTAACAGAATCACCGTCACCGCATGATCCTCCAATGCCTGTAAAAATAATTCCCGTGGGGAAACCAGAGATGCATTCACAGTTCCGATGGACAGTACGGTTTCCTTCACCAGCTCACATTTGGAATTCAAAGACAACAGCACCACCTGTTCCTTCGATGCATGCCTTAAAGTTTCCATATAGTAGGCTGCTACTGTCGCCGGCCTTGAAAAATCCAGTTTTTCCCTGGTGTGACAGATCCAGATTCGTCTGGAAAGTTCCGCGATACATTTTAGTTTCACCGCTTTCACCTCCCCGATTCCATCTACGTTCCGTAGTTCTCCTAAGGTTAAATTGCAGAGCCCGAGGATTCCTTCTCCTCTCAGGGATAAAATTTCTTCTCCGATCTGAAGGGAATTTTTTTCTTTTGTACCGGTTCGGATGATGATGGCAAGCAATTCTGCTTCCGACATCGCCTGTGGTCCGTACTGCATAAATTTCTCATAGGGCAGGAGGCTGTTCATATTGTACATACTGACTCGCTTTCCCTCTCCCACAAAGCCAGATTCCCAAAAAGCATCTAATATTTTATCATAAATCTACAGTGATGTATAGAATACATTCTTTAATTTTTTGTAAAGTCGAGTAAGCATTTGTCTGCCAGAGCCTGTAACGTGCGGAACATTCCAAACTTTGCATGAGGCCAGGTAAGTCCTCCCTGGAAGTAGGCTGCATAGGGCTCTTTCAGGGGGCCGTCCGCAGAAAGTTCAATGGAACTTCCCGACACAAATGCTCCGGCTGCCATAATCACCTGACTGTCATAGCCCGGCATATCCCAGGGTTCCGGTGTTACGAAGCTGTCCACCGGCGCTGCGGCCTGGATTCCTTCGCAGAAGGCGATCAGAGCCTCCGATTTGCCAAAGGTGATTGCCTGAATGATATCATAGCGTTCTTCCTTTGCATCCGGCACACAGGCATATCCCAGCTCTTCATAAAGATTTGCTGCAAACACTGCACCCTTTAATGCCCCTGCGGTCACGGTGGGTGCAAGGAAAAAGCCCTGATAAAAGCTGCTTAAAACTCCAAGGGATGCGCCAACCTCTTTTCCCAGTCCGGGGGATGTCAAACGGAAGGCGGCATTTTCCACGCATTCTCTCTTACCCACAATATATCCGCCGATGGGGGCAAGTCCACCGCCGGGATTTTTAATCAGGGAACCCACTGCCATATCTGCTCCCACGTCTGTGGGCTCTATTTTCTGGACAAATTCACCGTAACAGTTATCCACCATGCAGATCACATCCGGCTTGATTCCTTTAATGAAGGCAATCAGTTCCCCAATCCGTTCCACGGAAAGCGTAGGTCTGGTCTGATAGCCCTTTGAGCGCTGAATGGTAACCAGATGGGTCTTTTCATTGATGGCAGCACGGATTCCTTCATAATCAAAGCCTCCGTCTGACAACAGATCCACCTGTTTGTAAGTAACACCATACTCTGCTAAAGATCCCTTGGAAGGACGGATTCCGATTACCTCCTCCAAGGTATCATAGGGTTTCCCTACCGGTGAGAGTAATTCATCACCGGGGCGCAGATTACTCATCAGTGCCAGGGCAAGAGCATGGGTTCCGCAGGTAATCTGCGGGCGCACCAGTGCATCTTCTGTGTGGAATACATCTGCATAAACCTGCTCCAAAGTATCACGTCCGATATCATTATACCCATATCCGGTGGTTCCTAACAGGCAGGCCTCGGATACATGATTTTTCTGCATGGCATGTAGAACCTTACACTGATTATATTCCGCCACTGCATCGATCTGCTCAAACCGCTCTTTCAATCCATCCAGTACCCGGTTACCAAACTGAAAAACCGGTTCTGTGATTCCCATCTTTTTATAGATTTCAAATAATTCCTGTTCCTTATTCTGCATGTTATCTAAAACAACCTTTCTGTTCTTTTCTTAAAGGATTCCTCTGGCAGTAAGTTCTGTCTCCATAACTTGTAGAAGCACTACCGGGTCATTGCCCAGTTCCTGGCGTCTGATCCAGGTCACATCCCTTTCCCGTTTAAACCAGGTAATCTGCCGTTTTGCAAAATGTCTGGTGTCCCGTTTAATCAGGTACACAGCCCGCTCCAGACTGCACTGACCATCCAGATAATCCAGGATTTCCTTATAGCCCAGCCCCTGCATGGATACCATGCTCCGGTCACATCCCTGTGAACGAAGTCTCTCCACCTCCTGCACCAGCCCCTGGCTTATCATTTCATCGACTCTTCTATCTATCCGTTCATAAAGCAGGGAACGCTCATCCTCCAATACAAAATAGCAGAAACGATAAGGCGATTCTTTCTGATGCTGCTGTTCATTATGCTCTGAAATCCTTGTCCCTGTCTCTTCAAAAAATTCCAGAGCCCGGATCACTCTTTTGGTATTATTGGCGTGGATCATTTCCGCAGAAACCGGATCCACTTCTTTCAGCCGCCGGTGTAACTGTCCGGCTCCTTCCGGTGTCTTCGCCAGTTCCTCCAGTTCATGACGGAAGCTTTTATCCTCTCCGTTTTCCGTGAAATCAATCTCATATAGAAGCGCCTGGATATAAAACCCGGTTCCTCCCACTACGATGGGAATATGCCCCCGTTCGTAAATTCCCAGCATTGCTTCTCTGGCTTTCTGCTGGAAGGTCACCACGTTAAACTCCTCTCTTGGATCTAAAATGTCGATCAGATGATGGGGCACTCCGTCCATTTCCTCCGGCAGGATCTTTGCCGAGCCGATGTCCATTCCCCGATAGACCTGCATGGAATCTGCAGAGATGATCTCCCCCTGTATACGCTTTGCCAATGCAATGGAAAGTGCGGTCTTTCCCACTGCCGTCGGTCCTGTCAAAATTACTAACGGTTGCTTTACGCTCTTCATCTATACAATCCGTTTAAATTTCCTTTCGATTTCATATTTACTCAAAGTCACAATGGTAGGTCTGCCATGAGGACAGTTATAGGGATTCTCCAGTGTCAACAGCTCATCGATCAAAGCTTCCATCTCTGCCGTGGAAAAACGGGTGTTTCCCTTCACGGCAGCCTTGCAGGACATGGAGGCGATTTTGGTCCGCACGACATCTGCGGTTCCACGCACCGATCCCTGCACCAGTTCATCCAGAATTTCCGTAAAGAACTGTTTCTCACTGCATCCGTACAGATCTGTTGGCACAGCCCGCAGGGCATAGGAGTTTCCTCCAAACTCCTCGATTTCAAACCCCAGTTCCGTAAAGTAATTAAAATATTCTTTTAATGCACTTTCTTCCTGTCCCGTCAATGTAATAATAATGGGGGGATTCAAATACTGTGCCGCAATGGTTTTTTCCCGATAATTCTTCATGAAACGTTCAAACCGGACTTTTTCATGGGCTGCATGCTGATCCACCAGAAAGATTTTATCCTGAAATGCAATGATCCAATAGGTATCGAAAATCTGTCCAAGAATACGATATTGCTGTCTGGCATCCTTTGTCAGAAGTTTCTCCTCAAACAGATCCATCTGTACCGGTTTCTCAATGATCACTGTATCCTTTGCTTTGATCACGCCGGAGGTTACCGGTGAAGTTTGAGGCTGAATGTTCAGCACCTTAAAATCTGCCTTTTCCTCCTCGTCATCAAAGCTTACGGTAAAGGCCGCATTTCCTGTGGATGCCTTTTCCTGCATCACCACGTTGGGAACCGGCTGCGGAATGGTTATGGGACGCGCCTGAACCGGCGGTTCTCCCAGGGGATTGGCAATTCTTCTCGCTTCAAAAGGCTCAGGGACAGACTCTTTCACCTTAGGATCTTTCTCCTGTGGTACCAGATAGACATCCGGAATCATCTCATGTACCTTTAACGCTGACTCCACAGAACTTGCCACAAAGTCAAATACCGCCGGTCCATCGGTAAAACGCACATTCATTTTCGTAGGATGCACGTTGACATCCACATAAGCAGTATCAATATCAAAATGTAAGACCACAAAGGGATATTTATGCTGCATCAGATATTCTTTATATCCCTCTTCCAATGCTTTGGCAATCAAATCACTTCGGATATAACGCCCATTGACAAAATAAGTTTCAAAGCTTCGATTGCTCCTGTTCATCACCGGCTTGCCGAGATAACCGGTCAGTTTCATTCCCGGCACCTGGGAATCCAGGGGAATCAGTTCGTTAGCAGTCTCCCTGCCGTAAATACGGTATATGACCTCCTTCAGATCCCCGTTTCCGGAGGTGTGAAATTTCACCGTACCATTCACCATAAATTTAAAAGAGACAGAAGGATGACTCAGTGCCAGATGCTCCATCAGATCTGCGATATAACTTCCCTCTGTGGCTGCTGTCTTCAAAAACTTCCGGCGTACCGGAGTATTGTAAAACAGATTGCGGATCATCACGGTAGTGCCGTCCGGAGCTCCGATATCCTCACAGTTTTTTTGACCTCCCCCCTCGCTGATATAATGGGTTCCGATCAAAGCCTCCGGCGTTTTGGTAATCAGTTCAATCTGTGCCACAGCACCGATACTGGACAATGCCTCCCCACGGAATCCCAGACTTTCCACCACATCGAGATCTTCCGCGCAGCGGATTTTACTGGTGGCATGGCGCATAAATGCCGTTTCAATCTGGTCTGACGGAATTCCACAACCATTATCCGTCACCCGTATAAAATCAATGCCGCCTCCCCGGATCTCTACCGTAATCGTATCTGAACCGGCATCCATGGCATTTTCTACCAGTTCCTTTACCACACTGGAAGGACGTTCTACCACTTCACCTGCAGCAATCTTATCAATTGTGTCATGATCCAACACACGAATCTCAGGCATATTGCTCTCCTTTTCCTTTGTATCCTTTATCTGACGGTTTTATTTTATCATACTCTCATCTCTTTGACCACCGCCCATTACCTCCGGCAGCTCATCTGCAATATCTCCTGCTCTCATGGACGCTTTTCCGAATTTTCCGGCTGCAAGCTCCCCTGCCGCACCGTGGACCGCCACGCCAAGGCATACCGTTTCCCAGCACCAGGCAGGATTTTCTCCGCTCCTTTTGTCACGGATAGCAAGGGCACAGATTCCCCCCAGAATTCCTGCCAGTACATCTCCACTTCCAGCCGTCGCCATGCCATCATTTCCCAAGGTGTTGACAAAAATATGGGAATTTCCCGATTGCAGATCCGGAAACACATAGGTGCGGGCATCTTTGCATACAAGCACTGCCTTGTCAAAAGCTTGACGAAGCTTCCCGGTTCCCTGTTCCAGGTCTGCTTTCAGAGTCTGTACCGGACTTTCCGTCAATCTGGCAAGTTCTCCGGGATGCGGTGTCAGCACCATAGGGACATTACATTGTTTCAGAAGCCGTCGCAGATTTTCCTTTTCCGAGATAAGATTTAACGCATCCGCATCCAATAAAAATACCTTATCCGTTGCAGCTTTCTCCGTCAAAGAATGCTTCAGATATTGCATTGTACGTTCCAATAACTTTTCCGCTGTTTCTCCGGTAGAAAGTCCGGGACCAATCACAATACTATCCGCCCACTGTATGGAATCGGCAAGTCTGGCATCAAATTCTCCTTTTCTTTCTTCCTCGGCATCCTTCAGATCTTTTGCCTCATAGGACAGGAGCATGGCTTCCGGCAGCGAAGTCTGCACAATCACACGGTTGGAGGCACAAGTGACGATTTTCACCATTCCCACTCCCACACCATAAGCTCCCCTTGCACATAGAAGCGCTGCCCCCGCCATGTCATAACTTCCGGCAATGATCAACACTTTTCCAAAGGTTCCTTTGTTACCGGATCCTGCCCGCTGGGGTATTTTTTCCCGTATCTCTCTTTTCGTATAGGTGAAATGTACCGGATTCATTAGGGATTCCGTGGTAATTCCTGCGTCAGCAAGCTGTACCCTGCCAGCAAATTCACATCCCGGAAACCGAACCAGCCCCAGCTTTTGAAAGGCAAAGGTAATAGTAAGATCAGCCCGTACAGCCGTTCCCAGGATTTCCCCAGTATCCGTGTGAATACCGGTGGGCAGATCAAGGCTGACACACTTTGTCTTTATCAGACGCTGGTTGATTACCCGGATTACCCGATCCATAGGTTCTCCGATGAGCCGGTTTACCCCCACCCCCAACAGGGCATCCACAACAATCTCCGCCCGCTCCACTTTCTCCTGAAGTACTACATCCTCCGGTATTTTTTCTTTTGTATAGACAGGGACTCCATACGCTTTTGCCGTTTGCAGCTGTCTTCTGCAGGAAGGGGTGCAGCGGGCAGGCTCTCCCACCATAACTACTTCCACCTGCTTTTGCTCCAGAAAAAGCATTCTTGCCAGAGCCAATCCATCTCCACCATTATTGCCTGCTCCGCAAAAAAACAGGAAACGGTCTGCCCCGGGGAACTGTTTTGACAAAATTTCTTTTGCGGAAAGAGCCGCCCGCTCCATCAGGACAAGGCTGTCTAATCCAAACTGCTCACTCGTCCTTTTGTCTGCCGCTTTCATTTCCTGTGCTGTTACCAGATTCTGCATACTTTTCCCTCTTTGTTTTCTTATTCATAAAGGGCAACCTTACGGCTGCCCTCCCATTATCCCTGCTGCGAATCCCCGATGTCCAGACTGTCCTTGGGGTCATATTTCATATCAAAAAGTTCAATCACATCTGAGCCGAAAATGTCATGCATGTAGGCATAAAGATTGCGATTTGTTTCCTCCATCTCCTGTTTCTGTACCAGGCGCTTTTTCAACTCAATGCGGATCTGTTTTACCCATTCATCAATCTGCCGGATCTGGCTGGTATTTTTCTCCAGGGTTATATAGCATTCTTCCATGGTCTGCAGCATCAGCTCATAGTTCTTATCCTCAATGAATCTTGGTAAATCCAGCTGCTCATCCTCCAGCTTCTTGAGTTTCTGGTTGCAGTCCTCGATAAGACGCTTACTTTCCTTCAGCTTTTTTTCCTGCAATCCTTCGGATTTGCCGTCAGTTTTTCCGGAATTCATTTTATCTGCGGCAACCATGATACCATCCATCAATTGCTTTTTTAAGGTTTTTACCTTTTTCACCTGGGTGTTGACCTGCCCCTGGCGAACCAGAAGTTTGTTTAACTCTGCAGCCGTTTTCTCCACCTGGGCAGACTTTCCCTTCTGTTTGAAAAGCAGATGCCATTTATTGTCTAATGTCAATATGGGAATCTTTTTCCCTTTTAATGCCGGTTGAAATATTTTTTCAGATCGTGACACCAAGCTCACCCCTTACATGTTCTCCGTGCTTTCAAAACGATTCAGATTGTAAGATAATTTCATCAGGCTGTCAGACAAATGTACATTCTCCACCTGCACATCTCTGGGAACCTTTAAATCCACATGTGCAAAATTCCAGATACCTTTAATTCCGAAACGCACCAGATCTTCTGCAATGGGCACTGCACTGGTCTTAGGAATGGTCAGTACCGCAATGTCCACATCATGTTCCTTTACAAAGCGCTCCATATTTTCCATGGGCTGTACTTCAATATTTCGTACTTTTTTACCGTACAATTCCGGATCTTTATCAAAGATTCCCACAAACAGGAAACCTCTTTTTGCAAAATTCATATAATTGGCCAACGCCTGCCCAAGATTGCCAGCACCTACGATAATCAGATTGTGTGTGAGATCCAAACCAAGGATACGTCCGATCTCTTTATATAAGTATTCCACATTATATCCATATCCCTGCTGTCCGAAGCCACCGAAATTATTGAAATCCTGACGGATCTGGGAGGCAGTTACCTGCATGAGTTCACTTAGTTCATGAGAAGAAATTCGCTCCACATTGTCGTCCCTCAGATCCCCTAAATATCGAAAATACCGCGGCAATCTTCCGATTACTGCCTGCGAAATCTCTTTTGTTTCCACGATTCATCCCCCCCATCCGCAAATTCATATTTTTATCTCATATTTATTATAGTCGTATGTTAAATATCTGTCAATCATTCACTGGCTTTTGCCAGTGAATGATTGACCTTCGCAGACTCAATTTAGTTTTGCTGTGCAAAAGGAGTCTGCTCACTCCTAAATCACATTCTTACGCAGCAAAACAGCAAGTGTTTTACTGCTGTATGATTGACAGATACGGCTTACAGGCTGTAAACTAGTAGCGTTTGTAACACATAAATCATCAGGAGATAAGAAATGATTCTTTCAGCAGTAAATATCAGCAAAGCCTTTGTCGAACACAAGGTTTTACAGAATGTATCTTTTCATATAGAAGAAAACGAGAAGGCCGCCATCGTAGGTATCAATGGTGCCGGAAAGACTACCCTGCTTCGCATTCTCGTGGGAGAAATGGAACCGGATGAGGGACAGGTTACCTATGCCAGGGATGCCACTTTCGGTTACCTCGCCCAACACCAGTCTGTGGATTCCGACAACTCCATTTATGAGGAACTTCTATCTGTCAAACAGGAATTTATCGATATGGAACATCAACTCCGTTTTCTGGAAAATGAAATGAAATCTGCAAGTGATGACACTCTGGAAACACTCATGGAGCAGTATAATAAACTGACCAACCGCTTTGAGCTTGGAAACGGCTACGCCTATCGCAGCGAAGTAGTGGGCATCTTAAAGGGGCTCGGCTTTACTGAGGAGGAATTTGACAAAAAAATTGCTACCCTTTCCGGCGGTCAGAAAACCCGCATTGCTTTGGGAAAGATGTTGTTACAGAAACCGGATCTGATTTATCTGGATGAGCCTACCAACCACCTTGATATGTCTTCCATTGCCTGGCTGGAAACCTACCTGCTCAATTACAAAGGAGCTGTGGTTATCGTGTCCCATGACCGCTATTTTCTGGATAAAATTGCCGGCAAAATCATTGAGATTGATCAAACCAAAGCCACAGTCTTTAAAGGAAATTACAGTGCCTATGCCGCAAAAAAAGAAATCCTGCGTCAGGCTGCCTGGAATGCTTATGTCAATAACCAGCGTGTCATCAATCATCAGGAAGAAGTCATTGCCAAACTAAAATCCTTTAACAGGGAAAAATCCATCAAACGTGCAGAGAGCCGGGAAAAAATGCTGGAAAAAATGGAGGTTGTGGAAAGACCCACAGAATCCAAAGCTGACATGCATATGACTCTCACCCCCAAGTTCGTCAGTGGAAATGATGTTCTCACCGTTGAGGGATTGTCCAAGCGATTTGACAGAGAACCTCTCTTTACTGATTTGGCCTTTGAGATTAAACGAGGAGAACATGTCGCTATCATCGGAGATAACGGAACCGGAAAAACCACCATTTTAAAAATTATCAATGGTCTGGTTCCCGCTGATGGGGGGAAAATCACTCTGGGAAGCAATGTACAGATTGGTTATTACGACCAGGAGCATCATGTGTTACATATGGAAAAAACTCTGTTTGAAGAGATTTCCGATGACTACCCCACTTTGACCAACACAGAAATCCGTAATACTCTTGCCGCCTTTCTTTTCACCGGTGATGATGTGTTTAAAAAAATCCAGTCCCTCAGCGGTGGAGAACGTGGACGGGTTTCCCTGGCAAAGTTAATGCTCTCCGACTCCAATTTTCTCATTCTGGATGAACCTACCAACCATCTGGATATTATGTCCAAGGAAATTTTGGAAGACGCACTGAATTCCTACACCGGCACTGTTTTATATGTCTCCCATGACCGCTACTTTATCAACAGAACCGCACACCGCATTCTGGATCTGCGGAACAATCATCTCACCAATTATCTGGGCAATTATGATTACTATCTGGAAAAGTCCGGTGAAACCATTTCCAATCCCGTCTTTCAGGCAGGCGGTTCTGCTCCCTCTGCAGAATCGACGGAAAACAAGCAAAACTGGCAAAAGCAGCGGGAGGCTCAGGCAAAAGAGCGGAAACGTGCCAACGATTTAAAAAAATGTGAGGATCAGATAGAACAGTTAGAATCCAGGAATGCCGCTATTGATGAGGAAATGGCTCTTCCGGAGATATGCCGGGATGTGGCTAAACTTACTGCTCTCTCCAAAGAAAAAGAGGAAAACAGCGAAAAGCTGGAAACCCTCTACGAACAATGGGAGATACTGAGTGA
>CAKRNW010000004.1 GCA_934371505.1 uncultured Lachnospiraceae bacterium
CCCCACAGCCGGGCAAATCGAAATGGGAAACCCTGCTGGAACAATATACCTCCGTTCATCCTTTTCAGGACGAACGGGTTTACCTTACCATCACACCGGAGGATTTTGTCCTCCTGTCGGAAGCGGATTATCATTTGCGGAGCAATCGTTTTCTTCTTCACGGTTATTATAATTATAAGCATCTTTTGCTGGGGAAGATGCCGGACTCCACCGGAAAAGAAGAATATTACATCGGTGTGCCGGGACTCTTTTATGAACAGGAGAAAAAAATGGCCATCCTCTTTGGCTTTGAAGGGTTTGAATCCCGCACGTTAAGACCAATGGATGGCACATTCGGATATTATATGAAACGTGTTATGCTGTAAAGGGTTATTGGGGCAGGATTCCTTTACCGTCAAAGGCAGGGATAAAGCTATCCCTATTCACGCCGTCCTCCTGAATAAAGGCCTGTTCAATGCCGATGGAAATGGCGTAATCCACCAGTTCCTCATATTCATCATCGGTGACGGTACGGTTCAGTTCCGGGAAAGCAGCTACATGGGGAAGGGGTGTGTACTGACGCATGATGCTGATGTAGATTTGCTCCCCGAAGGTTTCATGGAGCCAGGAAAGCACCTGCTTGGAATCCTCCACACAACCGGGAAGAAGAAGATGGCGCACTAAAACGCCTCGTTTCATCAGCACTTCGTCGGAATAGCTGTCCTCTTCCGGATCGCCGGAAAAGAGGGGAGTTCCCACTTGATGTACCATTTCCACAATAGCCCGGGATGCCTGTGCAAAATAGTCACTGCAGTGGGAGTATCTTGTGGATAACTCACTGGAAACGTATTTACAGTCCGGCATGTAGATGTCGACTAAGCCATGGAGAAGATGCAGGGATTCCACCTTTTCATAGCCACTGGTATTGTATACAATGGGGATGGACAGTCCGGCATCTCTGGCCAGAAGCAGGGCTTCCCGAATCTGCGGAATAAAATGGGTGGGAGTCACCAGATTGATATTATTGGCATTCTGCTCCTGTAATTCCAGGAAAATTTCGGACAGGCGTTTGCTGGTAATGAAGAAACCAGTCTCGCCATGAGCGATAGACTGGTTTTGACAGAAGACACAGCCCACGCTGCAGCCACTGAAAAATACAGCCCCGGATCCGGATTTTCCGGAGATGCAGGGCTCTTCCCAGAAATGAAGAGCAGCTCTTGCTCCTCGTAAAATAGCGGTTTCCCCGCAGATGCCTGTCTGCCCTGCCATACGGTTGACTCTGCATTCTCTGGGACACAGGGTACAAGTGCTGAGTAAATCCGCGGCATGGGAATGAAAGGTCTGAAAATCGGACATGATGTTCTCCTTTGGATAAAACAAAGCCGTACCCACACCCGTTACCTCTACAGTTAACTCCGCCAGGCACCCTCACGGCACATGGAAAATTCTGCTTAGTGCTGCTGCATTCCTGCCCTGACACGGTTCGTAGACTTCCATTGCGTGAGACCCAAACTTCAACGTCACTTATAAAGGTCAGCGATGTGGATACGGTTTTTTTAGTATAGCCTTTTTATTCAGATTTGTCAATGACAGATACTCTGTCATTGACTTTCGCAGCCCTAATGGAAGGTTTGCGTTGCAAAAGAGGGCTGCTCACACCTGAATCATTTTCTTACGCAGTCAAACAGCAAGTGTTTTACTGCTGATTGGACTGTAATGCTTTTGTTTCCTTCTCTAACTTGTTGCGGATGCGCAGTTCCTTGAAGAAACGTTTCAGCATGGAGGAACATTCTTCTTCCAGGATACCCCGGTGGACGATTGCCTGGTGGTTAAACTCCGTCATTTCCAACACATTTAATATCGAACCTGCACAGCCCGCCTTGGGATTCATACAGCCGATAAACACCTCAGGAATCCGCGCCTGGATAATGGCACCGGCGCACATCTGGCAGGGCTCTAAGGTCACATAGAGGGTGCAGTCCTCCAGACGCCAGTCCCCGGCGAGCTTGCTGGCACGGCGGATAGCCGTAATTTCTGCATGTGCCAGGGTGTTTTTATCCGTATTTCTCCGGTTATAGCCACGGGCAATGATTTTGCCCTCCCGGACAATGACGCAGCCGATGGGAACTTCCCCCAGTTTGTAGGCTTTCATTGCCTGCTTCATGGCTTCCTTCATATATGCTTCATCTGCTGTCATTGCGGTTCCTTCCCTCTGTTACGAGCGCCTGTTTTCGTTATCGTAACGGTTTCGTGCATCATTTTCCATTGATTATAACCCGAAGGTATGGGGAAGAACAAGATTTTCCCGGAATTTATTGCATTTCCCGGATATTTGTATTAGAATTGCAGTTACCGCGCTTGGTGGAGGAGGTACTTATGAGGAATTTTATGCGTAGATACATTGGAGGCAGAGACTTTTATCTGATGGTGCTTCGGGTGACCATACCGATTATGATTCAGCAGGCAATCACCAACTTTGTCAGCCTTCTGGACAACATCATGGTGGGACAGATTGGAACCGCCCAGATGTCCGGTGTAGCCATTGCCAATCAGTTAATTTTCGTATTCAATATCTGTGTGTTCGGCGCCGTGTCCGGTGCCGGAATTTTCGGTGCCCAGTTCTATGGAAAAGGAGACCATGAGGGACTGCGGGACACCTTCCGGTTTAAAGTGCTGGTATGCCTGGTATTAAGCCTCATAGCCATGGTTTTATTCTGGACACAGAGTGATTTACTGATCAATTTATATTTAAAAGGGGAGGCGGATGTCACCGATGTGTCAGAGGTGCTTCGCAGTGGAAAGGAATATTTGTGGATTATGATTCCCGGCATTATCCCCTTTGCCTGGACCCAGTGTTATGCATCCACTTTGAAGGAAACCGGGGAGACAGTACTGCCCATGAAAGCGGGGGTAACCGCAGTGGCAGTGAACCTGATTTTTAACTATATTCTGATTTTCGGTAAATTCGGTGCTCCTGCACTGGGAGCCAGCGGCGCGGCTATTGCCACCGTGATTTCCCGCTATGTGGAGCTGATTATCGTCATGGTATGGACACACCGCCACAAAGAGCAGAACAAATGGCAGCATCAGGTGTACCGCACCCTCTTGGTGCGGGGAGAACTGGCAAAGGCAATTTTTGTTACCGGAACGCCTCTTTTGATGAACGAGTCCCTTTGGGCAGCGGGAATGGCTCTTCTCACCCAGACTTATTCTCTGCGGGGAATCTCCGTTATTGCAGCCATGAACATTTCATCCACCATATCCAACGTGTTTAACGTAGTGTTTTTTGCCATAGGAAATGCGGTAGCTATCGTGGTAGGACAGCTTTTGGGCGCCGGAAAGATGGAACAGGCGAAGGATACCGACCGCAAGCTGCTTTTCTTCTCCGTGATGAGCTGCTTTTTCATTGGAGCGATTATGTTTTTGATGGCACCCCTGTTCCCGGATATTTATAATACCGAACAGATCGTCAAAGATTATGCGGTTGCCTTTCTGCGGACTGCAGCCATCTGCATGCCTTTGAATGCCTTTACCCATGCCAGCTATTTTACCCTGCGTTCCGGTGGTAAGACCATGATTACCTTCCTCTTTGACTCCGTGTTCGTATGGGTGGTGAACATTCCGGTAGCCTATCTGCTTTGCGTCCACACGGCATTGCCTATCGTGCCCCTGTATTTCATTTGCTGTATGACGGAAGCACTGAAGTGTATCATTGGCTATATCCTGGTGAAAAAGGGCGTATGGCTCCACAATATTGTAAGCAAATAAGTAAAGGTTTTACGAAAAAAGTCGATATAATTCATACAGAGTAAAAGAACCGGGCCTGGTGAAGTCTCTGAAAAGCAAAACCGATAAGGAGGTTCATGTTTGCGAATTAATTCCAGTCAAATAGGAATGGATTCCGTAAGACAGTATTCCTCTTACTCCGCATGGAAGAAAAGTTCTTCTCTCAGTACGAATCAAAATAATAATTTTCTGGATGAGCAATGGAGTATGGGAGATACAAAAGAGGATATGGATGACATATTCTCGGGAACAGGAGGTTCTTTAAACGATCTGTATGACAGCTTTCAAAACGGCCTGACCAATATCCGGGTGACGCGCAGTGATGAAGACCGCAGTACTTCAGCCATGATCCAGACGATTAAGCAGGAGTGTATCAATTACATTTACCAGCTTTTGTTTGGCAGCCCGCAGAAACCCACATTCAGTTCCATGGCAGATATTCTCACCGGAAACACCGGTGGAAACCTTACCACTACCCAGTACCTTACCGGCAAAACCCGGTACCTTCACATGGAGAAGGAAAATACATCATTTTCCACCACGGGAACGGTGCGCACGGCAGACGGACGGGAGATCAATTTCGGTGTGGAAGTGAATATGAGCCGCAGTTTTGCTCAATATTATGAGCAGAATTATACCATTGCCGAGGTGCAGGTGTGTGATCCGCTGGTGATCAATCTGGATGGTAATCTTGCAGGACTCTCAGATCAGAAATTTACCTTTGATCTGGACAATGATGGGATTCTGGACAACATTTCCCGGCTGAATCAGGGAAGTGGTTATCTGGCATTGGATCGGAATGGTGATGGTGTGATCAACGATGGCAGTGAACTGTTTGGAACCAGATCCGGTGATGGATTCAAGGATCTGGCACAGTATGACCAGGATGGCAACGGATGGATTGACGAAGATGATGAAATTTTTGATAAGCTTCTGATCTGGACTCAGGACGAAGACGGCAACGATATGCTCTATCACTTAAAGGATTTAGGTGTGGGTGCCATCTGTCTGGAAAGCGTTTCTACCAACTTCACCTTAAACGGTGCAAACAACACAACAAACGGTTATATCCGGCAGACCGGCGTTTTTCTCTACGAAAACGGAGAAGCAGGCACGGTACAACATCTGGATGTTGCAACATAAAACAAATTAAAACATGCATAAACCCTCTATTTCCGGCAAAACTAAGCATACGACCAGGAAATGGAGGGTTTTTTATGAGAAAAAAAGAACAGGTCATTATGCTTACATCTTCACTCTTTGTGTTGACTGCCCTGACGATGACGGGTGTATATGTGAAAGGAAATAATGCAAAGGAGCAGAAAGAGGAATACCGTCTGGATTTCAGCCAGCTGGAGCAAGGGCAGGATGCGGATGGACTGATGGTAAAAAATCAAAATCCCATGGTGGAGGAAGCCCCCAACAACGATCTGGACTATGAGCCGGATTTAGAAGAGGTAGGGTCTGTTAACGTACAAAATCCGGAGATGGAGGTGGCAGAGGTCGCCGAGGCAGACGATACCCGGATGGGGAATCCAGAGACTGACACAGAAAATACCTCCGGGAGCGAAGAACAGCAGGAGAGTACAGAAACCGGGGAGGCACAGGAAAGTAACTCCCAGTCTGTAGCCAGCGTGGAAAAGATGGATTTACACTTTTCCGGGGAAAATACTCTGGCACTCCCGGTGGTGGGAAAAGTGCTGGTGAACTTCAGCATGGAGGAGCCGGTGTATTTTGCGACTCTGGAGCAGTACCGGCTAAGTCCGGCCATGGTGATTGGCGTCACCGAAGGTACGGATGTGGCAGCCATGTGGGAAGCACAGATTACCGATATCACCCACAGTAACGAGCTGGGCAATCTGGTGACCATGTCCTTCGGAGACGGCTATGAGTGTATCTATGGACAGTTGGAAGATTTACAGGTGTCCGTGGGAAGCTATGTGCAAAAAGGTGACATCATTGGCAAGGTGGCAGCCCCCACCAAATATTACAGTGTAGAGGGTGCCAACCTTTATCTGGAACTGTTAAAGGATGAAGTCCCGGTTGATCCCATGTCTTATATGGGTGAATAAGGAACAGAAAAGGTATGGCTGTTACTATGAAAAAGAAAACAATCGGTATTTGTAATGGTATGGTGCTGCCCATGGCGGGTGGCACCTTTACACGTATTCCCAATGGCAGGGTTTTTATTAAGAATGGAAAAATCCTGGCAGTGGGAGAGGGAAACTTTCTGCCGCCGGAACTGGCCGGAGAAGAGATGCTCTGGCTGGATGCTCATGGTGGAATTGTCATGCCTGGTATCATTGAGGCACACTGCCATATGGGTATCACCGAGGAAAAGAAAGCAGCCGAGGGGGATGACTGCAACGAAAATGTGAATCCCATCACGCCCTTTCTACGGGCAATTGATGCCATCAATCCCATGGATGCCGCCTTTGACGATGCGGTGCGGGCGGGGATTACCTGCGCCATGATCGGTCCCGGCAGCTCCAACGTGGTGGGCGGTCAGTTTGCTGTGATCAAGACCAAAGGGCGGTGTATTGACGACTTGATTGTAAAGGCTCCGGCGGCAATGAAGGTGGCGTTCGGGGAAAATCCCAAGGTAAATTTTTCCGGGATGGGAAAATCTCCCTGCACCCGGATGGCGATTGCTGCCCTGCTCCGGGAGGAACTCTTTGAGGCCAGGGAGTATCTTCGGAAAAAAGAAGAGGGCAGTGAGGATTTTACACTGGATTTTGAAAAGGAGTGCTGGATTCCCGTTTTGAAGAAGGAGATTCCTCTAAAAGCCCATGTCCATCGGGCAGACGACATCCTCACTGCCATCCGCATTGCGAAGGAATTTGATTTAAGACTGACCCTTGACCATTGCAGTGAAGGGCATCTTATAGCAGAAAAGGTGGCAGAGAGCGGATTCCCGGCAATTTTAGGTCCCGACTTATCCAGCCGAAGCAAGATTGAGGTGCAGAACATGGCGTTTAAGACCGCCGGGGTATTAAATCATGCCGGAGTAAAAACAGCCATTACCACAGACCATCCGGTGTCTCTCATTCAGTCTCTGCCCCTTTGTGCCGGGCTGGCATGTAAGAGCGGACTGTCCTTAGAGCAGGCCTATCTTTCCATCACCTATTATCCTGCCCAGATTCTGGAGGTAGCGGACCGGGTGGGAAGTCTGGAAAATGGGAAGGATGCGGATATTGCCATCTTTTCCGGAAATCCAATGGAAAGCTTTACGGAAACCCTGTATACTATTCTGGAGGGAGAGGTCATCTATGCCCGGAATGAAAAACAAAAAGTACGGAAAAAGTGTTAAATTTTCTTTTCCTGTCCTGGGTTCCGCGGTATAATAAATAGGATTATGAGCAAAGGAGCAACCGTGATTTGACCCACAGATGGAAAGCCGTCCTCTGCATGGCTTTAACCGTGATTCTCCTTCTGAGTGGCTGTTCTGCCTCCCAGGGGACGAACCCGGTGATAAAACTGGATAAAAGCGCTGCGGATGAGTGGGAGAACTGGGGACTGACGCCGGATTTTTCTTATGAGGTGAGAACAGTGAAGCCCGGCATTATTGTGGATCCCCAGGGATATGAGACAGATGGGGTGAAAACCGCCGTGTTGAGGGGAAAGCGGATACCGGATACTTTTTCTGTTATTGACTGGGACAGCGCGGAGGTGGTGTACACCGGCACGATTCAAAAAAAGGAAAATCAAAATGGTTATGCAGTATTCACCGACTTCATCACTCCTGGTACCTATCGGCTGCAGTGTATGTATCTGGGACAGTCCTATGATTTTGTCATTCGAGATGATCTGTATCGTGAACTTTTGCAGGAGGCTCTTGCCGGACTTTCAGACAGCCGCACGCAGGAACGGGGGATTCTTTTGCCCAACGGACAGAAATCTGTGACGGAGAGTTGTAATTTTCTGGCGAAACTGTTACAGACTTATGAACTCTACAGTGAAAATATTCTGGCCTGTGAGGATGGAGGACAGTTTCTTACATTGCTGGGGTCGGAGGCACAATGGCTTCTTACCATGCAGGACAGCTCCGGAGCGGTTTATGCAGGCGGTAATCACATAGCGGAAGCAGAGGATGCAGAGGAGACTCTGCGACGGACGGCCTTTTACAGTGCTGTGATGGCAAAATTCGGTTACGCTTACCGGAATGAAGATAATGCGTTTGCAACCATCTGCCTGAAGGCTTCAGATCGTGCATGGAAGTATGTCATAGGGAATAAACTGGATAGTGGAGCGGAAGAACTTTTTTTTGCCGCAGCGGAACTGTATCGGGCCACCGGAGTGGCTTCCTACCAGAAATACATAACAGAGTTTGCAAATGCGGGATTACCGGATGCGGAGAACATGAACGAAATTGCCTTTTACGGAACGGTGACTTATCTGTGTACCAAAAAGGGAGCGGATAAGACGATCTGCAAGAGGCTGATGAAAACCATCAGTCCCATGGGAGAGCAGATTTCTTTAAATGCAAGGGATGGAGCTTATCTCACGGCCAATGAGGAGCCGGAGAACATTCTCAATGATATGGAAGTAATTGCGGTAATGAACCACATTATCACCAATCACGAATATGCTACGGTATTGGAGAATCATCTGCATTATTTGCTGGGGCGAAATGCAGAAAATCAGGATTTTCGACAGGAGATTTACTGCTCGCCCGGGAAATTTGCAGGATATATACAACTACTGGCGGCGATTCCTGCCACACAGTAGGAGCAAATAGATTGATCAAATAAGGAAGTGGAGGATCCGAAAATGAATATTATTGTTTTGGCAGGAGGAATCAGTACGGAACGGGAAGTGTCCTTAAGCTCCGGTTCCAATGTATACAAGGCCTTAAAGAAAAAAGGTCATAATGTGGCCATGGTGGATGTCTACCTGGGAATTGAGGATGGAGAAATTGCAAAAAACCCTGCCCATATTTTTGAGATGGATAAGGATTGGGCGGCAGATGTGCAGGCAATCCGGGAGACAAACCCTGATATCGAGGCAGTGAAAGCCATGCGTCCCGACGGTGCGAAAAATTTTTTCGGTCCCAATGTCATTGGGGTGTGCCAGGCAGCAGATGTGGTGTTTATGGCGCTCCACGGGCAGTACGGCGAGGACGGCAAAATCCAGGCGTGCTTTGACCTCATGGGCATCTGCTATACCGGAACCGGCTGTGTCAGCTCTGCCATTGCCATGGATAAGGCAATCACAAAGGATTTGTTCAATGTCTATCAGATTCCTGCCCCTAAGGGCATCCGATTGAAAAAGGGACAGCAGGATCCCCATACCGTACCCTTCCCCTGCGTGGTAAAGGTATGCACCGGCGGCTCCAGCGTGGGCGTGTACATGGTTCACAATGAGGAAGAGTATCGTCAGGCAAAAGAGGACGCCTTTGGATACGGGGAGGAACTGGTGATCGAGCAGTACATCAAAGGACGGGAATTCTCTGTGGCAGTGATGGACGGAAAAGCCATGCCGGTGATCGAGATTGCACCTTTACAGGGCTTCTATGACTATAAGAACAAATACCAGGCAGGATCGACGGTGGAGACCTGCCCTGCAGATTTGCCGGAGGATGTGGCAGCCGCCATGCAGCGTGCCGCAGAGACCGCTTTTGAGGCGCTTCGCCTGAAAAACTATGCCCGCATGGATTTTATGATGGATGAAAATGAACAGTTTTACTGCCTGGAGGCAAATACCCTGCCGGGTATGACCCCTACTTCTCTGATGCCGCAGGAGGCGCAGGCAATGGGAATTGATTTCCCGCAGCTATGTGAGAATATTGTCCAGAGTGCATGGAGGAATCAATGAAACAGATGACATTACAACAGATCGCGCAGGCGTGTGGAGGAAGACTGGTGTGTCCCCAGGGACAGACGGTGCCGGACACCGAGGCAGCCTGTGTGGTTATTGACTCCAGACAGATAGAAAGGGATGGCGTGTTTATCGCCACGAAAGGTGAGCGGGTGGATGGACACAGCTTTATCCCCCAGGTGTTTGAAAAGGGTGCGCTGGGTGTGGTCTGTGAAGAGCTGCCAGAGGAACTTCCCGGCGTGTGTATCCAGGTGGCCGATTCCTTCCTGGCGTTACAGGACATTGCCGCGTATTACAGAGAGCAGCTATTCATTCCCGTGGTGGGAATCACCGGCAGTGTGGGCAAGACCAGCACCAAGGAAATGATTGCCGGGGTGCTTTCGGAAAAATATAATGTGTTAAAAACCCAGGGCAATTTTAACAACGAGATTGGTGTGCCCCTGATGCTTTTAAAAATCCGCCCGGAACACCAGATTGCAGTACTGGAGATGGGCATTAACCATTTCGGGGAGATGCACAATCTGTCCCGGATGGCAAAACCGGACATCTGTGTCATGACCAATATCGGGCAGTGCCACCTGGAATTTCTGGGAACCAGAGACGGTATTTTGAAAGCCAAATCGGAGATTTTTGACTTTGCAGACCCGAAAGCTCAGGTCATTGTCAATGGCGATGACGATAAATTGCAGTTGCTGGGAACGGAGGCGGTTCCCTATCTGAAAGCGGGAATGACCCTTACCCGTTTTGGCAGAGGAAAACAGAACGAGCTTTACGCCGATGCGGTCAAAATGGATGGTCTTTTTGGCAGTTCCATGACCGTACATACCCCCGATGGAACCTTTCCCATGGAGGTAAAGCTGCCCGGCGAGCACCAGATTTATAATGCGCTTGCAGCAGCTGCTGTGGCATTAAAGCTGGGTATGACCCCGGAAGAAATCGCAGCCGGAGCGGTGAAAGTCCAGGCGATAGGGGGGCGCAGCCACCTCATCCAGACAGACAAGTATGTAGTGTTAGACGACTGCTACAATGCAAACCCCGTGTCCATGAAAGCGGCAGTGGAACTTCTCACCAATGCCACCGGACGGAAAGTGGCAATTCTGGGAGACATGTTTGAACTGGGAGAGAAGGAAACAGAACTTCACGCAGGTGTCGGTACCTTCTGTGGAGAGCGCGGAATTGATGTGCTTATCTGTGTCGGTGCTTTGTCCTCCCACATGGCACAGGCAGCCGGGGAAAGCGGTGCGCCGGGGATGAAAGTCTATCACTTTGAGGAACTGGAGCCACTGCGGGGCAGACTCCCTGAACTGTTGCAGCCGGGAGACAATATCCTCATCAAAGCATCCCATGCCATGCACTTTGAAAAGTTAGTGGAAGATTTAACCCAAAACCCGTAAAGACAGAGGAGGAAACCATGCCGAAACGTTTGATTGATTGTACTGCCAGGGAACTGGCATCTTATAATAAAGCCGAGTTGTTACAGTCCATCACGGAGAGTGAGGGACGGGTGCTGGCAACAGAAACCATTGGAACGGTGACACCTATGCTGGTGAATATCACCAATGCGGAGTTTGTCACTTCCTTAGGATCCGATTTGATTATGCTGAATGTCTTTGATGTGCAGCATCCCGTGATTAACGGACTGCCGGAGACTGTCCCGGAGGATACCATCCGTGAGGTAAAGCGTCTCACCGGAAGAATGGTGGCAATCAACCTGGAGCCTGCCGTGGTACAGGCGGACGGAGAGGTTTCCGTCTGGAGTCTCACCGAGGGAAGGCGTGCCACTGTGGAAAATGCGAAAAAGGCAGCAGATATGGGTGTGGACATGATTGTGCTCACCGGAAATCCCGGCGTGGGTGTGGACAACCAGGCAATCACCCAGGCGCTGAAAAGCTTGAAAGAGGCAGTGGGAGACCGGGTGATTCTCACCGCCGGAAAGATGCACGCCTCCGGAATCCTGTCAGAGGCGGGAGAAAACATTATGACGGAGGAAGATGCGGAGGCGTTCATCCAGGCAGGAGCCGATGTGCTGCTACTGCCCGCACCGGGAACCGTACCTGGCTTTACCTTAGAGCATGCCACCGCTTTGATTAAAAAGGCACACGAAAAAGGTGTCCTTGCCATGACCACCATCGGAACCTCCCAGGAGGGTGCCGACGAGTCTACCATCCGCCAGATTGCCCTTATGTGCAAAATGGCAGGAGCGGACATCCACCACATCGGGGACAGTGGTTACATGGGTATGGCTTTGCCGGAAAATATCACCGCCTACAGCGTGGCAATCCGTGGCAAACGCCACACCTACCGCAGAATGGCATTGTCCTTAGAGCGGTAAAATTTACCTGTCCGGTTTTGAATATGTAATTGAAAAGGCGAGACCTCTTGCAATTATGAGCAGTTACAATAAACTCAATGGTGTTCATACACCGAATAACTATGATTTGTGTATGAAAGCAGCCGAATGTATATTCATAAGGAATAAAGAAAATACAAATAATCGAAAACAATCAAAAAAACAATCGTATTTTTTTACGATTGTTTTTTTGATTGTTATTGCGTATAATAAAAGCAATAAAATTGGAAAGGACATCATAATATGCGTGAAACCCGAACATTGGAATTCAAAGAAAACGTTACCAATCCCTTTTTAAAAACAGTCAGTGCCTTTTCAAATTACGATGGTGGAGAAATTCTTTTTGGGATTGATGATAGCGGGAATGTGAAAGGATTATCGGATGTAAAGCAATCCTGCCTGGATATTGAAAATAAAATCAACGACAGCATTTCCCCTCAACCCGATTATACCCTTGAGACACAAAAGGATCACACAATAAAACTTACGATAAAAAGTGGCACCCAGAAACCTTATTTGTATAAGTCAAAGGCGTACAAACGAAATGACACCGCTACAATCGAAGTAGATACGTTGGAACTTTCCAGGCTTATTCTGGAAGGAAAGAACGTAAGGTTTGAAGAACTTCCCTGTAAAGAGCAGGCGCTGACCTTTGAGATTTTGCGTCAAAAATTACAGGAAAATATTCAAATTGAATCCTTTAATCAGGACACTTTAAAGACGTTGAGCCTGTATAACAATGTGGATGGCTATACAAATGCGGCGGGACTTCTGGCGGATAAAAACCCGTTCCCCGGAATTGATATTGCCAGGTTCGGGGAAAACATCAGCGTGATTCAAAAGAGAGTAACCTTTGAAAAAATGTCGGTATTGGAAGTGTATGACAAGACGATAGAGATATTCAGAGATTATTACCAATACGAGATTATTCAAGGCGCAGAACGAAAAAAGGTAGAAAAAATCCCGGAGGCAGCATGTCGGGAGGCGATTGCTAATGCTCTGATTCATAGAGCGTGGGATGTGGAATCCCAAATCAGAGTTTCCATGTTTGATGACGGGATAGAAATTGTTTCTCCTGGAGGTTTACCCTCTGGAATAACAGAGGAAGAATATTTATCCGGCAGGATTTCTGTTTTGAGAAACAGAAACCTTGCGAATGTATTTTACCGCCTGGGATTTGTGGAAATTTTCGGCATGGGAATTGCCAGAATCAAACAGCTTTACGAAGATGGACTGAGAAAACCGGATTTTGAAGTAACGGAAAATACTATCACAATCAGACTTCCAGTGCTTGAAGAAAATTTGAATTTAACGGAAGATGAAAGAGAAGTATATCAGACTTTGAGCAAAACCATTCTGAAATCCATCAGTGAAATTGCTCCGCAGGTGCCTTTCGGGAAATCAAAAACAACCCAGCTTTTGAAGGAGATGAGCAAAAAGGGAGTTATTGTCATTGAAGGCAAGGGACGGGGAACGAAGTATATGATTCAATAGTCTGCTTATAGAAAAGATAAGATATGCGTGCCTTGTATAATAAAGGTAGCAAAACAGCAAAGAGCAGTGTATGTCATTAAGAATGTAAACAGGGTATGCTGACTGTGGAGGTGATACGACATGATATTCTCAGAGAAATTACAGTTGATTCGTAAGAATCAGGGAATCACACAGGAGCAGCTTGCAGAAAAACTGGATGTATCCAGACAGGCTGTGGCTAAGTGGGAATCTGGTCAGGTATATCCCGATATCAATAACCTCATACAAATCAGCAATCTTTTTCATGTAACCGTAGATTATCTGGTAAGAGACCAGGATTGTACGGTCGCCTGCATCCAGGAGGAAAATGCCGACTTGCAGAAGTTAATAGAATTCCGGCTTGAGGCAAGTAGAAATACCTATGTTGGATGCAGTAATGAGACGGATTCCACCAGACAGGATTCTCATGATTATTCCTACAGGGATGGCTTGTATACATACCATGATACTTACGTGGGCGGAGAACGGTTCGCCGGTGAAGAGGCTATCTGGTACGATGAGAAATCTCAATATGCAATGAACTATATGGGACGGGTCTTAGGACAACAGTTTCGCATAGAGTTTTTAAAAGAGGCACTCCGTAGGGCAGACAAAGAAATGCCATACAGGGGACCGGAATACTACCAATCGGGAGAATATACTTATAAGTGCAAAGTGGCGAGTGATTTTACCTGGTTTCAAGGATATGAAGAAATCTATTGTAACAAGGAAAAGGTCTATGAATGTTATTTCCATGGGGGAACATTAAGGTAGTATCATTCCTCTGTTGCGGTGGGATCCTCCACAGGCGTTTCCTCTGCCTGAATTTCCTCCGGTTCGGGGATTTCAGGCAAATCACCCTCTGCCTGGGCATTGTTGGCAACGCCTTCCGGGTCATAGTCTCCACCTTCGTCACTACCCCAGAGAGAATCGTACTCCTTCTGTTTTTCCTTGATGGCAGCCATGGCTGCCTGCGCCTCTTTTGCTTTGGCATACATGTTGCTGTCATATTCCATCAGTTTCTTTTCATCGAGAATCGGAACCTTGTCCCCGGCACACATTCTAGCCACAGTGGTCATAATTTTGCCAACGGTAGCAGCCATCCCGGTTTCCGGGTCTGTCAGGGCACGGTCATTTTCTGCATTTGCAATGTTGACCCACTGCTCCTTTAACCGGTCCAGAACACTTTCGTATTTGTCGAATTCTTCTTCCGCAGCTTTGTAGGAAATTTCCAGTTCTGCCGCCTTTTTTGACCATTCTTCCTCGCCGGAACGATCCGCCTTCTCCTGGGCATCCTTCATATTCTGATAAATGTTTTTCTTCTGCTCCTGGAGCTGGTTGCGATATGCCTGATATTTGGGAATTGCCTCACCTAATCTCATTTGAAATCCTCCCTGACTTTGCCTTGTGACCAAAACCGTGCAAATCCGTTTGCAACTTACTAAATATATCGGTTTTTGCAGGAAAGAAATGATACCTGAACGGTATTTCTTAGTATCAGATATATTGATTGTGTCAAGCTACATGCTATTATTCTCACAGAGGATGGTATGCTCTTCAAGCGCTGCGCCCAGGAACTGTTATCCCTTGCGGACATGGCGGAACCTGTGGATATTTAAAGAGTGAGTTTGGGCTTTTCGATTACAGCGAGCCAAAAATTCTGTTTTATGCTATGATAAGAAAGTAAAAACCGACAGTTGTGGAGGAGATTTTGTATGAAAAAATGGATGAAAGGGATAGTAAGCATATTGCTGACTGTAAGTTTCCTATTGATAACGACGAGTTTTATCCTTGAGAATACAGTCGTAAAAACTTTTTCACAAGAAATATTGTCAAAAAAAGTATCGGGTTATTTTCTGGATGAAGTTATTTACGATGTGGATATCGACCATTTACAAAAAATAGAAGACAACATCAGAAATAGCCGATATACGGATAAAATAACAGCAAAATTTATACAAACCATAGTGGAAAATGTGGGATATGACAAAGATGTAGAATTTGATGTATCAGAAGAAATAGATGCTCTGGTTCTGGAAAATATGCCCCAAGAATTTTATAACGAAAAAGGAAAGGCCACAAAGGAGTATTTGAATGAGAATATTGGAACCATTGAAAAAAATTTAGAAGAAAATCTTGTTCGTGCATTTGGCAAGCCATATCTTACCATTTTGAAACTATACGATGTATTAACGAGTATTTGTCTTCGAGTGGCGATGATACTAATTTGCATTGTAACGATTATCGTGTCAGTAAGAACAGAAAAAGCTAATGCACTGGAAATCTTTCAAACAAGCAGTATCGTTACAATGACAGTTACACTCTTAGCATTTATCATCATAAAATTACTTTCCAATGTGATTGACCAAAGATTGGCAGGCGGGTGGCTGAGCAGGATCAATTTGAACTTAATGATTCTATTTATTGTTCTGGAAGGTGTGATCAGTTTAGCGTTATTTCTCATAAGAAAAAACCGGAATATAGTAATGGATAATATTTGAATGAAATAGATGGCTTTGGACTCGGTGGAATAAGGAGCATGAATTATGTGTTTGATATGCGACAGAATTGAAATGATAAAAAATGGGACGAATCCATATTTTGTAAAGGAATTGGAGACGTGGACCAGAAAAAATGAAGGCGAAATTATTGGTAGAATTAGAAAAGTTATTGTAATACGGCTTCCGGCTTGTAGAACCGACGAAAGCATGAACTGTAAGTTTACATAATTCTGATTTTTGCCTATAAGCTGTGATAAAAGCCATGTCTTATAGGTATAATTTCGAGAGCATATCGCAACTTCAACCTATAGGACTCGCCAGGAACTTGCCCTTATGGGTAAAATTCACTGGAAAAATTGACAGTGGAGGCTCAAAAGCCTTTTCATAGACATATAAGAGCTGCCAAATGAATTTCCTTATAGGTAGTGCCTCAATGCACAAGGCTTTAAAGCACCTATAAGAGTCATAGAAAGTGGTGATTTATGGGTTATCATCAATTTTAGGAAGTGGGATAGTTAAAAAAATCGGAGCATAAAAGGAGATATACATTATGAATATAGGATTTTGGTCATGTATCGTTTTAGCTATTCCATTTGCGGTGCTGGGTGTGCTGTTTACAGTATTTAAAGAAAAAGCTGCTAAATTTATTTCTGGTTTTAACTCGCTGTCAAAGGAAGAACAGGCACTATACGATAAAACATGTATTTCCAGGGATATGAGAAATCAGTGTTTTACATGGGCTGCCATCATGATAGCCGGTGCAGTGTTGTCCTATTTTATAACGCCGTATCTGGCTATTCCAACTTATATTATTTGGCTGATTTTATTTTTCAGAAATGTCCATTTTGACACCCACAAAGCATTTGGAAAATATTTATTAAAGTAAGTTTACAGAGGAGGCAGGAAAATCATGGAGACCGTATACATAGCTGGCGGATGCCTTTGGGGTGTGCAGCATTTTTTTGACAGTGTACCTGGGGTACTCACGACAGAGGCTGGCAGAGCCAATGGAAAAACCGATTCCCTGGACAGCCCTTATGATGGATATGCAGAATGCGTGAAGGTGGTTTTTGATGAAAAGGCTACCACTATCTCGAATTTGATGGAGCAGTTGTTTGAAATCATCGACCCTTATAGTCTGAACAAACAGGGCGTTAATGTGGGCAAGAAGTACAGAACCGGAATATACAGCGCTTCTGAAAAGCATTTGAAAGAGGCAAAAGCCTTTATTGACCGGCGGAGCGACAGGGATAAAATTGTAGTGGAAGTGCTGCCGCTGACAAACTATGTCAGAAGTGCCGAGGAACACCAGCACCATCTGGAAAGATACCCGGAGGATTGCAGTTACTGCCATATCCCGGATGCAATACTAAATAAGTACAGATAAATTCAACGGGATTTAGAATTCATAATCTGACGAATCGAAATGGAGGTAGGGACAATGTTCTGCGTTATTTTTGATTTAATGATGGCAGTTATTATGTTTTTGTTTGGAGTATGGTTTTATAAATCAGAAGGGGAAGCTGCGAAATTTCTGTCTGGCTACAATATGAAATCCGAAGAAGAACGGAAAAAATATGATGAAAATGCCATGTGTAAGGCGTACGGCAAAAGAATGATGTTTATGTCAGTACCGTTTATCCTTGGAACTATTGTAGATATCCAGCATCAGGGAATAGGATGCCTGATAGCATGGACACTATGGTTTGTTATGTTTATTTTATTGCTTATTGACAGACACAAAAGAGAGCATTTATCTTAACGTGAAAAAGTTTTTTATTGACAGTTTATCACCATTGAAAGGCACAAAGATGGAATATAACGAAAAAATCGTATTGAAAAACGGGCAGGACTGCATCATACGAAATGCGACATACGAAGATGGTTCGGAAATGTCGGAGTTGTTTGCAGTGACCCACAGTGAGTCGGACTACTTGCGCTCCTATCCAGAGGAGCATAGCTTTGATGCGAAAGCGGAGAGTGAATTTCTTCAGAAAAGGGCTGAAAGCGACAGGGAAGTCATGCTGTTGGCTGTGGTAGATGGAAAAATCGTCGCAACGGCAGGTGTTTCTGCCCTGGGGAATAAATATAAAATCAGACACCGCGCAGAGTTTGGAATCGATGTGGTCAAGTCGTACTGGGGACTTGGCATCGGCAAAAGGATGATGAAAGCCTGCGTGCAGTGTGCAAAAGATGCCGGATATCAACAATTAGAACTGGAGGTTGTCGCGGACAACCAGAGAGCAATCCAGATGTATCAAAGTATTGGATTTGTGGAGTTTGGACGTAACCCCTTGGGATTTATTTCCAGGTATTCCGGTGCCCAGGAACTGGTGTATATGAGACTGGTATTATAAGTTTTTAAATGTAGAGGAATTTCCTCTGCATTTAAAAAACCCCGCTTACACAAGCGGGGCATTTTTTGTATAGGTGTCAATGATAATCTGGCGGACGGTATCCGGTAGATTTTTCTTTGCTTCCCGGTCTAAGTCCTTCACATAGATAGGATCGCCGTACTCCACGATAACGTGGGTCTTTTTTATCCAAGGGAAGTGGTCCTCCAGGACGGCACCGGTATTGTTGATAGATATGGGAACGATGGGACAGCCGGATTTCTCTGCCAGCTTGAAACTTCCGGCATGGAAGGGAAGAAATTCACCCTCCTTCTTACTGCGGGTGCCTTCCGGAAAAATGATGAGGGAAATGCCGCTTTTCATCAGTTCGATTCCCTGCAGAATCGTCTGTAATCCGGCTTTGATATCCTTGCGGTCAAGGAAAATACAGTGGAGATTTTTCATCCAGGTGCGCAGCAGAGGTACCTTCAGCAGCTCAATCTTGGAGACAAAGCCGGTCAGTCCTACCACCTGCGGATAAGTCACCACGGTGTCAAAGATGCTGCGGTGGTTGCCCACATAGAGAACGGCGGTGTCCCTGGGGATGCGTTCATGACCGATGACAGTTACCTTCACACCGGAACAAAAAGCAACTACCCGGAACGCCCAGCTTACATAAGCCCGGCAGGAACGGTCTTTCACATCCGGCCATTTTTGGCCAATCAGCCATTCCACGAAAGCCACCGGAATGGATAGAATTAAGTACAACACCACGAAGGCGGCGGTGATAATCAGACGAATCATATAAGTTCTCCTCTTTAATTATTCTATACAAATTGTACTCGAATTTGATATAATACTCAATAGAAATTTAGGAGCAGTAACACGCATACTGTTCTTATCCTTACCATAGATTACTATAAAAAAGCTATATTGAGTTAAGGCTTACTAATAAGTACATGGGAGGGAGATGGAGTAAATATGTTTGTGCGCATGACTTCTGCACGATGGAGATGAGACTCATAAATCGTGAAAGCCTCTGCTGCACACGATTTACGCTTTGGAGGCTCATCGGAATGTTTCGTGCAACAGGAAGAGCACAAATGTATTTGCTCCATCTCCAACACAATGCCTTATGTAAAGCCTCCCTCAATACTTAGGAGTATCTATGGCAAAAAAATGGAAACAGCACTGGAATAGGAAACAACTGCTCTGCATCGCCCTGCTGTCGGGAATGATCCTGGCGCTCACAGGATGCACCATGCCGGGAAGTGGCGAGACAAAACGGGAACAGGTGGACTTTACCGTGGTCAACGAAGAACGCCTCCCCGAAGAGCTGGCACAGCTTCTGGAAGGGAAAAAGACCGAACCCTTCAAACTCACCTACACCGATGGCAGCTTTCTCTATCTTTGTGTCGGCTATGGAAAACAGGAAACCGGCGGCTACAGCGTCAGTGTCAAGGAACTAAGCCGTGCAGACGGCACCGTTTATGTGGACACTCTTCTGGTAGGTCCTGAAACCATACCGGAGGAAGGCAGCGCTCCTTCTTATCCCATGATTGTGCTGAAAATTGAAAACCGTGACGAGCAAATCAATTTTCTGTAAAGAAAACTGACATACATGTCACGAAATTACCCCGGAAATGGAGAACATTACGCATGATTCAAATAAAAAACGGCAGGGTTATTACCCCCGATAAAGAAACAGGGAGCATCCGGGAGGGAGAAATGGAACTTTATATCGCCCAGCCCGGTGAACCCCAGGCAGGACGCATTGTGGCAGTGAATCCCACCGACATTCCCCCCTATCCCATCACCAGGGAAATCGATGCCACCGGACTTCTGATTTTCCCCGGGCTGGTGGATGTCCATGTCCACTTCCGCGACCCAGGCTTTACCTACAAAGAGGATATTGAAACCGGGGCAAAGGCTGCAGCCAGAGGCGGCATCACCACCGTGGTGCTCATGGCAAACACCAGACCAACCGTGGACAATGAGGAAACCCTGGACTATGTTCTGGAAAAGGGGCGCACCACCGATATCCATGTGGAAACCTGTGTCAATGTCACCAAAGGCATGAAAGGACAGGAACTGGTGGACATTGAGAACTTGCTTGCCAAAGGCGCAGTGGGTATCACCGATGATGGCGTGCCCATTCTGGACACAGAGCTGACCCGGAAAGCCATGGAGCTGTCAGCGAAATACCAGGTTCCCGTCAGTTTCCATGAGGAAGACCCTGCTTATATTGAGAATAATGGCATCAATCATGGAAAGGCATCGGAGCATTTCGGCATCGGTGGTTCTGACCGGCAGGCGGAGATTTCCATGGTGAAACGGGATTTGGAGATTGCCCTGGAAACCGGAGCCATCATGGATGTCCAGCATATCAGCAGCAAGGAGGCAGTGGACCTGGTGCGCCAGGCGAAGAAACGCCCCGGCGGGGAAAATATCCATGCGGAGGCGACACCCCATCATTTTACCCTCACGGAGGAGGCAGTAATTGCCTACGGAACCATGGCGAAGATGAATCCGCCTCTTCGGGAGGAGGCAGACCGCCAGGCAATCATTGAGGGTATCGCCGATGGCACCATTGATTTGATTGCCACCGACCACGCTCCCCATAGCATAGAAGAAAAAGAAAAGCCCCTGACCCAGGCACCCAGCGGAATTCTGGGGCTGGAAACTTCCCTGGCACTGGCAAACGAGGTGCTGGTGCAGTCCGGGCGTATTTCCTACGGGAAACTGACTCAGGTGATGGCATACAATCCGGCGAAACTCTACCATCTGGATGCCGGCTACATCGCTCAGGGAGGTCCCGGCGATCTGGTGCTTTTTGCGCCACAGAGGAAATGGAAAGTGGAGGGCTTTGCCTCCAAATCCAGCAATTCCCCTTTCCTGGGGAGAACCATGACCGGACAGGTAATGATGACAATTTGCAATGGCAAAATAATATACGAATCAGGAGAATAACCAAATGGCAAAGAAAAAAGAAATGGCAAAGGTATTGTCCCAGCAATGCCTCCAGACCGGCATCTACGATATGTGGATCGGAACCAGCCTGGCAGACGAGGCGAAAGCCGGACAGTTTATCTGCGTGTATCCGAAGAACGCCAGCACCCTGCTGCCCCGTCCCATCAGCATCTGCGAGGTGCGGGAGGACAGACAGGCACTGCGGATTGTTTACCGCGTGGCAGGACAGGGCACCGCGGAATTTTCCACCTATCAGGAAGGAGAATCCATTGCGGTGATGGGAACTCTGGGAAACGGATTTCCGGTGGAGAAGGTTACCGGTGAGAAAACCACCGTGTTCCTCATGGGCGGCGGCATCGGCATCCCTCCTATTTTGCAGCTTGCAAAATCTTTAAACTGTGACAAGAAAATCATCGTGGGCTATCGGGATGCCTCCCTTTTCTTAAAGGAAGATTTGGAAAAATACGGCGAGGTCATCATCGCCACCGAGGACGGCTCTGTGGGCACGACGGGAAATGTCATGGATGCCATCCGGGAAAAAGGTTTAAAGGCAGACATGATTTACGCCTGCGGTCCTATGCCCATGCTCCGGGCGATCAAGCAGTACGCCGAAAAAGAGGACATCCCCGCTTACATTTCCCTGGAGGAACGGATGGCCTGCGGTGTCGGCGCCTGCCTGGGCTGCGTCTGCAAAACAAAGGATGTGGATGCCCATTCCCATGTACACAACGCCAGGATTTGTACCGATGGACCGGTATTTGAGGCAAAGGAGGTAGAAATCTGATGAAAACCAGCGTAACGATTGCAGGAGTGGAATTTAAAAATCCCGTGATGACCGCCTCCGGCACTTTCGGTTCCGGCATGGAATACAGCGAATTTGTGGATTTGAATAAACTGGGTGCGGTAGTGACCAAAGGGGTGGCAAATGTGCCCTGGCCCGGCAACCCCACCCCCAGAGTGGCAGAGGTGTACGGTGGAATGCTCAACGCCATCGGTTTGCAGAACCCCGGCATTGATGTATTCTGTGAGCGGGATATTTCCTTCCTGAAAAACTATGACACCAAAATCATCGTCAATGTCTGTGGAAAGACGGTGGAGGACTATCTGGAAGTGGTGGAGCGTCTGGGAGACGAGCCAGTGGACATGCTGGAAATCAACGTTTCCTGCCCCAATGTCAAAGAGGGAGCCATCGCCTTCGGACAGAAAGCCGATGCCCTTTACAACATCACCAGCGAGATTAAGAAAAAGGCAAAACAACCCATCATCATGAAACTTTCTCCCAATGTCACCGACATCACGGAGATGGCGAGGGCAGCAGAGGCAGCAGGCTCTGACGCCCTTTCCCTGATTAACACCCTCACCGGTATGAAGATTGATATTCACCGGAGAAAATTTGTGCTGGCAAATAAAACCGGAGGAATGTCCGGTCCCGCGATTAAGCCGGTAGCAGTCCGCATGGTCTACCAGACCGCCCAGACAGTAAAAATCCCCATCATCGGTATGGGAGGCATCGCCAATGCAGAGGATGCCATTGAATTTATGCTTGCCGGAGCCACCGCGGTTTCCGTAGGAGCCATGAATTTTGTCAACCCTTATGCCACCACAGAGATTGTGGAGGGTATCGGGGATTACATGCGCCGCTATAACGTGAAGGATATTAACGAACTCATCGGTGCCGTAGAGTAGTAACTTTATGTAAAAGGAATAACATGCCTTCGTTGCGAATATGTATAGGTAGAATAGCATTCGCAACGGAGGTATTTTTGTGGAATTATTAAAGCGGAACATCCACATGGACAGGGTGCGCAATCAGAATGAAATCCAGTTCACTCTGGAAGAAGACCGAAATATTCCAGAGGCGAAACCGGACGCATCCATGGTGATCAGTGATATGGGAGAAGTGATGCTGGAGGAGATCCGGCCTGTCACGGATCAGGTAAACGTAAGAGGAAAACTACAGTATCAGATTCTGTACGCTTCCCCGGAGGAAAATGTCCCTCAGGTGATTACCGGGGAGATTCCCTTTGAGGAACAGATCCACGGGGAGGGCATCAAAGCCGGAGATGCCGTAACGGTACACGCCCAGCTGCAGGATCTTGCCACCAGTCTGATCAATTCCCGAAAGATCAGCATTCAGAGCATTATCCAGCTGAAGATGCAGGTGGGAGAATTGTACGATGAAGATACCACCGTGGGGGTTCAGTGCGAGGAACCCATTGAGTATAACCATACCGGACTGGAGGTATTACAGACCGCTATTCAGAAAAAAGATATTTTCCGTATTCGCGAGGAGCTGATGCTCCCCCATGAACTTCCCAATGTAGTGGCAATCCTCTGGAAAAAGATCCGTATCGGTAAACTGGAGTGGAAACCCATGGATGGAAAGATCGGGATTCAGGGAGAGATCCATGTCTTTGTGCTCTATGAAACTTCGGAAGAAGAAAATCCAGTGCAGTCCTATCAGACAGCGGAACCCTTTGCGGGAACCATCGAATGTCAGGGCTGCAGAGAAGATGGAATCCTGGATATGCTTTGTGACAGCAGTCACAGGGAGCTGGAGATTCATGCAGATAATGACGGGGAGGAGCGATGCTTTGGGCTGGAAGTGGTGTTGGATCTTACCATTCAAATGTATGAGCGGGAATCATTGGAATTGCTCAGCGATGTGTATGGAGTTACCAGACAGGTGAAAACCAGGGAACGAAGTGCGGCTTTCCGGAGGCTTGCGGCTCAGACCCAGGGCAGACAGAAACTGAATACCCATGTGAAATGTAATGCAGGGGGAGGTGTGAGGAAAATCCTCACTGTGGACGGCAATGTACTCACGGATCATCAGGAAATCAGGGATCAGGGAGTTATGGTCAGTGGCAGTGTGGAGGTGGAAATTTTTTACCAAAGTGTGGATCGGGAGATGCCCTATCACAGTGTCAGGGAGAGTATTCCCTTTACCTATACCTGCGAAGCAGCCGGACTTAAACCGGGCAGCGTTTATCGTCTGCGCTGCCATCTGGAGGAGGTGGATGCCTCCATGCTGGACAGTGAGGAGGCTGAGGTACGCGCGGTGCTGTTCCTGGAATTGCTGGCTTTTGATGAACTGGAGGAACAGGTAATCGAAGAGATCGCCACGGAGGAACTGGATCAGGATACAATGAATGCTCTACCCGGTATTGTCATTTATGTGGTGCAAACCGGCGATACCCTATGGAAGATCGGAAAGCGGTACTTCGTTCCGGTGGCATCTATTAAGGAAATGAATAATCTTTCCGGGAATGAAATTCATCCCGGTGAGAAGCTTCTCATTATGAAAAGCTATGGAAACTGAAAAGAGGACGGCGCATGATCGCGTCGTCCTCTTCTATGTAAAACCTGACAAAAAGCATCAGGTATATGCCCTACACGGTAGTGGCTGTGGTATCTGCTACAGAGGAAGTATCAGTGGTATCATTCTTCTTCTGGGTCAGGTCATCAAATTTCTTCATGACTGCATCATAGGTTTTCTGGCTGATATCAGGCAGCTTGCCGCCCCAGGTTTTCTCAGCCTGCTTGTAGCCCTTTTCAAATGCGGAACGCATTTTCTCTAACTGGTCTGCATCATCCCCTGCCAGAGCCTTGGCAAAGTCAATGATACGATCGGAGGTCTGCTCCACACCCCAGTAACCGTCATCGGCGATATCTGCCTGTGCCTGCGCCTTGGTGGTGGCATCTACGGTGAAATTTCCGCTTGCAAGGATCGACCACATATCATTTGCTTTTGCAAAAGTAACACCCTGCTTGGAAAGCATCTGGGTTACAATACTCTGTAACTGGTTGGTGCGGGACTCCGCATCTGCCTTTAATTTTGCAACCAGGTCAGGATTTGCATACTGGGTCTTTTTTAAAGAAGCAGCATTTGCTGTCTTGTCTGCGTTGCCTTTTTCATAGACAACACCATTTTCGGCACCGGTGGTACCTGCCGCGGTCTTTTCTGCGGTCTTTTCTGCATTTTTTGTTTCCCTTGCACTGCTGGTATAAGAAGTATAAGCAGTACTGGTTGATTCGGTAATTCCGTTTACGCTCATCATATCCTCCATTCCGGTTTGCTGGCAAAGCCAACACGGGCATTCCATGCCCCTACCATATTTCAAGCTACCTTACTATTTTCTATATCGGCTGTAAAACAGAAAATATTAGGGAAAGGAAGAAAAAATAGGATACTTCACATGAAAAACTGTATATTTTTAGCATGTTTAGACCTTTTCTTATTGAATTTTGCAGCAGCATTGACAAACAGAAAGAGATTGTATAGAATTAAGTACAATTCGTGTATACAATGTTCGTTTTGCAAATGTTGTGGCTACGCAAAGTGTGAAAGCACTTGAAAGCTTGCAGATAGTGGAAAGGCATGGTTGTTCATATGATTCAGCAAATACAAAAAAAGGCGTATGCCAAAATTAACTTGGGACTGGATGTGCTGCGGCGCAGGCCGGACGGTTATCATGAGGTGAAGATGATCATGCAGACTGTGAATTTGTCTGACCGGCTCACGATATGTAGAAGCCCACAGCCGGGAATCACCTTTGAAATGGAAACAGAAGGACAGGCGGTAACTTCCTTAGTCCCTGTGGATGACACCAATTTGGTCTGTAAGGCGGCCAGAAAACTGATAGAGAAGCATCCCATACAGGAGGGTGTCCATTTTATCCTGCAGAAAAACATACCGGTGGCAGCCGGAATGGCGGGGGGAAGTACTGATGCAGCCGCAGCGCTCACCGGTATGAATGAGCTCTTCGAAATGCATCTCTCAGTGGAGGAACTCCAGAAGATCGCTGTGACCATTGGGGCGGATGTGCCATACTGTGTTGTAGGGGGGACGGCATTATCCGAAGGTATTGGGGAGAAACTGACCAGACTTGCGACACCACCGCAATGCGGACTGGTGATCGTTAAGCCTGCAGTCAGTGTATCCACCAAATATGTGTATGAAAATCTCCATGTGGAGACATTAAAGCACCATCCCGATATTGACGGTATGGTGGAGGCTCTGCAGACAGGAAACATGGAAGGCATCACGGAACGTATGGAGAATGTACTGGAGCGTGTTACGGTCAGGGAATATCCTCTGATTGCCCAGGTGAAGGAGAAATTAGAAGAACTGGGAGCAAAGAAAGCACTTATGAGCGGAAGCGGTCCCACTGTGTTTGGAGTTTTTGCCGACGAAGCACAGGCAAAAGCAGCGGCCAAAACCATGGAACAGAGTACTTTGAAAGCCACCGGACAGATTACACAGATCATTGCCACCAATTTTTATGATCCGGATCATTCCGGAAAGGAGCAGCAGAAATGAAAGACTCTCTGACATTAAACAGCAACGAAGAATTTCTGCCGCTGAGGGATGTAGTGTTTGATACCTTGCGTCAGGCAATTCTTACAGGGCAGCTGCAACCGGGAGAACGCCTGATGGAGATCCATCTGGCAGAGAAACTGGGGGTGAGCCGTACTCCTATTCGGGAGGCCATCCGCAAATTGGAACTGGAGGGGCTGGCGACCATGATTCCCCGAAGGGGAGCGGAAGTGGCGCGAATCACGGAGAAAAATTTAAAGGATGTACTGGAAGTACGCCGGGCACTGGATGCTCTTTGCGCGGAGCTTGCCTGTGAACGGATTTCCAATGAGGAAAAATCCAAGCTGAAGGAGGCATGCAATGCCTTTGAAAAAGCGACCAGAACCAAGAATGCCAGAGTGATAGCACAGGCGGATGTGGCACTTCATGACATCATTGTGGAGGCAACCGGGAATGAACGTCTGGTTCAGCTGACTCATAATTTGTCCCAACAGATGTACCGGTATCGCTTTGAATATATTAAAGATGAAAGCCAACATGATACTCTGGTGAAGGAACACCGTGTCATCTATGAGAGCATCATTAATAATGATAAGGAGACGGCGGCGAAAGCGGCGAAGCTTCATATTGATAACCAGGAGACTTCCATTCTTCGACAAATCCATGAGGAAAATGCTGCGCAGGAGAATAAAAAGAAGTCCGGTTTTTAAGAACGGATTAATTCCCTGTAAAGGGGGAATACTTCCTAACAGAAAATGAAATTTCCAGATACTGGAAAGGATTCTGTCAGGAGGATGAATAACATGAACAAAGAGGTCAGACTACTGTTAGGCCGATTATTACTACTGGGGGCATATAGTGGATTTTTCTGGGGAATTGTATACCCGGAACTGTGCCTGACGGAGGATATCTGTGTGACAGCAGAGGGAGAGGAGATTGATCCCCAAAAGCTTCCGAAGGAACTGGAACTGGCGATCCGGGAGGGCAGGGTGGAAATCCGCTTCGGATTGCTGGAAGCCTGGAGAGAATGGCTGGAGCAATAGTGATCCGACCCAGAGATTGGAACAGAACGAGATGAAAAAGGAAGTAACGGTTGAACTTCTGGGAATACAGGACCGGGAGGGCGAAGAGGAAAGGGTAGACATCCGGACCCGGGGAATCTACTGTCTTAGAGAAAACGGTCATTATATCAGCTATGAAGAAGAATTGGAGGAAATTCCCCAGAAGGTGAAAACGCTTCTTCATATTAGCAGCGGAGGTCTTTCCATGACGAAGCGTGGACCGGTTCAGGTGAAGATGGAGTTTATTCCGGGAAAAAGAACCACTTGCATGTATCGGACACCCTTTGGCAATATTCCTATGGAAATTGAGACGAAACGCGTGGAGGTCATAGAAGAGGAAGACAGGCTGTCAGCATCTGCACAGTACTATTTGGAGTCTGACGGAATCCGGCTATCCACCTGTAAACTGGAAATGTGTATTGCATCAAAAAAGGACTGCTGATTGGCAGTCCCTCTTTTTTCCTTATTTAACCGGTTTTGCTCCGGCCTTTTCCTGGGCTTTCTCCAAAGCCTGACGGAATTTACTCTTTTTCTTCTGAGGCTGATCAGAAGTGATCTTACCGTGAAGACCTTTCACATCGGTGATGTAGATACCACTGATGGTTGCCTTTACCTCCTTCTTAACCGGGATGGAATCAAAGATTCGCTCATCGGCTACCAGAGACATGATCTGGGGACCAATCTTGGCCTTTACGATGGGAAGTTTGGACCTACGCATCAGCTTCGGTGCCTGAGCCAGTACCATTTGCGGTAGACCGGCATCCTTTAGTTTCATTCGCTTTTTATCAATGATTAACATGGAAACCGACTGCTTAGCTGCTTCAATCTGCGCCTGCTGTTCGGCCTGCTTCTTCTGGGCTTTCTTTCCAAGGAAGATCAGCACTCCTAAGATGATTGCCAGAACCGCGACAATCACTAATACTACAATACCCCATGTCGGCATTTGTCTACCTCCTATATTGAATTGGACGAAATGTATTATAGCAAAAAAGGCTTTTAATGGCAAGGGCTTTGTGGTACAATATCATCCGATACTATTAGTGGGGGAACCATATAATAGAAAGAATGGAGTAAACAGACATGAAGAAGAAATTAGCATTACTGCTTGTGGCAGCAATGACCATCAGCAGCCTGACTGCCTGTGGTGGCAGCCAGAATGACACTACCGAAACCACTGAGACTGCAAGTACCTCAGAAAGCACTGAGAGTATTGCAGCAGAGGAAACCACTACTGCAGCCACTGAAGATGCAGATGCCGAACTGTTAGATACCATTGCACCGGATCAGCTTCCGGTTGAGGATTATGTAGAACTTGGAGATTACCGTAATATCACTGTAACTGTGGAACCTGCTACGGTATCCGAGAGTGACATTGATGATTTTATTACCGGAGCATTAAGCAATGCCACCACACCGGAGGCAGGAATTACCGATCGTGTACCCGTTGAAGGGGACACCGTAAATATCGACTATGTAGGAAAGATGGACGGGGAGGCCTTTGATAATGGCAGTGACACCGGCTATAACCTGAAACTGGGTTCCGGCAGCTTTATTGATGGCTTTGAAAGCGGTATCGTAGAGAAAAAGATTATGCCCGGTGAGACGGCAGACATTGATGTGACATTCCCGGATCCTTACCAGAATAATCCTGATTTTTCAGGAAAGCCCGCAGTCTTTACCGTCACCGTAAACTTCATTATTGCAGCACTGGATGACTTCAATGACACCATGGCACATGCACTGAATGAGGACTGCAATACGGTTGAAGATTACAGAGCCTATGCAAAGGATCAGCTGATGGCCAGTGCTGAGGAAGAACATGACAATGCAGTGCAGGATGCCATCCTGGACGAACTGGTAGACGGAAGTACTTTTACCGATACAGAGATTCCGGAAGAAGTTGGAAACATCTGGTTTAACCAGGTATATCAGAATATGCTTTCCCAGGCTGATTACTATTCCATGTTGTACCAGATGGACAGAGAAACTTTTGTAAAATATTACTATGGATATGACAGTCTTGCTGAGCTGCGTGTTATGTTAGGCTCCAACAAGCAGGAATATGCGAAACAATTTGTAGCAATCCAGGCTGTAGCCAATAAAGAAGGCATCAGCGTAACCGAGGATGAGGTTCTGGCACAGATGGAAGAAAACGCACAGCAGTATGGTTATGAATCCGCAGACGATCTGGTGGAAGCAGGTGTTGATCTGGAGGCTCAGCGCTTTATCATGGTTTATAATCAGGTGATGGATTTGCTGAAATCCAATACCACTGTCATTGACAAAGAAGTAACCGAGTAAAAAACGGGGGGATGAACGAAATGGAACTGACTGAGATCAGAGAGTTATACCGCAACAGAGAAGCATTTACTGACAAAGAAGTAACTGTGGGTGGCTGGGTTCGCAGCAATCGCGATTCCAAAACCTTCGGATTTATCGTAATTAACGATGGAACTTTTTTTGAAACCTTACAGATCGTATACAGCGATAAGCTGGCTAATTTTGACCAGATTGCAAAGCTGGGTGTCAGCGCAGCTATTGTTGCAAAAGGCAAAATCGTAGCCACACCCAATGCCAAACAGCCTTTTGAGATGCAGGCGGAGGAAATTATTCTGGAGGGTGCATCCGATCCGGATTATCCATTGCAGAAGAAACGTCACACTTTTGAGTATCTCCGTACCATTCCTCATTTAAGAGCACGTACCAATACCTTCCAGGCAGTATTCCGGGTACGTTCCCTGATTGCATATGCGATCCATACTTTCTTTATGGAGAGAGGATTTGTCTATGTACACACACCTCTGATCACCTCCAGTGACTGTGAGGGGGCTGGTGAAATGTTCCAGGTAACTACTCTGGATATGAATGAACTCCCCAGGAATGAGGACGGCAGTGTGGATTACAGTCAGGACTTTTTCGGGAAACAGACCAATCTGACTGTATCCGGACAGCTGAACGTAGAAACCTATGCCTTTGCCTTTAAGAATGTATACACCTTCGGTCCCACCTTCCGTGCAGAGAATTCCAATACCACCCGCCATGCGGCTGAGTTCTGGATGATTGAGCCGGAAATCTGTTTTGCAGACCTGACCGATGATATGCTTCTGGCAGAGAGCATGTTAAAGTTTGTCATCCGTTATGTACTGGAGAATGCCCCGGAGGAGATGAACTTCTTCAACCAGTTTATCGACAAGGGACTGTTGGATCGTCTCAATCATGTGGTAAATTCCGACTTTGGACATGTTACCTATACAGAGGCAATTGAACTGCTGGAGAAGCACAACGACAAATTTGATTATAAAGTATTCTGGGGCTGTGATTTACAGACCGAGCATGAGCGTTATCTCACTGAGGAAATCTTCAAACGGCCGGTATTCGTTACGGACTATCCGAAGGAGATCAAAGCTTTCTATATGAAACTGAACGAGGATGGCAAGACCGTAGCAGCTATGGACTGCCTGGTACCCGGCATCGGTGAGATCATCGGTGGCAGCCAGCGTGAGGACAATCTGGAAATTCTGGGGAAACGAATGGAAGAACTGGAACTGAAGAAAGAGGATTATCAGTTCTACCTGGATCTGCGTAAATACGGTTCTGTCAGACACGCAGGCTTCGGACTGGGCTTTGAGCGCTGTGTTATGTACCTTACCGGTATGGGAAACATCCGTGATGTCATTCCTTTCCCTCGTACCGTAAATAACTGCGAACTGTAAGATAAATTCTGCATCATAAAAGTTTAAGAAAAAGCTTTCCGGAGTCATGTTCTCCGGGGAGCTTTTTTATGTTATACTAGACACAAAAGCATGTACCAGAGGTATCTTATGAAGAAGAAAATACAACAGTTTCTGGCACTGGGCATCACCTTTTTCCTTTTCATGGGGACAACTTTTTATGTCCGGGCAGACAAGATTTCCGATTTGCAGCAGCAACAGCAGGAAAATCAGAATAAATTAAATGATGTCAATGACAGTATTGATGATATCTCTGCACAGCAGGAACTGATAGACGAGGAGATTGCCGACCTTGATGCTGATCTGATTAATATGATGACCACCATCAGCGTTCTGGAGGACGATATCCACCAGAAAGAAGCGGACATTGATGTGGCGCGGGCACAGTATGAGGAAGCGAAAACCACTGAGGAAGCCCAGTACGATGCCATGAAAGTACGTATGAAGTATATGTATGAAAAGGGGGATGATTCCTATCTGGAACTGCTTATGGAAGCTACCAGTGTTTCAGATATGCTGAATAAGGCAGAGTATGTGGAAAAACTATACGAATATGATCGTACTCTGCTACAGGAATACGTGGAGACCAAAGAAGAAATTGCGGATATCCAGGCGAATCTGGAACAGCAGAAAGCAGATCTTGAATCAGATAAAGCAGATCTGGTGGAACAGCAGACTTATCTGGATCAGCTTTTAGCGGAGAAAAAGGCAGTTTCTGCAGACTATGATGCTCAGATTGCGTCCGCGAAAGCCCAGGCATCCAAACTGAAAAAAGCCATTGCAGAGGAGGCCAGACAGATTAAGAAACTCCAGGATGAGGAGGCAAGAAAGAAGGCCACCGCCCAGGTGGTAAACGGCACTTATACCGTAAAAGCCTTTGATACTTCCATTATTTCCAGCTCAGCGGGAAGTGACTTGGGCAAAAAAATTGCCATGTATGGCTGCCAGTTTATTGGAAATCCTTATGTGGCAGGAGGAACCAGCCTTACCAACGGCGCGGACTGTTCCGGCTTTATCTATCGAATTTACAGTGACTTCGGCTATAAAGTGCCCAGAAACTCCTATTCATTAAGAAGCGCCGGAACTGCGGTGGATTATGCCAACGCGCAGCCCGGCGATGTGATTTGTTATGAAGGCCATGTGGCCATGTATGTGGGTGGCGGCTATATCGTTCATGCCAGCACCAAGAAAACCGGTATTAAGATCAGTAAAGCGACCTACCGGCCTATTCTTACTGTGCGGCGTATTATTTAGCTTTGCTTAGCGAAATGATTTCGCAGCACAGTCATGATGCAGGATTCTCTGGGAAAAGGTATCCTTCCACAGAGCGGGATGGAACAGCAGGAGAACGGGAAACAGTTCCAGACGGCCTGCCAGCATATCAAACATCAATACAAATTTCGTAAACGGATGAAAGAAACTAAAGTTACATGTCGGACCGACCTTTGCAAGGCCAGGTCCGATATTGCTTAATGTGGTAACTACTGCGGTGAGATTCGTGACAAAATCATATCCCTCAAAGGAAATCAGTAATGTGGAGACAATGAAAATCAACATATAGGTCACCAGAAAGACATTGATGGAACGAACCACATCGTGATCCACCGGTTTGCCTTCAAACATCACCTTTCGTACGCTCCGGGGGTGAATATAGGAATGTAACTCTTTCACTACTGTCTTTACTGCAATTACAATACGGGACACCTTGATACCACCACCGGTACTGCCGGCGCAGGCTCCGATTAACATCAAGACTACAAGCAGCGTCCGGCTGGTCTGGGACCACAAATCGAAGTCCACCGTGGCAAAGCCTGTGGAGGAAATGATAGAAGCCACCTGGAAGGTCGCATGCCGGAAGGTTTCTGCCAGGCTGGTAAACATCTGGTGGGTGTTGTAGCAGATAATGGCGATGGAACCGGCAATAATTAACAGGAAATACCGAAGCTCCTCCACACGGAATGCTTTCTTAAAATTGTGGAACAGTATCAGATAGTACACATTAAAATTGATGCCGAATATGATCATGAATATGGCTACCACCCATTGAATGTAGGGGGAATAGCTCATCATACTGTCACTTTTGATTCCGAATCCGCCGGTTCCGGCCGTGCCGAAAGTTGTTGTAATGGCATCAAACAACGGCATTCTACCCAAAATAAGAAATAAAAATTCAACAACGGACAAACCTACATAAATTCCGTAAAGAATCCGGGCGGTGTACTTCACTTTGGGAACCAGTTTGCCCACGGAAGGACCGGGGCTTTCCGCCCGCATCAGATTGATGCTGGAGCCACCGCTTAAGGGTACGATTGCCAGCACGAAAACCAGCACTCCCATACCGCCCACCCAGTGGGTAAAGCTGCGCCACATGAGAGAGGCATGGGACAAGGCTTCCACATTTGATAAAATGCTGGCACCGGTGGTGGTAAAACCGGAGATGGTTTCAAACAGGGCATCCACAAAACTGGGAATTTCTCCCGTCATTACAAAGGGAAGGCAACCAATCAGACTCATGAGAATCCAGCTTAAGGATGTGGTCACACAACCTTCTTTTAAATAAAACACATTATTCTTAGGCTTGCGGCGGGTCATAATCATACCTGGAATCAGGGAAAGCAATGCAGTAATCACATAGGCAAACCCCTGTTTTTCCTGATAGATCGCTGCGGTCAGCATGGGAAGCAGAAAAAGTGTTGCCTCCATCTTCAAAACTGTACCCAGAACATAGCGAACAATGGATGTATTCACAATGTAACCTCCTATGCCAGAATATCGGAAATATCGTTAAATCCGGTGTGGGTGGTGACCACCATGACAGTATCTCCCACCTCGATGGTGTCCTGACCACTGGGGATCAGGATCTTACCCCCCCGGGAGATAAAGGAAATAATCAAATCCTTTTTCATGGAAAGCTGCATCAGAGGAACACCGGTCACACCACTGGCGTCTGTTACACGGAATTCAATGGCCTCTGCCCGGGAGTCAAAAATGTGGTACAATGTCTCAATATTGTCGCCGCGGGAGTTGCTCTTTGCCCGGACATAAGCAATAATCGCTTCCGCTGTGATGTAGCGGGGATAAACCACACTTCCCAGATCCAGACGATTGATGGCTTCCTTGAAAGCAATCCGGTTAATCTTTGTGATAACCTTGGCATTGGATACTGCACGGGCATGGAGAGTCAGCAGAATATTTTCTTCATCAATACCGGTGAGGGGAACAAAAGATTCCGCATAGGGAAGTCCCTCTTCCCGGAGCAGCTCTTCATCGGTGCCGTCACCGTTGATAATCACTGCCTTGGGGAGCAGCACATTCAATTCCTCACAGCGAGTCCGGTCGTTTTCGATAATTTTGACATCAATGCCACGGCCTAAAAGCTGGGCCGCCAGATAATAGGCTGCCTTACCACCGCCAATGATCATGGTGTTGTTTACCCGTTTTGTTTTAAATCCGATTTTTTCCAGAAATTTCTTCGCCACAGAGCGGGCAGCCACAAAGGAAATCACATCCCCTGCCTGCAACTGGGAGGAACCGGAAGGGATATGCACATGCCCGTCCCGCTCCACCGCACAGATGATGATGTCATCCACGATGGTTTTGTCCAAGGATTTTCCCAAATCTGCAATTTTCATGCCATCCAGCACGTTGCCTGCAGGAATTTTCAGCTTCGTCATCTCTGCCTGCCCGTGGGCGAAGGAGTTCACCTCCAGGGCGGTGGGAAGATACAGAATCCGGGCAGCTTCATTGGCAGTTTCCAGTTCCGGGTTGATGATCATGGTCAGACCCAGTTTCTCCCGGAGATAGCCAACTTCCCGGCTGTAATCCGGGGTACGCACCCTGGCGATTGTCGCACAGTTACCCACCTGCTTTGCAATGGTACAGCACAGGAGGTTCAGTTCATCGGAGTCGGTAACCGCAATCAGCAAATCTGCGGAGTGAATGTCAGCCTCCATCTGGATGCTGTAACTGGCACCATTGCCCACGATACCGATAATGTCATACAGCCCGGTAAGGGTCTGCACTGCGTCCTGGTCTTTGTCGATAATGGAAATATCGTGACCCTCCTGGGTCAGACGCTCCACCAGGGTAGAACCGACCTTTCCGCAGCCCACGATAATGATTTTTAATGTATTCATGATAATCCTCGCATGATTGCATTGTGTTTATGGGAATCATTATAGCATTTCCAGGCGGAAAAAGCATTATGTTCTTTACACAATGTTGGGGGATGTTTCCTGCATATCCCCACTGTACCTTTCATACACTGTAAAAAAGAATCGTCAGGGGTATTTCTCTTGAAAGGATACATTGAAGAACGGGTGCTGGAAATCGCCCAATATATCATCGACAACAACGCCACCGTGCGCCAGGCAGCCAAACATTATGGAATCAGCAAAAGTACGGTACATAAGGATGTAACCGAGCGTCTTCACCAGATCAATCCCTCGCTGGGGGGCGAGGTGCGTAAGGTGTTGAATGTAAACAAATCAGAGCGTCATATCCGCGGTGGCATGGCAACCAAGGAAAAATACATTCATCAGAAGAACTGATGCTTTTTCCTTTTGTTTCTTCGGGGAGCATGATATAATCGGAAAAGAGTAAAAAATACTTTGACTTTATCTATACATGTGTCACATAATGATTGATAGATAAGAAAATGCCGACAGGAGGAAAATGATGGATAAAGAACTGATCGTTGTCATCGATTTCGGTGGACAGTACAACCAATTGGTTGCCAGACGTGTCAGAGAATGTAATGTCTACTGTGAGATCTATTCCTATAAGATTGATTTGAATAAGATCAAAGCGATGAATCCTAAAGGAATCATCCTCACCGGAGGACCGAGCAGCTGCTATGAAGAGGGCGCTGCCACCTGTTCTCCGGAGCTTTTTGAACTGGGTATTCCGGTATTAGGACTGTGCTACGGAGCACAGCTGATGGCTCATGTCCTGGGGGGACGCGTTGCCAGGGCAGAGGTTCGTGAGTACGGAAAAACTGAGGTGGATGTGGACAACACCTCCAAACTTTTTGCAGATGTGACACCTCATACCGTATGCTGGATGAGCCATTTTGACTACATTGCAGAGATGGCACCCGGTTTCCGTGCCGTGGCAACCACCAAGAACTGCCCTGTAGCTGCCGCTGAATGTGCAGAAAAAGGATTGTATGCAATTCAGTTTCATCCCGAAGTGCTTCATACCGCAGAAGGCTCCAAGATGCTTTATAATTTCGTCCGTAACATCTGTGGCTGTAAAGGTGACTGGCGCATGGATTCTTTCGTGGAAGAATCTGTAAAGGCTATTCAAGAAAAGGTTGGCGATGGCAAAGTGTTGTTGGCTTTGTCCGGTGGAGTGGATTCCTCCGTGGCAGCAGGACTTCTTTCCAGAGCTATCGGAAAACAGCTTACCTGCGTGTTTGTAGATCATGGTTTGCTCCGCAAAGATGAAGGCGATGAAGTGGAGGCAGTGTTTGGTGCCGGCGGTCAGTTTGATTTGAACTTTATCCGTGTCAACGCCCAGGAGCGCTACTATGCAAAACTTGCCGGTGTGACAGAACCGGAACAGAAAAGAAAAATTATCGGTGAGGAGTTCATCCGCGTATTTGAAGAAGAAGCGAAAAAAATCGGAGCCGTGGATTTTCTGGCGCAGGGAACTATCTATCCTGATGTGGTGGAAAGTGGTCTGGGTGGCGAATCCGCAGTGATTAAGTCTCACCATAATGTGGGAGGACTTCCGGATTTCGTCGATTTTAAAGAAATCATTGAGCCCCTTCGCAACCTGTTTAAAGATGAAGTCCGTAAGGCAGGACTGGAACTGGGAATCCCGGAGAAACTGGTATTCCGTCAGCCATTCCCTGGCCCCGGACTGGGTATCCGTATCATTGGCGAGGTAAATGGGGACAAGGTTCGTATCGTACAGGATGCCGATGCCATCTACCGCGAGGAAGTGGACAATGCAGTGGAGGCATACCGCAAAGAGAACGGAACCGCACCTGCCTGGATGCCCAACCAGTATTTCGCAGCCCTGACCAACATGCGCAGCGTAGGTGTCATGGGAGACGAGAGAACCTATGACTATGCCGTAGCCCTTCGCGCGGTTAATACCGTAGATTTTATGACTGCTGAGGCAGCACAAATTCCTTTTGAAGTTCTTCAGAAAGTGATGAGCCGAATCATCAACGAGGTGAAAGGGGTCAACCGCGTATTCTACGATTTGACCAGTAAACCGCCCGGAACGATTGAGTTTGAATAATGTACACGAGCCAAGAAATGCCGAATTTACGGCGTTTCTTGGCTCGTTTTTGGTTGTGTGACAATCAAATGACAATAATTTTGAAAGTATATATAATAAGTTATAATCTTTGTATTGGTGAGATTTCAATTGAAAAATTTGGCGCTTCGTTTGCTGCTATAGGAAAAAAGAAAAAATCGCAAGTCATTTCAAAACGTTCACCTATTACATTTTCCATTTCATATTGAAATTTTAATGATTGTATTTCACCATGTTGACATTGTTCGGCAAGATTGAATTTGGTAGCATACACACATCTGAGAAGTGCACCAGGCTCAATATCACATGACTGAAAAAGCCAAAACCCAAATTCATGTTCTGCATCGTTTTTAACAATGGACTTACAGTTAAAATTGTGTATGGTTTGTTCACCATCGTTTTTTTATGTATATACAAATGTGTGATATTGATTAAACACATCTTTGTAGGATGTGAGCATTTCGTTGGGATTTACTTTATTATAAGAAATTTGAAATGCGTCTTTTTCTAAATCAAATTTTTTTGTGATATTTTTTCCATTGGTATTCCAATATGAGTAATTAATATTAGTAAGCATAGGATAGTATTTTGCTTGTTCGATTTTGGAATTTAGTTCTATTAATGCAACACTTTTTTCGGTCAACGTTTTTATTTCATTTTGAAGAGTTATAAATTTTTCTTCGGAGGAGTCAGAGAGTTCCTTGTATTTTTTGTTCTGATATAGAGCAATAATTCCCAACATTACGGTGCCAACGGCACCTAAATATGATGCAATAAATCCGAACCAAGTTTCTTTAGATAAGTTTATCAGAATGTTGAATGGAAAAATAGTCTCACATAAAATCATTTTTTCGATTAAAAATGGAAATAAAATTAAGATAATAGTTATCATAATGTATAGTAAATATTTTGCAATTCTCTTCATGTATATTCTCCTAATAATAAAGTGTATTAGTCCTTCTTCGGTTTCCGTTTCCTCTTCACATAAGAGAAATCCGGAAACAGCTTTTTTATTAATTCTGCAGTTTCTTCAGCATCGTCATCCTCATTCATATTCTGAACCAGTAGCTGGTCGCCATCATCAAGATTTAACGAAACAGTGTATTCTTTATTTGGGTCTGTTGGGTTTATTGGGTATTTTATCTCTTTGAGATAATATTCCGTTTCTGATATTTCTTCATCTTCAAGCTTGTCTCGTAAACGAGCCCAATATTCAACCATCTTTTGGAAGTTGTCAAGGTCTTCCTGTGGACGGGGACCGGCACTTGGAAGCCGCTCTTCAAATTTGAAGCATACTTCTCCATCTTTCATAGTAGGCCGTAGTCCGTATGCCCATTCAATGTCAAACAGCACATGAAGTGCGCTGAATATGTTTGCAACATCAGGGTCAGATAATGCATAAAAGCTGACCCCCAGATTGTTTGCAATATTTAATAAAGTTGCTTTATCCGGATATCTGTTTCCGAGCTCATAGTTTCTGATGGTGGATTCGTTTAATCCACATTTATCTGCTAATTCCTTTTGCGTCATGTCAGATGCAATTCTGAAATTTCGAATCAAATAGCCTACCCGGCTGGTGAATTTCTCGCCCATTTTAACTGCTCCTTATTTGTGGAATGAGTGTTGTAGCATGCATGAAGATACGAGGTAAAAAACATGCATCTGCATACATTATATCATCAACAGTGCAAAAATGAAATGTTTTTTAGCGAAAAGCATTGACAGTACAAAAGTGAACTGTTAATATAAAACACATCACAACATTTCAGAAATGAACTGAATAATAAAAGCAAAAGAGAGGAGGCATTAGCTTATGGAGAACAAGAGATTTTTAACAGCGCAGGATGTAATGGAAATGCTGGGAGTTTCACTATCGTATTCCTATAAATTGATACGACGGCTGAATGCGGAACTTGAGGCTGATGGATTTGTGACAATAAAAGGGCGTGTCAGTACACAGTATTTTATGAAACGAATCTACGGGCTATCTACGGATAAGGAGGTGGG
>CAKRNW010000005.1 GCA_934371505.1 uncultured Lachnospiraceae bacterium
AGAAACAGAATAAAACTCACCGCGCATAATTCCTCCCGTTTTCCACATACTACCCATACAGCACAAATATGGAAAAAACAGAGGCGGAAAACAAGGAGGATATTATATGAAAGCAACAGGAATTGTGCGCCGGATTGATGACCTGGGGAGAATTGTTATCCCAAAGGAAATCCGCAGAACCCTGCGCATCAGAGAATCAGATCCGTTAGAAATTTTTACCAGCCATGAAGGCGAGATTATATTGAAGAAGTATTCCCCTATTGGAGAGATGACAACCTTTGCAAAACAGTATGCGGAAAGTCTGGCACAGGTATCAGGGCATGCGGCACTGATTGCAGACCGCGACCAGTTTATTGCAGTGAGCGGCGGTTATAAAAATTATATGAATAAATCCGTGGGCAAGGCGCTGGAGGAGAAAATGAATAACCGGGAAACCACCATGGCATCCAAAGGTGACAGAAGTTTTATTCCCATCAGTGATGAACTTACGGAGGAATACGCCCATGAAGGAATCACCCCCATTTTAAGCGAAGGGGATGTCATCGGAGCCGTGGTGTTATTGGAATCGGAGCCGCGGAACAAAATGGGTGAGGTGGAACAGAAGCTGATTCTTTCTGCTGCCGGATTTCTGGGCAGACAGATGGAACAATAAGAAACAATACAAAAAGAGTGGAGAGCAGAGAACTGCCCTTCCACTCTTTTTTTGATATCCCTACATCCTACAGATGCGCCCGCGCCTGTCCCATCTCGTTGAGCAGGTTAATCTTGGTCTGATACAGTTTGTCGGACAAATCCACATACACCTTGTGGGGGTTCACTAAACGTCTCGTCTCTTCCCACAGAGTGTCCTGCTCCTTCAGGCAGTAATCCCGGATTTCCATAGTTTTCGGGGAAGTGTATACACAGTTTCCTCTCACAAAAACTGGAACCATAAGCTCCCGCAGGGTGTAGGTGCCAGCCTTTAACAGTGTCTTTTTCCAAGGCTCCAGCGGGTCAAACAGCATCAAATCCTGGTTTTCCTCGTAGGCTTCCTCCTCCAGGCAGATCAGGTCTGCTTTGATTTTACCGGACTCCCTCTCATAAATCCGGTAAATCTTCTTGTTGCCGGGATTGGTGATTTTTTCGGAATTTTCGGAAAGCTTGATTTTCGGGATAAAACTTCCGTTTGGTGCCTGAATCGCAGCGAGCTTGTAGACACCGCCGAAGGAAGGGCAGTCCTTGCTGGTAATCAGGTTGGTTCCCACGCCCCAGGAGGTGATGGCAGCACCCTGCTCCTTGAGGGAATCAATGAGGAACTCGTCCAAATCGTTGGAGGCGGAGATAACCGCATCGGGAAAACCGGCGTCGTCTAACATCTTCCGGGCTTTTTTGCTTAAATATGCCAAATCACCGCTGTCCAGGCGGATTCCATAGAAGGTCAGGGGGATTCCTGCCTCCCGCATTTCCGTAAAGACCTTGATGGCATTGGGCACGCCGGACTTCAGGGTCTCGTAGGTGTCCACCAGCAGGATACAGGCATTGGGATACATGTCCGCATAGGCTTTGAAGGCGGAATACTCATCGGGAAAACTCATAATCCAGCTGTGGGCGTGGGTTCCTTTTACCGGCACATCGAAAAGCTGCCCGCACAGCACGTTGCTGGTGCCGATACAGCCTCCAATCACCGCAGCCCGGGCTCCGTAGGTTCCCGCATCCGGTCCCTGGGCACGGCGCAGGCCAAACTCCATGATGCCGTCCCCTCTGGCAGCGTGGCAGACTCTTGCAGCTTTGGTGGCGATGAGGCTCTGGTGATTGATGATGTTCAAAATGGCAGTCTCCATCAACTGCGCCTCCATGATGGGTGCAACCACCTTCACTAATGGCTCTCTGGGAAAAATCACAGTTCCCTCAGGAATGGCGTAGATATCTCCGGAAAAATGAAAATCTGCCAGGTAAGCCAGGAAATCTTCCTCAAAGATGTGGAGGGAGCGCAGATAGGCGATGTCCTCCTGTGAAAAGTGCAGCTCCTGCACATATTGGATGACCTGCTCCAACCCGCAGGCGATGGCATAGCCCCCGTCCCCCGGATTGTTGCGGTAAAATGCGTCGAAAATAACGGTTTCATTTTGGGCCTTGTTGCGAAAATACCCCTGCATCATGGTCAGCTCATACAAATCGGTAAGCAGTGTCAGATTTTGTCTGTCCATTGGTTCTCCCTTTCCCTTTTTCCCATATTCTGGGGATTTTTTTATTATGATTTTGATGATACCGCAGAAAAAAGCTGTTGACAACATAAAATAGGAAGAATTATAATTGGACTATGTGAAAAGTGTTGACGAAGACAGTATCCTTTATGCCAAACGCAACAGCGAGCCGGGGACGGTGCAAGCCCGGTGCCAGTAAGCCAAAGGAGAATATCACTTCCGAGCTGCGCTCCTGAAGGAAGAACCAGTAGGGAACGACGGACTTTCCCCGTTACAGGAAAACGGTATAACTGCCCAGAGCAGCGTACATGTAACAGGTGGTAAACGAAGCTGATGGCTCTCGTCCTATTACGGACGGGAGCCTTTTTGATTACATGGGAGATTTCCTCCCATGTAATCAAAGGATGCCCAGCCTATGTATCTTTTTTTCAGGAAGGAGAAATCAAATGTACCAGAAAGTAAACAGCGACTTAAACTTTGTGGAACGTGAAAAAGAAGTCGGAAAGTTCTGGCAGGAAAATGACATTTTCCGCAAATCCATGGAATCCCGTAAACAAGGCCCTACCTATACCTTCTACGATGGTCCGCCCACTGCAAACGGCAAACCCCACATCGGTCATGTGCTGACCCGTGTTATCAAGGATATGATTCCCCGCTACCGCACCATGAAGGGATACTATGTACCCCGTAAAGCAGGCTGGGATACCCACGGACTGCCGGTAGAGCTGGAGGTAGAGAAACTTCTGGGCTTAAATGGAAAAGAGCAGATTGAAGAATACGGCATGGAGCCTTTCATTAAGAAATGTAAGGAATCCGTATGGAAATATAAAGGCATGTGGGAGGATTTCTCCCAGACCGTTGGTTTCTGGGCAGACATGGATAACCCCTATGTTACCTACGATGACAACTTTATCGAGTCTGAGTGGTGGGCTTTAAAGGAAATCTGGAACAAACAGTTACTGTACAAGGGCTTTAAGATTGTGCCTTACTGTCCTCGCTGTGGTACCCCTCTTTCTTCCCAGGAAGTGGCACAGGGCTATAAGACCGTGAAGGAGCGTTCTGCCATTGTCCGCTTTAAGGTAGTGGGCGAGGATGCCTATTTCCTGGCATGGACCACAACTCCCTGGACTCTGCCCTCCAACGTGGCACTCTGCGTAAACCCGGAGGATACCTACTGCAAGGTAAAAGCAGCAGATGGCTATACCTATTATATGGCACAGGCTCTTCTGGACGCTGTTTTAGGCAAGCTGGCAGACAAAGAGAACGGAACACCAGCTTACGAGGTGCTGGAAACCTACACTGGTAAAGATTTGGAATACAAAGAGTATGAGCCTCTGTACCAGTGCGCGGCGGATGTGGCTGCCAAACAGCACAAAAAAGGTCATTATGTAACCTGTGACACCTATGTTACCATGTCCGATGGTACCGGTATCGTACACATTGCCCCTGCTTTCGGTGAGGACGATGCCAACGTAGGACGTAAATACGGCCTGCCCTTCGTACAGTTTGTAAACGGCAAGGGTGAGATGACCGAGGAAACCCCTTACGCCGGTTTGTTTGTAAAGAAAGCAGATCCGGAGGTTTTAAAAGACCTGGATGCCCAGGGTAAATTATTCGATGCACCGAAATTCGAGCATGAGTATCCCCACTGCTGGAGATGCGACACTCCTCTGATTTACTACGCAAGAGAATCCTGGTTTGTAAAAATGACTGCGGTTCGTGACGACCTGGTTCGCAATAACAAAACCGTCAACTGGATTCCCCAGTCTATCGGAGAAGGACGTTTCGGAAACTGGCTGGAGAACATTCAGGACTGGGGTATTTCCCGTAACCGTTACTGGGGCACGCCTTTAAATATCTGGGAATGTGAAGGCTGCGGACATCAGGAGTCCATCGGCAGCCGTGCAGAGCTGGCAGAGAGAAGCGGAAACCCGGATGCGGCTAAAGTAGAGCTGCACCGCCCTTATATTGACGAAGTAACCTTTGTCTGCCCGGACTGTGGCAAGACCATGCGCCGTGTACCGGAGGTTATCGACTGCTGGTTTGACTCCGGAGCCATGCCTTTTGCACAGCATCATTATCCTTTTGAAAATAAAGACTTATTTGAGCAGCAGTTCCCTGCACAGTTTATTTCCGAGGCAGTGGATCAGACCCGCGGCTGGTTCTACTCCCTGATGGCAGAGTCCACCGTGCTCTTTAACAAAGCACCTTACGAGAACGTTATCGTTCTGGGACATGTCCAGGATGAAAAGGGTCAGAAGATGAGTAAATCCAAGGGCAATGCGGTAGACCCCTTCGATGCCCTGGAGAAATTTGGCGCCGATGCCATCCGCTGGTATTTCTACATCAACTCCGCTCCCTGGCTGCCCAACCGTTTCCATGACAAAGCCGTAGTGGAAGGTCAGCGTAAATTCCTGGGAACTTTGTGGAATACTTACGCATTTTTCGTGCTGTATGCGAATATTGACGGATTTGATGCAACGAAATATACCCTGGACTATGACAAACTTCCGGTTATGGATAAGTGGTTACTGTCCAAGTTAAATACGGTGATCAAAGCTGTAGATAACAACCTGGATCATTATGCAATTCCGGAAGCAGCCAGAGCACTGGATGAGTTCGTGGATGAAATGAGTAACTGGTATGTACGCCGCTGCCGTGAGCGTTTCTGGGCAAAAGGCATGGAGCAGGATAAGATTAACGCTTACATGACCTTATACACCGCCCTGGTAACCATCTGTAAGTGCGCAGCACCTATGGTGCCTTTCATGACCGAAGAAATTTACCAGAATCTGGTGCGCAGCATTGATACAAGCGCCCCGGAAAGCATCCATCTGTGTGACTTCCCGGTTGCCAACGAAGCTTATATCAATGAAGAATTAGAGCAGAATATGGAGATCGTCCTGAAGGTAAAGGGCATGGGGCATGCGGCAAGAAATACCGCCAACATCAAGATTCGTCAGCCTCTGGGAACTATGTTTATCAAAGGCGTGGAGGAACTGCCGGAGTTCTATGAGGACATCATCCGTGACGAGGTCAATGTGAAGAAACTGGTATTTACCGATGATGTGCGGGAGTTCACCAGCTATACCTTCAAACCCCAGCTGCGTACCGTTGGTCCTAAGTACGGCAAACAGTTGGGCGGCATCCAGAAAACCCTGGCAACCCTGGACGGCAATGCAGCCATGGATCAGTTAAATGCGGAAGGTGCTATCAAATTTGACGTGGACGGCGTAAACGTGGAGCTGACCAAGGATGATCTGCTCATCGACATCGCCCAGAAACCCGGCTATGTGGCAGAGGCGGACAACACCGTGACCGTCGTACTGGATACTAACCTCACCGAGGAACTGGTGGAGGAAGGTTATGTTCTGGAGCTGATTTCCAAGATTCAGACCATGAGAAAAGATTCCGGTTTTGAGGTTATGGATCATATCCGCGTAGCATTAAACGGCAACGACAAGCTGTCTGAGGTTGCAGCACGCAACGAAAAAGCCATTGCCGATAAGGTTCTGGCAGAGGAAATTGTAAAGAACCAGGAACTGGAAAACACCAAAGAATGGAATATCAATGGTGAAAACGTGACAATCGGTGTCGCGCGGGTGTATAATAATTAATAACGATTCAGAGTCATGCAAAGCTGCGCAGCAGCGGTTTTGCGAACGGGGCTCTGAACAGTTATACAACAACAAAACATTTAGGAGGAGTCACGTGAAAAACCATTTAAATTTTGATAAAGAGTTATTCCGCAGAAGTGTTCTCTATAACATCAAAACTTTATATCGCAAGACACTGGAGGAGGCAACCCGTCAGGAGGTGTTCCAGGCAACTGCCTATGCAATTAAAGACCAGATTATTGATTACTGGATGAAATCCCAGAAGGAATATGAGAAACAGGATGCCAAGAGATTGTACTATATGTCCATGGAGTTTCTGATGGGACGTGCGCTGGGCAATAACCTGATTAACTTACAGGCGTATGAGGGCGTAAAGGAAGTTCTGGAGGAGCTGGGCTTTGACATCAACGCCATTGAGGATCAGGAGCCGGATGCTGCATTGGGTAACGGCGGTCTGGGACGTCTGGCAGCATGCTTCCTGGACTCCCTGGCGACTCTGGGCTATCCGGCTTACGGCTGCGGAATCCGTTACCATTATGGTATGTTCAAACAGGAAATCCGTGACGGTTATCAGGTGGAAGTGCCGGATAACTGGTTAAAAGACGGTAATCCCTTTGAACTGCGCAGACCGGAATATGCCAAAGAAGTAAAATTTGGCGGCTATGTCACTGTCCGCACTGATGAAACCGGCAGAAACTACTATGTACAGGAGGGCTACCAGTCCGTCCGTGCCGTTCCTTATGATTTACCCGTTATCGGCTACGGCAATGGCATTGTCAATACCCTGCGTATCTTTGATGCAGAGCCGGTAAACTGCTTTGAACTGGATTCCTTTGATAAAGGCGATTACCGCAAGGCAGTAGAGCAGGAGAACCTTGCCAAAAATATTACCGAGGTGCTTTACCCCAACGATAACCACTATGCCGGTAAGGAGCTTCGTTTAAAACAACAGTATTTCTTTATCTCCGCATCCGTACAGTGCGCGACAGAGAAATACATGAAGAATCATGACGATATCCGTAAATTCTACGAGAAGAACGTGTTCCAGTTAAATGATACCCATCCTACCGTAGCCATTGCAGAGCTGATGCGTATTCTCATGGATGAGTATTATCTGACCTGGGATGAGGCGTGGGCAGTGACCACCAAAACCTGTGCGTACACCAACCACACCATCATGGCAGAGGCGTTGGAAAAGTGGCCTATCGAGCTGTTTTCCAGACTCCTTCCCAGAGTTTACCAGATTATTGAGGAGATTAACCGCCGTTTCGTACTGGAAATTGAGAACAAATACCGTGACAATGGCAACGTACAGGAAAAAATCCGCAAGATGGCAATTATCTATGATGGTCAGGTAAAAATGGCACATCTGGCAATCGTTGCAGGCTTTTCTGTCAATGGTGTGGCAAAACTCCACACAGAAATTTTGAAGCATCAGGAACTGAAAGATTTCTATGAGATGATGCCGGAGAAATTCAACAACAAAACCAATGGTATCACCCAGCGTCGTTTCCTGCTTCACGGAAATCCCCTGCTGGCTTCCTGGGTAACCGACCATGTAGGCTCCGATTGGATTACCGATCTTCCCAGGATCTCCAAGCTGGCTGTCTACGCAGAGGATGGGAAAGCTCAGCAGGAATTTATGAACATTAAATATCAGAACAAGGTTCGTCTTGCGAAATATATTCTGGAACACAATGGTATTGAGGTTGATCCCCGATCTATTTTTGATGTGCAGGTAAAACGTCTCCATGAATATAAGAGACAGCTTTTGAATATCCTTCATGTGATGTATCTTTACAATAAGATTAAAGAGCATCCCGATATGGATTTTTATCCCCGCACCTTTATTTTCGGTGCAAAGGCAGCAGCTGGATACCGTACCGCGAAACTGACGATCAAGTTGATTAATTCTGTTGCAGATGTAGTCAACAACGATGAGTCCATCAACGGCAAGCTTAAAGTGGTATTTATTGAGGACTACCGGGTATCCAATGCCGAGTGGATTTTTGCGGCAGCAGATGTTTCCGAGCAGATTTCCACAGCAAGTAAAGAGGCTTCTGGAACCGGCAACATGAAATTCATGTTAAACGGTGCTTTGACCCTGGGAACCATGGACGGTGCCAATGTGGAGATCGTCGAAGAGGTGGGCAGGGAGAATGCTTTTATTTTCGGTCTCTCCTCTGATGAAGTGATCAATTACGAAAACTATGGCGGTTATGATCCCATGGAAATCTTTAACAATGATCCTGAGATCCGTCAGGTATTGATGCAGCTGATCAACGGAACCTACTCACCGGATGATACCGAACGTTTCCGCGATCTGTACAATTCACTGCTCAATACCTTAAGCACCGATAAACCGGACCGCTACTTTATTCTGAAGGATTTCCGTTCTTACGCACAGGCACAGGAACAGGTGGAAGCCCGTTACCGTGACGAAAAGGCATGGGCAAAGAGTGCCATCCTCAATGTGGCACACAGTGGCAAATTCACTTCCGACCGTACCATTCAGGAATATGTGGATGATATCTGGCATTTGGATAAAGTGACACTTCCCAAAGAAACGCCTGTAAAAAAAATAGGGAAAAAGTAACCCACACCACAGAACAGGAGACAATGTATATGATACAGTTAGCAGACGGTGGGGCATTCCTGCTCCATGGTACAGAACTGGTGACTGACCCCGCGCAGATAAAGGCGCTGGGGTTGGATCAGGAACAGGCTCGTAAAAACACAATCGCTTACAACATTTTGAAGAATCACAATACCTCCGGCAACATGGAGAAGCTGAAGATTAAATTCGACAAACTGACTTCCCATGATATTACCTTCGTAGGTATTATCCAGACTGCCCGTGCATCAGGACTGACGAAATTTCCCATTCCTTATGTACTCACCAACTGCCATAACTCCTTATGTGCGGTGGGTGGTACCATTAACGAGGATGACCACATGTTTGGTCTGACCTGTGCAAAGAAATACGGCGGTGTCTATGTACCTCCTCACCAGGCAGTCATCCACCAGTTTGCCAGAGAAATGCTGGCAGGCGGCGGCAAAATGATTCTTGGCTCTGACTCCCACACCCGTTACGGTGCCCTGGGAACCATGGCAATGGGAGAAGGCGGACCGGAGCTGGTAAAACAGCTTTTATCTCAGACTTATGACATCAACATGCCAGGTGTCGTTGCCGTCTATCTCACCGGAGAGCCGGTAAAAGGTGTAGGTCCTCAGGATGTGGCACTGGCAACTATCGGTGCAGTATTTGGAAACGGCTATGTAAAGAATAAAGTTATGGAGTTTGTAGGACCCGGCGTGCATAACTTAAGTGCAGATTTCCGAATCGGCATTGATGTGATGACTACCGAGACCACCTGCCTGTCCTCCATCTGGGAGACGGATGAGAAGATTGAGGAATTCTATGAGATTCATGGCAGAAAAGCGGATTATGCGAAGCTGCAGCCCGGTGATACCGCATATTATGACGGACTGATTACGATTGATCTGAGCAAAATCCGTCCCATGATTGCCATGCCGTTCCATCCCAGCAATACCTACACCATCGAGGAGTTAAAGGCAAACCTGGATGACATTCTGGCAGATGTGGAGAAACGTGCGGCAGTATCTTTGGATGGTGCAGTGGATTTCACACTCCGTGACAAGGTAGTGGATGGCAAATTCATGGTAGACCAGGGTATCATTGCCGGATGCGCAGGCGGCGGCTTTGAAAACATCTGTGCGGCTGCGGATATTCTGAAAGATAAATATATTGGAAATGACGGCTTTACCTTAAGCGTATATCCCGCCTCCATGCCCATTTATATGGAACTCATCCGCAATGGCTGTGCAGCAGCCATTATGGAAACCGGTGCGGTGATGAAAACCGCATTCTGCGGTCCTTGTTTCGGTGCCGGAGATACCCCTGCCAACAACGCATTCAGTATCCGTCATTCCACCAGAAACTTCCCCAACCGTGAAGGCTCCAAGCTGCAGAACGGACAGATTTCCTCTGTGGCACTGATGGATGCCCGCTCCATTGCAGCTACCGCAGCCAATAAGGGCGTGCTGACCGCAGCAACCGAGTTTGACGGGGACTTTGGTGTATACCAGTATCATTTTGATCAGAAGATTTATGAGAATCGTGTTTTTGATTCCAAGGGTGTGGCAGACCCCGACCAGGAAATCCAGTTTGGTCCCAACATCAAGGATTGGCCGAAGATGGGTGCCCTGCCGGAGAATCTGGTTCTCCGCGTGGTATCCGAGATTCATGACCCGGTAACCACCACCGATGAGCTGATTCCTTCCGGTGAGACTTCCTCCTACCGCTCCAATCCCCTGGGACTGGCAGAGTTTACCCTGTCCCGGAAAGACCCTGCCTATGTGGGACTGGCAAAGGAGATTCAGAAGGCAGAAACCGCACGTATGGCAGGACAGCATCCCAGCGAGGCAAATGCAGATGTGAAACCGGTGATGCACACCGTCAAGAAGACCTTCGCCGATGCAAGCCATGAAAATACCGGTTTTGGTTCCACAATTTTTGCAGTGAAACCCGGTGATGGTTCTGCCCGTGAGCAGGCAGCCTCCTGCCAGAAGGTATTGGGCGGCTGGGCCAATATTGCCAACGAGTACGCAACCAAGCGTTACCGCTCCAACCTCATTAACTGGGGTATGCTGCCCTTCGTGATTTCCGCAGGAGACCTTCCTTTCAAAAATAAGGATTATCTGTTTATCCCCCAGATTCGCAAGGCTGTGGAGGAGAAATGGGACAGCATTAAGGCATATACGGTGAATGTAGAGAATGACAAACTGGTGGAGTTTACCCTGACTTTAGGGGAACTGACCGATGAAGAAAGACAGATCATCCTGAAAGGATGCCTGATTAACTACAACAGAGTGGATTGCTAAATTTACAACAGAGAAGGACACCGGCTGTAAAGCTGGTGTCCTTTTTCTACGCGGTGCGCCTAGCGGCGCACATCGATAATCATAGTTTATTCTTCAATAATATGAATTTCCAGATAATCGAAATCAATTTCCTCAACGAAACTGTCCTGGGTGAAACGGGTCTTGCGATATCGCTTGAAGTCCCGGATATTACTGTCCAGCCATTGCGGCTCTGCCAGATTGAATTCCAGGCAGATCTTGGTGAGGGCGTGAAAGATTTTATGGGTACGGGTATCATCAGTGTCATCGTAGATTACGGTATCCTGCGACAGATGATTGTTTTTCCAGATTTTACCCCACATACGGAACATAAACGCTACCTCACTTTCTTATGCAGAAAACAGCAAGGGTTTTGCTGCTGAGCAAACAGAAAATTATTATAACAGCTTGTCAAAAGAAAAACAAGGCATCTGCGTGCCGAAATAGGTAATATATGCTATACTGAATAATATAAGGTGAAAGGAAATTATGTTATGGAATTTGTACCAAGTCGCGACAATGAAGTGGATAACTGGAATGAAGTCATTCTCGTATACTCCTCTGCCCTGAAACAGATCGAGACCAAACTGGAGATTTTAAATGATGAGTTTCAGCATGTACATCAGTATAATCCTATTGAGCATATCAAATCCCGTCTGAAAACATCGGAGAGCATCGTGCGCAAATTAAAAGGGGATGGCCACGAGGCAACCATTGAAAATATGGTGAAGTATGTGAATGACATTGCAGGGATTCGACTGATCTGTTCTTTTACTTCCGATATATATAAGCTGGCGAAAATGATTGCCAATCAGCAGGATGTGACATTGCTTTCTGTCAAGGATTACATAGCCAAGCCAAAACCCAGTGGGTATAAAAGCTTTCATATGATTGTTACTGTTCCGGTATACCTGTCGGATCGTATTGTGGATGTGAAGGTGGAAATTCAGATCCGTACCGTTGCTATGGATTTCTGGGCAAGCCTGGAGCATAAGATCAACTATAAATTTGAGGGGGATGCACCGGAACATTTAAAAAAAGAACTGGTGGAATGTGCAAGAATGGTGTCGGATCTGGATGCCAGAATGTTGTCCTTAAATGAGGAAGTACAGAACTACCGAAAAGAGTCCTGAAATGAGGAGTGCCCAGGCACCTTTCAGCACCTGGGCTATTATGAAAAAATTTATCTTGTTTCCTTTGAACTGATTTAAGTATAGCAATTCTTTATGAACAAATTATGAACAAGATGTAAAACTATAGTAAACTCTGCTTAAAACGGAAAAAGAATAAAAGGTATATTTATACATAATGCACAAAAGGAAAGAAGGAAAACCGGGTAAGCTTTTGGATTGCATTGACAAAAAACAGGAAAAATGCCAGAATAAAGGAAATTGCTACTGGAACGAATGAACAGTAACATGTGGAAAGGATAGACGGCATGGATATATTTATGGATAAGCTGGCACAACGGGTGAATGCTCAGGAGATGATCAAGGCAAATTCCGAGGCGGATACAGCCAGAATGGAGCAGCTGCAGACCCAGGTGGACAGATATGAAGCAGGCTTGCAGGATATGCAGAATTGCAATGCAAAGAGTGCAGAACTGTCGGCGGAGATGAAGACAGGATTAAATGCAATGCTTGGGCAAATGGAAGATACCATGGAAAAGATGGAAGACTCCGTAGAAAAGATGGATGGTTCCGTTGCAAAAATGGATCATTCTGTGCAGCAGATGGATGAGCTTGTTCAAAAAATGGAAGAAAATTCTCCCCAGCTTCCCAATAAAGAAGAAATGGCAGAAATGTTTCGTCAATCTGATGACTTTACCCACCGTGAGGATGTGAAAGTATATCGCAATGTGCAGGCATCTATTGTGGAAGAGAATGAAAAACAGACTGCAAGGGTAGAAGAACTGATGAAGCTTTCCAACGGAAAGCTGGCGGGGAAAACTACGGCAGCATTGATTTTTTCTGTTCTTGCGTTTGTGGCAGCAGCCGGAACCCTGGCATTACAAATCCTTCAGATGCTCAATTTCAAACTTTTCTAAAAGACAGGGATAACGAGGTGATAACATGGCAAAGCAACTATGGAAACCAGGCAATATGCTGTATCCCGTTCCCGTGGTCATGGTCAGCTGCACGGATGGAAAAGGGCAGGATGATATCATCACAGTAGCATGGGCAGGAACCATCTGCTCAGATCCGGCTATGCTTTCCATTTCAGTCCGCCCCCAGCGCTATTCCTATTCCATGATAAAGGATACAGGAGAGTTTGTGGTGAATCTGGTGACAAAGGAGCTGGTATTTGCCACGGATTACTGTGGAGTCAGATCCGGCAGGGATGTGGACAAATTTAAAGAGATGAAACTCACCAGATGGAAATCAACCTATATAGATGCTCCCGGAATTGCCGAGAGCCCTGTGAATCTGGAATGCAAAGTGACGAAATCCGAACTGTTGGGAACTCATGAAATCTTTCTTGCCAGGATTCTGGGTGTGACGGTGGATGATAAATACATGGATGAATACGGTAAATTCTGGCTGAACAACAGTGGTTTGGTAACCTATTCCCATGGAGAGTATTATGCACTGGGCGAAAAACTGGGCAAGTTTGGTTATTCGGTACAAAAGAATAAAGCAAAGTAATCAGTCCGCAGTGGAGTTTTTCATTGCGGATTTTTTATCCAATAAACTCCCCCGGGTGATGGCGGATGCTCCATAGCGCTCCCGGATGGAATCCAGTGCCTGATTCAGCTTGCGCTGTTTTTCGGCAGAAGGAGTTTTCGCAGGAGCAGCAGCTTCGTGACAGAGATCCGGCATCCCTTCCATATAAGAAAACAGATCCAACTGTTCCGGGGCATCGGCATCCTCCAGACGACTGGTACGCACCCCAAGGAGACGCACCGGATCACCACTCCAGATTTCAGCAAAAAGCTGGCAGGCAGTCTTATAGATGATGTCGGTACTGTTGCTGGCATGTTCCAGAGTGGTCTGATGAGAGGACATGCGGAAATCACTATATTTAATCTCGACGCTGATCATAGAAGCTCTTTTGCCGGCTTGACGAAGTCTTCTGCATACAGACTCGGAGAGGATAAGAAGCTCCCTATGCGCCGCATCGCAGGTGACCACGTTTTGGCTGAAGGTGGAGGAATTTCCGATACCCTTGGCATCTTCCCGGACGGATAAAACCCGGCTGTCATCCACGCCATTGGCGAATTCCCAGAGTGTGTGGCCATGGCTTTTTAAATGTAATTCCAAAATATGCACATCTGCCCTGGCCAGATCTCCAATGGTGAGAATTTCCAGCTTACGCAGAGTGTCCACACTGGAAGCACCGCAGGAGAAGAGGCGGGAGACCGGAAGAGGCCACATTTTTTCCTGGATTTCCCAGGAATATAAGGTGTGGACTTTATCCGGTTTCTCGAAATCGGATGCCATTTTAGCTAAAACCTTACGGTTTGAAATCCCCACATTTACCGTAAAACCGAAACGATTCCGTACGGTGTCCTTAATCATGGAAGCTGCGGATACCGGATCGGGGAATTGATGACAGATGGGGGTGTAATCCAGATAGCACTCGTCAATGCTCACCTGTTCAATATCCGGACAGACAGATTTTAAATACGCCATCAGCTCATGACTTCGCCGGCTGTAAAGAGCGTGGTCAGGCTTGTGCATGGCAAGCCCCGGACATTTGCGCAGGGCTGTCATCACCGGTTCGCCGGTTTTGATATGGTAAGCTTTGGCAGGGATGGATTTTGCCAGTACCACACCATGACGGCTCTGGATATCTCCACCGATAATAGAAGGAATGGTGCGCAGATCCACTTCTGAACCTTTATCCAATTCATCCAGGGCTGTCCAGCTTAGGTAGGCTGAGTTGACATCAATATGAAAAATAATGGATTTATCGTTGCCTTTCATGCTCATCATGCTCTCAGTATACCACGAATCCTTTACAAGAGGAATGTTTGCTGTTACAATGAGACAGTATGAAAACACGAGAGAAAACATATAATACTAGAAAAATACGTTACACATATATCAAGGCTGCCTTATTTATAAGTGCAGTCAGTGCATTTTTTCTGCCCGCCTTTTGTCCTTTTGAGCACACGGGTGATAACATGTTTACCATGTATGTCAATGGAGAACAGGTAGGAACCGTTGCAAATGAAGAGACCGCTCAGAGTCTGCTGATCCAGGCACGTAAACAGATCGCAGCCGACTCTGAGGAACTGGTATTGATGGAGGTCGATTCCCGTTTAGAGGGAAAAGAAGTCATCTGGGGACAGGTGGATGAAGAAGGCAGGGTGCTTGATCATATTGTAACCACACTGAAGAAGGATCATAAAGAAACCCTGCAGCGCTCCTACATGGTGCGTGTGGGCAATTATACCGTCAGCCTTGCCAATACCGGTGAAGTGGAACGGCTTTTAGACAGCGTACTGGGCAAATACGATGAGGAAAAACGCTTTCATGTACAGCTGACAGCAGATTGTGACAGTGAATTGAATGTACTGACGACACAGGTGTACAGCGATGAAGAACAAAAGGAGATGGAAGCCTCTACCCAACAGACGGAGGTTTTTCAGAGAGCCGGCGTGGGTCAGAATATGGCAGAAGCAATGGCACAGACAGAGCCGGTCACTGAGAAAAATTTTCAGGACTATGATCTTGGTCTGATCTCCATGGATTTTGCAGACAAAGTGGAGGTGGTGGAAGCCTATCAGCCGGAGGCAGAGCTGACTCCCATTCAGGATGCAGTGGATGCGGTATGTGCAGATCAGGAAGTAAAGACTACCTATGCGGTGAAGTCGGGAGATACCCTGTCAGAGATTTCTCTGACCACCGGCGTTCCGCTGGACAAGATCATCGAGATGAATGATACCTTGGACAATGAAAACTCCATCATCCGGGCAGGGGAAGAACTGGTGGTAACCATTACCGAACCGGGAATCTCCGTAGTCCGCACAGAGCAGAAATTCTACGCAGAGGATTACGATGAGGATATTGTTTATGTACCCAATGATGAATGGTATACCTATCAGACCAAGGTGTTACAGCAGCCCTCTGCCGGACACAGGGAAGTAGTGGCAACGGTCACCTATCGCAACGACCGGGAGGAAAGCACCGAAATTCTCATGGAAAATGTGGAACTGGAAGCGGTTGCCAAGATTGTGGAACGAGGTACCAAAATTCCGCCTACTTACATGAAACCTTTGTCCGGTGGACGTATTACCTCCCAGTTTGGTCCCAGAAAGGCACCGAAACGAGGAGCAAGCACCTATCATAAGGGGGTAGACTATGCGACACCTACCGGAACTGCTGTTATGGCATCTGCTGCAGGAACTGTGGTAAAGGCCGGATGGGGAAGCGGATACGGTTACGTTGTTTATATCCAGCATTCGGATGGAAGACAGACTCGTTACGGACATTTAAGCAAGGTTCTGGTATCAGCGGGACAGACGGTTTCCCAGGGACAGAAGATTGCCCTAAGCGGAAATACCGGAGTCAGCACGGGACCTCACCTTCACTTTGAAATGCTCATCGGAGGCGTGCAGGTTAACCCGCTGAAATATCTGAGTTATTAGAGAGCATATCGGACTATTTACAAATGAGAAAAATATGCTATAATGTAGCGATGATGATTTTGGAATATTTTCTTAATTTTGTATAGATAGATATCGAGGAATATTATGGAACAATACGCAATCAAAGGCGGCAATCCGTTAGTCGGCGAGGTAGAAATCGGCGGCGCGAAGAATGCAGCACTGGCAATTCTGGCGGCTGCAGTGATGACGGATGATACGGTTACGATAGAGAACATGCCGGATGTACGGGACACCAATGTTCTGCTGCAGGCAATGGAGAGCATCGGGGCTCTCATTGAGAGGGTAGACCGTCACACGGTCAGGATTAACGGTGCTAATATCCACAATCTTGTCATTGAAGACGATTTTATCAAGAAGATCCGCGCATCCTATTATCTTTTAGGTGCCTTGCTTGGCAAATATAAGCAGGCAGATGTGACACTTCCCGGTGGCTGCAATATCGGAAGCCGTCCTATCGACCAGCACATCAAGGGTTTTCGTGCTTTGGGAGCCAGTGTGCGCATTGAACATGGTCATATCATTGCAGAGGCAGACCGGCTTGTGGGCAACCATATCTATCTGGATGTGGTGTCTGTGGGTGCGACCATCAACGTAATGATGGCGGCTGTGATGGCCGAGGGGCAGACCATTCTGGAAAATGCAGCGAAAGAGCCCCATGTGGTAGACCTTGCCAACTTTTTAAACAGCATGGGTGCCAACATTAAAGGCGCCGGAACAGATGTGATTCGTATCCGTGGTGTACAGAAACTCCATGGAACCAACTATGCCATTATTCCCGATCAGATTGAAGCAGGTACTTTTATGTTTGCTGCTGCTGCGACCTGTGGGGATGTGACGGTGAAAAATGTGATTCCGAAACATCTGGAGTCCATCAGTGCGAAGCTGATCGAGATCGGCTGCCAGGTACAGGAGTCTGATGATGCGGTTCGTGTGGTGGCAACCCGCAGACTGGATCACACCCATGTAAAGACCCTGCCCTATCCCGGTTTCCCTACAGATATGCAGCCCCAGATTGCAGTGACTCTTGGTTTATGTAACGGAACCAGCATTGTAACGGAAAGCATCTTTGAAAACCGGTTTAAATATGTGGACGAGCTGACCCGCATGGGCGCTAGCATTAAAGTAGAAGGCAACACGGCCATTATTGACGGCGTGAGCAAATATACCGGAGCGTCCTTGAGTGCGCCGGATCTGAGGGCAGGTGCGGCACTTGTGATTGCGGCACTGGCAGCAGAGGGCTTTTCTACTGTGGAAGAGATCCAGTATATTGAACGGGGATACGAGGATTTCCCGTTGAAACTGCAGTCTCTGGGAGCACAGATTGAACGTGTGAACGGTGAACGTGATTTTCAGAAATTCAAATTAAAAATCGGTTAGACACTTGGCAAAATTTGTATATTGACAAGTGATATTACCGGGTGTACATTACAAATGATAACTCTCTTATTCAGAGTGGTGGAGATACATAGGATCTGTGAAGCCACGGCAACCCCCCAGAGGAAGGTGCCAACCTGAGCGAATTTACTGCGAAAGCAGAGAAACGTCGAACAATAAGAGGATTTGAGCAGAGTAAGATTTCAAGTCCGCTTATTGTAGATAGCAATGAACGGACTTTTTTATTGTTCCATAGAGGTTATCGAAAACAAATACAAAAGGAGAATAGAAATGGAAAAAAGATTATTTACTTCCGAATCCGTGACTGAAGGACATCCCGACAAAGTCTGTGATGCAATTTCCGATGCCATCCTGGATGCCTGCATGGCACAGGATCCCATGAGCCGCGTGGCATGTGAGACTGCAAGCTGTACCGGTTTCGTACTGGTAACCGGTGAGATTACCACCAAGGCCAACCTGGACATTCCTGCAATCGTCCGTGAGACCGTAAATGAGATTGGCTACAACGATGCCAAGACCGGATTTGACGGCAATACCTGTGCGGTTATGGTAGCACTGGATAAGCAGTCTCCGGATATTGCCATGGGTGTTGACAAGGCACTTGAGGCGAAAGAGGCAAAGATGAGCGACGAGGAGATTGAGGCAATCGGTGCCGGAGACCAGGGTATGATGTTTGGTTACGCCGCCAACGAGACCGATGAGTACATGCCTTATCCCATTTCCCTGGCACACCGCCTGGCAAAACAGCTTACCGCTGTGCGCAAAGACGGCACCCTGAAATATTTAAGACCCGATGGAAAGACCCAGGTTTCCGTAGAGTACGATGAGAACGGCAAGCCTTTCCGTCTGGAGGCAGTAGTCTGCTCCACCCAGCATGATGAGGATGTAACCCAGGAGCAGATTCATGCAGATATCAGGAAATATGTATTTGACCCGATTCTGCCTGCAGAGCTGGTGGATGAGAATACCAAATTCTTTATCAATCCCACCGGACGTTTCGTAATCGGAGGACCTCACGGTGATGCAGGTCTGACCGGCCGTAAAATTATTGTAGACACCTACGGTGGATATGCCCGTCACGGCGGCGGCGCTTTCTCCGGTAAGGACTGCACTAAGGTTGACCGTTCCGCAGCTTACGCAGCGCGATACGTTGCAAAGAATATTGTAGCTGCCGGACTGGCTGACAAATGCGAGATTCAGCTGTCCTACGCTATCGGCGTGGCACAGCCCACCTCTATCCTGGTAGATACCTTCGGAACCGGTAGGGTTTCCGATGAGAAGCTGGTTGACATTGTCCGTGAGAACTTCGACCTTCGTCCCGCTGGAATCATCAAGATGTTAGACCTTCGCCGGCCTATCTACAAGCAGACCGCAGCTTACGGTCACTTTGGACGCAATGACCTGGATCTTCCCTGGGAAAAACTGGATAAGGTTGATGTTTTAAAGAAATACCTATAGGAAAGATATCAAAATATTTTTTGGAAAGAACCGCCGCAAGGCGGTTCTTTCTGTTATAATAGTGACATCGTGGAAAAACAAGCGACTGGGGAGCAGGCATTTGTTTTTCTGATGGCATTCACGAGTAAACGCCTGCGAGCGGCTTTGCCACGAGAAGGCAGGGAGCGCGCAGCACGGGTTTACGAGTCTCAAAGAGGAAACCATTCATGGCATTCACCCATTTACATGTACATACCGAATACAGCCTTTTAGACGGGGCTAACAAAATCAAAGAATATGTGAAACGCATCAAGGAACTGGGCATGACGGCCGGCGCCATTACCGACCACGGCGTCATGTACGGTGTCATTGATTTCTATAAGGAGGCAAAGGCTGCCGGCATCAATCCCATTCTGGGCTGCGAGGTCTATGTGGCACCCAACTCCCGTTTTGATAAGGAACTCACTGGGGGAGAGGACCGCTACTACCACCTGGTTCTTCTGGCAGAAAACAACAAAGGCTATGAAAATCTGGTAAAAATTGTCAGCCGTGGTTTTACCGAAGGGTATTACTACAAACCCCGTGTGGATATGGAGATTTTAAAACGCTACCATGAGGGCATTATTGCCCTTTCTGCTTGCCTGGCAGGGGAAGTGCAGCGTTACATTGTCAAGGGACTTTACGATGAGGCAAAGAAAACGGCTCTGAAATATCAGGAGTGTTTCGGCAAGGGCAACTTTTTCCTGGAACTGCAGGACCACGGCATCCCGGAACAAAAGACGGTCAACACCGCACTGCTGCAGATGAGCAAGGAATTAAACATTGATCTGGCTGCCACCAATGATGTCCACTATACCTACCGGGAGGATGAAGCTCCCCACGATATCCTGCTTTGTCTTCAGACCGGCAAAAAGCTTTCCGATGAAAACAGGATGCGCTACGAAGGCGGACAGTATTATGTAAAAAGTGAAGAAGAAATGAAAGCTCTGTTTCCCTATGCCTGGGAGGCCGTGGAAAATACCCAGCGGATCGCAGACCGGTGCCATGTGGAAATTGAGTTTGGTGTCACCAAGGTGCCCCACTTTGAAGTACCGGTGGGCTACGATTCCTGGACTTATTTAAATAAATTATGCGAGGACGGACTGAAAGAGCGCTACCCGGAGGATGACGGCACCCTCCTTAACCGTATGGAGTATGAACTGGGCGTCATCCGGAAGATGGGCTATGTGGACTATTTCCTTATTGTATGGGACTATATCAATTACTGCAGGGAGCATGGCATAGCGGTAGGACCGGGACGAGGATCCGCAGCGGGAAGTATTGTTTCTTATTGCCTGAAAATTACCAACATTGATCCTATCCGCTACAGCCTCCTTTTTGAGCGGTTTCTGAACCCGGAACGTGTGTCCATGCCGGATATTGATGTGGACTTCTGCTTTGAAAGACGACAGGAAGTTATCGACTATGTAAAGGAAAAGTATGGCGCCGACTGCGTGGTGCAGATTGTAACCTTCGGTACGCTGGCAGCAAAAGGTGTCATCCGGGATGTGGCACGGGTAATGGATCTGCCCTACAGCTTTGCAGACTCTATTGCAAAGATGATTCCCAATGAGTTAAATATCACCTTGAACAGGGCACTGGAAATCAATCCGGAACTGCGGAAACTGTACGAGAGTGATGCCCAGGTACATGAGTTGATTGATATGAGCAAACGGCTGGAGGGTTTGCCCCGCAACACTTCCATGCATGCGGCAGGCGTGGTAATCTGCCAGAAACCTGCAGACGAATTTGTTCCCCTGTCCAGAGGCTCTGACGGTTCCATTACCACCCAGTTTACCATGACCACCATCGAGGAACTGGGACTGTTGAAGATGGATTTTCTGGGTCTGCGTACCCTTACCGTCATCCAGAATGCAGTGAAACTGGTAGAGAAATCCACTGGAGAAAAAATAGAGATTGATGCCATCAATTACGATGATAAGGCGGTGCTAAACTCTCTGGGAACCGGACGGACAGATGGGGTGTTTCAGTTGGAGAGTGGCGGTATGAAGAGCTTCATGAAAGAACTGAAGCCTCAGAACCTGGAGGATCTCATTGCCGGAATTTCTCTTTACCGACCGGGACCTATGGATTTCATCCCGAAATATATCAAAGGAAAAGACGATGCAGCCTCCATCACCTATGAATGTCCCGAGCTGGAGGAAATACTGTCTCCCACCTATGGCTGTATCGTGTACCAGGAGCAGGTCATGCAGATCGTGCAGAAACTGGGTGGTTACACCATGGGTCGTGCGGATCTGGTGCGTCGTGCCATGAGTAAAAAGAAACAATATGTCATGGAACAGGAGCGCAAAAACTTTGTCTACGGTAACGAGGAGGAACATGTTCCCGGCTGTGTGGCAAAGGGCATCCCTGCAGAGGTGGCCAGCCATATTTACGATACCATGATGGATTTTGCAAAATATGCTTTTAATAAATCCCATGCGGCATGCTATGCGGTGGTTTCCTACCAGACCGCTTATCTGAAATATTATCATCCTGTGGAGTATATGGCAGCACTGCTCACCTCCGTTATTGATAACTCCGGTAAGGTATCGGAGTATATTCTTACCTGCAGAAACATGGGCATTCAGATCCTGCCCCCGGATATTAACGAAGGAGAGGCGGGGTTTTCCGTATCCGGCAGAAGCATCCGTTATGCCCTTACAGCCATTAAGAGTGTGGGTCGTCCGGTGATTGACGGACTTCTGGAAGAAAGAAAGGAACGAGGCCTCTTCACCAACCTGAAGGATTTTATCACCCGCATGGCAGACCGGGATATGAATAAACGTGCCATTGAAAATTTTATCAAGGCCGGAGCACTGGATTCCCTTGGGCGTATGGAGAGCGGAGCACAGGAAGTGGATGCAGCGTTGATCCGGAAACAGTTCATGAGTGTGTACATCCAGATTGTAGATGGTATTTTAAGTGATAAGAAGAATAACATGGCAGGGCAGATGTCTCTGTTTGATATTGTCAATGAGGACCAGAAAGAGGACTTTGATGTGAAACTGCCCCAGGTAGCACCTTATTCCCGGGAAATGATGCTGGCTTTTGAAAAGGAAGTGCTGGGTATCTATGTCAGTGGGCATCCCATGGAGGAGTATGTGGAACTGTGGCGTAAACACACCACGGCAAAGACTTCCGATTTTATGTTGGATGAGGAAAACGGCAGCTGCCATCTGCTGGATGGGACAAGCGTTACCATCGGAGGCATGATCACGGACAAAAAGATTAAGTATACCAAAAACGATAAGATTATGGCCTTTCTTACGGTGGAAGATGTGGCAGGTGCTGTGGAAGTCATTGTATTCCCCAGGGACTACGAGAAAAATGCAGACAAACTCATCGAAGATGAAAAAGTTTTTATAAAAGGAAGAGTTTCGGCGGAGGAAGATAAGGATGCAAAATTGATCTGTGAGCAGATTACCGGATTTGCGGAAGTTCCAAAGACCTTGTGGCTGAAATTTCCAAATCTGGCAGAGTATACAGCAAAAGAGCTGCAGACTTCTGCAATATTAAAGGACAGTGAAGGAAAGGATCAGATTGTCATCTATCTGTCAGATACCAGACAGATGAAGAAGCTTCCCCCGAACCGGAATGTGAATGCAGATCAGGCGTTGGTGGAGGCACTGGCAAAATTGCTGGGCGAAGAAAATGTCAAAGTGGTTTGACGAAATTTTATCAATACTATTGTAAATTCAACGAAAAAGGAATAAAATGTGTTCAAAGTAGGAGGTAGCAACATATGTCGAAAGAGATTAAAACCATCGGCGTCCTCACCAGTGGCGGCGATGCACCGGGAATGAACGCAGCAATCCGTGCTGTTGTCAGAAAAGCAATCGGTAACGGTGTCAGTGTAAAAGGAATCAGAAGAGGCTATCAGGGTCTCTTGGATGAAGAAATTATAGATATGGAGAAGGCTTCCGTTTCGGATATTATCCAGCGAGGAGGTACCATTCTTGGAACCGCCCGCTGTTCAGAGATGCGCACAGCGGAAGGACAGAAGAAAGCGGCAGATATCTGCAGAAAGCATGGTATTGACGGTATCGTTATCATCGGTGGTGACGGTTCCTACCGCGGTGCGGAGAAACTGGCACAGAATGGCATTAATACCATTGGCCTGCCGGGCACCATTGACCTGGATATTGCCTGCACGGATTATACCATCGGTTTTGATACTGCAATCAATACCGCAATGGAAGCAATTGATAAGATTCGTGATACTTCCTCCTCCCATGAGAGATGCTCCATCGTTGAGGTTATGGGACGTAATGCGGGATACATTGCTTTGTACTGTGGCGTAGCCAACGGTGCAGAGGACATTCTCCTTCCGGAGAAATATGATTATAACGAACAGGCGCTGATTGATAACATCATCGCATCCCGTAAGCGAGGAAAGACCCACCATCTGATCATCAATGCAGAGGGAATCGGACATTCCACTTCCATGGCAAAGAGAATTGAGGCTGCAACCGGCATTGAGACCAGGGCAACCATTCTCGGTTACATGCAGCGTGGTGGTACTCCTACCTGTAAGGATCGTTACTATGCATCCATGATGGGCGCTTATGCAGCAGATATCCTGTGTGCAGGTAAATCCAACCGTGTGGTAGCTCATCAGCACGGCGGGATAGTGGATTATGATATTGAGGAAGCATTAGCAATGCAGAAGAGTATCGACGAGTACCAGTATCAGGTAGCGAAGATCCTTTCCATGTAATTTATTTCAGGATAAGCAAAGGGGCTTGACCGCAGGAGGCAAGCCCCTCTTTTAAATAGGAGCGTGCAATGGAGCGGATTACAAGCGTGTCCAACAACAGAATCAAGGAAATGGTGCTTTGGTCTGCCAAGGCGAAAGAGCGGCGGAAAGCCGATGTCTATCTGGTGGAGGGGCGGAAGATGTTCCTGGAAGCACCGGAGGAGGAACTGCAGCAGATTTTTGTGGCAGAGGCTCTGTGGGAACGGTTGGAGCTGGAACACGAGGTCGGTTCAGATCCGGATATACAGTTAAAAAACCGGATTCTGAAATCGGATGGCGATGACAGAATTTCCGTTTTTCTGGTGACGGACGAGGTGTTTCGGAAAATATCAGACACCCAGACCCCTCAGGGAATTTTGTGCGTACTGCGTCAAAAACACTATACATTGGAAGAACTTCTTACAAGGGAAAATCCCCTTTTGGTGCTCCTTGAGGATTTGCAGGATCCCGGCAATCTGGGAACGATTCTGCGAACCGGTGAAGGAGCAGGCATTACCGGTGTTATAATGAGTAAGAACACGGTGGATTTATATAATCCCAAAACCATACGGGCCACCATGGGCTCCATTTACCGGGTGCCTTTTCTCTATGTGGAAGACTTGAAGCCGGTGTTTACCGAACTAAAGAAAAAGGGAATCCAAAGCTACGCTGCCCATTTAAGGGGAACCAAGTATTATGATGCCCTTGACTTTACCAAAGGGACGGCCTTTCTCATTGGAAATGAGGGAAATGGCCTGCGGACAGAAACGGCAGAACTGGCAGATCAGTATTTAAAGATTCCCATGGAGGGACAGGTGGAGTCCCTAAATGCAGCGATTGCCACATCCATTCTCATGTATGAGGCAAATCGTCAGAGACGATAGGAAGGGAGAAAAGTCATGATTGGATTTATCGGTTTGGGAAATATGGCATCCGCAATGATCGGTGGAATGCTGCAGAAGGATATGGTGACACCGGGAGAAATCATCGGCTCCTGCAGGACAGAAGAAACAGCTCAAAAAATAGCAGACCGTTTTGGAATTGAAACCACCACGGATAACAGTATTGTGGCACAGGCAGCAGATATTTTGATACTGGCTGTGAAACCCCAGTTTTTCCCGGAGGTTATTGCCCGGATCAAGGATGAGGTCAATGCAGATGCGCTGATCATCAGCATCGCTGCAGGAAAGACCATGGATTATATTGAGACGCAGTTTGGCCGGCCGTTAAAGCTGGTGCGCTGCATGCCCAATGTCCCTGCTTTGGTGGGAGAGGGAATTACCAGCGTCAGCCGTAATGAACGGGTATCTGACGAAGAGATGAAGCAGGCGATGGATTTATTATCTGGTATGGGAAAGACTAGCGAGATTCCGGAGCGTCTCATTGATGCGGTAGTAGGTGTCAGCGGAAGCTCCCCTGCCTATGTCTTCTTATTTATTGAAGCCATGGCGGATGGAGCGGTGGCAGCCGGCATGCCACGCAGCCAGGCCTATGAGTTTGCAGCACAGGCAGTCCTTGGCAGCGCCAGGATGGTGTTGGAAACCGGGAGGCACCCCGGTGAATTAAAGGACATGGTATGTTCTCCGGGAGGAACCACCATTCAGGCAGTGAAAGTATTGGAAGAGAAAGGATTTCGGGCGGCAGTCATGGATGCCATGGAAGCCTGTATTGAAAAGTCCAAAAGCTTATAACCACTAGATGTTGTGGTTCGTAACAAAATATAAACAAAAACATTCGTAAAAAACCTCTGATAATTGGGAAAACTTGACAATTTCAGAGGTTTTTGCTATGATCGAGGCTGTAATATATTTAACATTTTTGTAATACTTAAATGCGAGGTATAGAAAAGGATGCGTGACTTGAAAAGGCGGCTGCTTTGGTGCATCGGACTGCTGGTGATTTCCCTTACAGGGATAACTGTGCAGGCGGACGGAAATACGGCGACTGACGAAGAGGGAAACGGCGTGGGAGTTGCATGTTATGTAACCCCATCCGATACACAGCTGCGCAATCAGATAAAACAGGCTCAGTTAGAGTTACAGAAACAGCAGGAGGAGAAGAAAACATCTTCCACCCTGGTTATGGCAAATGTAAACAATACATTGAATGTCCGGGCGGAAGCTGACGAAACCTCCGAAAAAGCAGGATACCTTTATAAGGATTGCGGAGGCACGATTCTGGAGAGGAAAGACGGTTGGACAAAGCTGCAATCCGGTGACCTGGTGGGTTGGGCCAGGGATGACTATCTTCTTTTTGGTGAAGAGGCAGAAGCTCTGGCCAATGAGGTAGGAAATCTTATTGTCAACATCGAGACAGATTCTTTGCGTGTGCGGAAAAGCCCCAGTTTGGACAGCGGAATTTACGGACTCTTAAAAGCAGAGGATGAACTGGATGTCATCGAGGTGGTGGATGACGACTGGATTTGTGTAGATTATGAAGGGAAGAATGGTTATGTCTCCACGGAATATGTGTCCACAGAGTTTCATATTGACAGTGGAGAAACCATGGAGGCTGTGAAAGAACGGGAGAAAAAGGCAGCAGAAGAAAAGGCAAAACTGACTGCATTACAGGGAGCGGTGCTGGCATCGGAAGATGAAACCCGTCTGCTGGGGGCACTTATCCAGTGTGAAGCCGGAAACCAGAGCGCAGAGGGAATGCTGGCGGTAGGTGCCGTGGTGATGAACCGGGTGAGAAACTCCGGATATCCCAATACCATCGCCGGTGTCCTTTTTGCATCGGGACAGTTTCCCCCGGCATTAAACGGCAATGTGGCGAAAGTTTATGAAAAGGGAGTGAAACAGTCCTGCCTGGATGCTGCTGCAAGGGCAATTGCAGGGGAGACCAATGTGGGAACGGCCACTCACTTTAAACGGGCAGGAAACCATGACGGGGTGGTAATCGGTGCCCATGTATTCTGGTAGAGAAGAGAAAGAGAAGGGATGACCTTCTCTTTTTTATTGCACAGGTGGGGGAAATATAGTAGAATGAAAGAAATACCAAGAAAGGGGAGGAGAAACTATGGACATGACAATTTTCTGGCTTGTACTTATGCTCATCCTGATTTTGGCGGAGATTGCAACCATGGGGTTGACAACGATCTGGTTTGCGGCCGCAGCATTGGTTTGTGGAATCTGCGCAGGCTTTGGCATGCCGTTTCTGCCGCAGATGATCATCTTCATTGTCGTTTCGCTGGTGTTGATTCTGTTTACCCGGCCTATCGCCATGAAGTATTTTAACAGAGACCGAGTGAAAACCAATGCGGAAAGTCTGATTGGCAGACAGGCAATTGTAACTACTCAGATTGATAATCTGCGGGCAGCTGGCCAGGTTACGGTGTCTGGACAGGAATGGACGGCACGCAGCAGTGAGGACGGAACGATCATTCCCCAGGGAGCGGTTGCGGAAGTCCTGGCTATCAATGGTGTAAAATTGATTGTGCGTGAAGTTATCAGCCGCCAGCCAGCGAAAGCAGAAACACCTGAACAGCCGGTAGAATAGGTATTTAGCAACTAACTTCAAAAAGAAAGAGTAAGAGGGAAAAGAAATGGAAATCGTATTCGTAATTGCAGTTCTCGTCGTATTGATTCTGATTTTGGCATCCTGCATCAAAATTGTGCCCCAGGCACACGCCTACGTTGTAGAGCGTCTGGGTGCTTATGAGGCAACCTGGTCCGTAGGTTTGCACATCAAGATGCCTATTATTGATAAGGTAGCAAGAAAAGTTATCTTAAAAGAACAGGTTCTGGATTTTGCACCGCAGCCGGTTATCACCAAGGATAACGTAACCATGAGAATCGACTCCATCGTATTCTTCCAGATTACAGACCCCAAGCTGTATGCTTACGGTGTGGAGAATCCATTGATGGCAATTGAGAACCTGACGGCTACTACTCTGAGAAATATCATTGGTGAGATGGAGTTAGACCAGACACTGACCAGCCGTGAAACCATCAACACCAAGATGCGTTCCCAGCTTGATATCGCAACTGATCCCTGGGGTATCAAGGTTACCCGTGTAGAGTTAAAGAACATCATTCCTCCTGCAGAAATCCAGAACTCCATGGAGCGTCAGATGAAGGCAGAGCGTGAGAGACGTGAGGCTGTCACCCGTGCAGAAGGTGAGAAGAAAGCAAGCGTAACTGTAGCAGAAGGTAAGAAAGAGGCAGCGATTCTGGAGGCAGAGGCTGAGAAACAGTCCGCAATTCTCCGTGCAGAGGCAGAAAAAGAGAAGATGCTGCGTGAGGCAGAAGGACAGGCAGCCGCTATTCTGAAAGTCCAGAGTGCAACAGCAGAAGGCATCCGCATGATTAAAGAGGCCGGTGCTGACGAGGCAGTCCTGAAATTAAAGAGTCTTGAGGCTTTCCAGGCAGCTGCTGCAGGTCCAGCGAACAAGATTATCATCCCCTCTGAGATTCAGAATATGGCAGGACTGGTTAAATCAATTAAAGAGGTATAACACATGGACTTAAAAGGACGTCATTTTTTAAAACTTCTGGATTACACACCGGAAGAAATTCAGTACCTGCTGGACTTGTCAGCAGACTTTAAAGCGAAGAAGAAGGCTGGCGTTTTAGTAGACCATCTCCGGGGCAGAAACGTGGCACTGATTTTTGAAAAGACCAGTACCAGAACCCGGTGCGCTTTTGAAGTGGCAGCACACGATTTAGGCATGGGAACGACGTTCTTAAATCCTACCGACTCCCAGATTGGAAAGAAAGAGAGTATTCCTGACACTGCAAGAGTGTTGGGCAGCATGTTTGACGGTATTGAGTACCGTGGATTTGGACAGGACATTGTGGAGGAACTGGCAGAGCATGCCGGTGTTCCGGTGTGGAACGGTCTTACCAATGAGTTTCATCCCACCCAGATGCTGGCAGACCTGCTTACGATTCAGGAGCATTTCGGACATATTAAGGGAATCCGCATGACCTACATGGGTGATGCCCGTTACAACACCGGCAATTCCCTCATGGTGGCAAGCGCCAAAATGGGCATGCATTTTACCGTCTGCGCACCGAAAGAATTTTTCCCGGATGCAGCACTTGTGAAACAGTGTGAGGAAATTGCAAAGACCACCGGCGGCAGTATTCGTCTGACGGAAGACCCCATGGAGGGTACGAAAGATGTAGATGTGATTTCCACCGATGTATGGGTTTCCATGGGAGAGCCTGACGAGGCATGGGAGGATCGCATTAAGGTTTTATCCCCTTATCAGGTAAATAAAAAGATTATGGAGAATGCCGGAGAACAGGCAGTATTTATGCATTGCCTCCCTGCCTTCCATGATTTAAAGACCAAGATCGGTAAAGAAAAGGGCGAGAAATTCGGCTTTGAGGCATTGGAAGTGACGGACGAGGTATTTGAATCCAAACAGTCCATTGTATTCCAGGAGGCAGAGAACCGTATGCATACCATCAAGGCGGTGATGGCGGCAACTCTGGGATACGAATAAATTCAACGCTTTGTTCTATAATAGGACAAGAGGTTCCATATGAAAAATGAAATTTTGACAATGCTCAGAGAACACTGCCCGGACTATGTGTCCGGGCAGGCTCTTTGTGAACAGTTTGGTGTCTCCCGGACTGCAGTGTGGAAAGCAATGAAGCAGCTGGAAAAAGAGGGTTATGTGATTGAAGCGGTACGCAATCGCGGTTACCGCCTGGCAGAGAATATGGATGTATTAAATCAGGCAGAGTTGGACAACCAGTTACATTTTAAATGGATTGCCGGCAAAAAAGTATATGAGGCAGTGACCGGTTCCACCAATACTGACTTAAAGACTATGGCAGAGGAAGGGGCACCCCACGGAACACTGGTGGTAGCCGGAGACCAGCAGGCCGGCAAAGGACGCCGGGGCAGGAGCTGGCAGGTGCCTGCAGAAAAGACCATTGCCATGTCTGTGCTGCTGCGTCCCACCTTTCCCGCAGACCATGCCTCCATGATTACGCTGTTACAGGCCTATGCGGTGGCACTGGCAGTGGAGGATGTGTGCGGCGTGCAGACCCAGATTAAATGGCCCAATGATGTGGTGGTGAATGGCAAAAAAATCTGTGGTATCTTAACGGAGATGAGTATCAGCCTGGAGCAGAAGGAAATTGCCTATGTGATTGTGGGCACTGGAATCAATGTAAATATTGAGGAATTTCCGGAGGAACTGCAAAAGACTGCCACTTCTCTGAAATTAGAGACCGGACATGAAGTGTCCCGGATAGCAATTATCGAGCGGGTTCTTCATTATTTTGAGGAAGCCTACGACGAATTTGAAAAGGTGCAGAACCTTTCTTTTATGAAAGAAGTTTACGAGGCACACATGGCAAATAAAGACAGAGAAGTTCATGTGTTAGACCCCCAGCATCCCTTTGATGGCGTTGCCAGAGGCATCGATAACCAGGGAGAGCTTTTGGTGGAAAAACAGGATGGCACAGTGGAAGCCGTTTATGCCGGAGAAGTTTCGGTAAGGGGGATATACGGTTATGTCTGAGAAAATTGTACTTTGTGGGGCGAATTCCTACGAGCAGAAATACTACTTTAATAAAGAACAGTTCGGAAAACTCCCTGAAGATGTTCAGAACCAGCTCCACATTATCTGTGTGCTTTTTACAGAGGAAGTGGGCGGCATTTTCACCATTTGCTTTGATGAGGCAGGAAATCTCCAGTTTGAAACCGATGTGGCGGACAACGACTATCTTTTTGACGAGATTGGGGCAGGACTGTTAATCCGGGAGATTGAACGAAACCGGGCGGAACTGTTACATTCGCTGGAGCTATATTACAAAGTGTTTATTCTTCACGAAAGTGTGGAGGAATTATGAAAGGAGGAACAGTAGCATGATTTTAGTGGTTGATATCGGAAATACCAACATTACCTGCGGTGTGTATCAGGAAAAGGACTTGATCTGCACTTTTCGTCTCACTACACAGATGCCCCGTACTTCCGATGAATATGGCATCGTGCTGCGGGAACTGTTGGACAGAAACGGCATGGACTATCGGGAGTTAGGTGGTGTGATTATCGCCAGCGTGGTACCCAATGTCATGCATTCTTTCCAGAGTGCCATTCAGAAATATCTGAATAAAAAACCTCTTGTGGTAGGACCCGGCATCAAAACCGGCATTAAACTCACCTCGGAAAATCCCAGAGAGATTGGTCCCGACCGTATTGTGGATGCGGTGGCAGCCTATGAGATTTACGGAGGTCCTGTTCTGGTATTGGATTTTGGTACAGCAACTACTTATGATCTGGTGGAGGCTGACGGAACCTTTGCCGTGGGAATCACTGCGCCGGGCATTCGGATTTCTGCCAAGGCTTTGTGGGAGGATACCGCCAAACTGCCGGAAATTGAAATCCGGAAACCCAAGTCCATCCTCGCCAAAGAAACCATCAGCAGCATGCAGGCTGGTCTGATGTACGGACAGATCGGACAGACGGAATACATTATCAATCAGGTAAAAAAAGAAACCGGTTATGGGGACTTAAAAGTAGTGGCAACCGGTGGACTGGGACGAATCATTTCCGATGAGACAGATACCATCCAGCATTATGACAGTGCTTTGACCTTAGAGGGACTTCGCATCCTTTACGAAAAGAACTGTAGATAGATTTTATATTGAGGTTGACATAACTATGAAATTGACCATAGGAAATGTCACACTGGACAACCAGGTGGTTCTGGCACCAATGGCAGGAGTAAGCGACCTGCCATTTCGTCTGTTATGCCATGAACAGGGAGCAGGTCTGGTGTGCATGGAGATGGTGTCTGCAAAGGCACTGCAATATCACAATAAAAATACGGAAAGTCTGTTACAGATTCATCCGAAAGAGCGCCCGGTCTCTCTGCAGCTCTTTGGTTCCGAGCCGGAAACCATTGCAGAGCAGGCGGCACGGCTGGAAGAACGCCCATTTGATATCCTGGATTTGAATATGGGATGTCCGGTTCCCAAGATTGTAGGAAATGGAGACGGCTCTGCACTGATGAAGAATCCCATCCTTGCAGGAAAAATCATTGAGGCAACCGTAAAAGCCACCCAAAAACCGGTAACGGTAAAGTTTCGCCGGGGTTTTGACAGGAATCACCTCAATGCGGTGGAGTTTGCCCATATCGCAGAGGAATCCGGTGCCGCAGCGGTGGCTCTCCACGGACGTACCAGAGAGCAGATGTATGCCGGAGAAGCAGACTGGGACTGCATCGCCCGGGTGAAGGCAGCGGTGCATATTCCTGTCATTGGAAACGGTGATATTACCACACCCCTCCGGGCCAGGGAAATGCTGGAACAGACCGGCTGTGACGGTGTAATGATCGGGCGGGCAAGCCGGGGAAATCCCTGGATTTTCCGGGAAACCGTCCACTTTCTGGAAACGGGAGAACTCCTTCCTCCACCCACCAGGGAGGAAATGAGGGAGACGATTCTGCGCCACGCGGAACTGATGACAGAGTGGAAGGGCGAGTATCTGGCAGTGCGCGAGATGCGCAAGCATGTGTCCTGGTACACGGCAGGAGTTCCCAATTCTGCAAGACTTCGGGGAAAAATCAATACCATGGAGTCCATGGAAGAACTAAAGGACAGTGTGGAAGCAATTTTTGCATCATAAGGACAGTAGGGACATATCCTCTATATAGATACCGCTGCGGTGAACTATATGGAGGATTTCTTTATGTCCCGGATTTTGTCCTGTTACCGCCTGAAAAAACCAGTGGGAACCGGGGAAGAAGACAGAAAGAAAAAAATATTTGGAGAACTTCTGAGAAATCTGCGGAATCAAGTGTGCAGGAAAGCGGTTACGCTGCCGGTACAGATCAGACAGCAGCAGGAAGATCAGCTCCTTTTCCTGGGAATTCCAGAGGAATGGATTGGGATGGAACAGGGGCTTTACCGCATCCTGCGGGCAGCACTGGAGGAAACCGGCAGTGACTGGTTTTATCTGGAACCACCCCTGCAAAAGAAACTCTGCCTGGAGCAGGAAGGGCAGTGGCTTTTTGAGGATTATGGACTTTTGGGTGGTTTAAAGGATCTGGGAGAATATCAGGCAGGTTTTTTCCGGTCAAAATGTGGAAAGGGACGGCAGCGGCTGGCGTTCTTTCTGGAAGGGAAAAAACTGGAGGACTATCGGAAATTGGTCTTGGAACTGGCTGAGGGACGCAATGAGGTGACCCTGCTTTTTTCCGAAGGGGGAAAGAGGGAAGGTTTTGTGGACCAATTGGAAGAGCTGGAGGAAGACTTGGAATATGAGTATGGACTGATCCCTCGAACCAACTTGTCTCTTCAACGTTTTCTGGAGCTGGAGAGGGAACGGCAGGAACCATTGTTGGTATGTGATCTTACAGGAGATAGCCATCTTCTTCTGGGACTTCTGGATGGCAGGATTCAGAGTAAGGTGTGTTATCTGGACGGTATGCCTACCCCGGAAAAGGAAAAGTATGGGGCAAAACGGGCACGAGCACTTTTTCTCTACGGGAGCATGGCTGAAAATTGGCGATTTTATCCTACGGATGAAGTGCAGGTCATTGACACGTTAAATAAAAGTAGTTATAATACCATAGTTAAATGGGAAAAGTATCGTAGAATACTTGATAGGAAGGGAATGCATCATGGAAGAAAAGAAAAACATATTGACCTATGAAGGACTGCGTAAATACGAGAACGAGCTTCACGATTTAAAGGTAGTGAAACGTCAGGAAGTAGCGCAGAAGATCAAAGAGGCTCGTGAGCAGGGCGATTTGTCCGAGAACGCAGAGTACGATGCAGCGAAGGATGAGCAGCGTGATATCGAGGCTCGTATTGAGGAATTGGAGAAGATCTTAAAGAACGCAGAAGTTGTTGTTGAGGACGAGGTGGATGTTGATAAAATCAACATTGGCTGTAAGGTTATCATTATGGATTTGGAATTAAATGAGGAGCTTGAGTATAAAATCGTAGGTTCCACTGAGGCAAACAGCCTGAAAGGTAAGATTTCCAATGAATCACCGGTAGGTAAGGCTCTGATCGGAGCAAAAATCGGTGATGTGGTTACCGTGGAGACACAGGCTGGTGAAATCCAGTACAAAGTACTGGGCATTGACCGTTCCAACTAGCAAGCAGAAGAATATAGGAGTGAGTGAGACGTGGGAGAAGCACAGAATCAGAATAATCAGACACAGGACTTGAATCAGCTTTTAAAGGTACGCCGTGAGAAGCTGGCAGCCTTGCAGGAGAACGGAAAAGATCCGTTTCAGCTTACCAAATATGATGTGACCCATCATAGTAAGGAAATCAAGGATAATTTTGAAAAACTGAATGGAACAGAGGTATCCATCGCAGGACGTATGATGTTCAAGCGTGTTATGGGTAAAGCATCTTTCTGTAACATCCAGGATCTGCAGGGAAACATTCAGGTTTATGTGGCAAGGGACAGCATTGGCGAGGAGCCTTATGCAGATTTCAAGAAATACGATGTAGGTGATATTCTCGGTATTACCGGTAAGGTTTTTGAGACGAAAACCGGCGAGAAATCCGTTCATGCAGAGAATGTAACCCTGCTTTCCAAGAGTCTACAGATTTTGCCTGAGAAATACCACGGACTCACTGACACAGACACCCGTTACCGCCAGAGATATGTAGATCTGATTATGAATCCGGAAGTTAAGGAAACATTTATCAAGCGTTCCCAGATTATCAAAGAGATTCGTAATTTCCTTGCCGGACGTGATTTCATGGAAGTAGAGACCCCCATGCTGGTAAGCAATGCCGGTGGTGCTGCGGCGAGACCCTTTGAGACGCACTACAATGCACTGAATGAGGATGTAAAGCTGCGTATCTCTCTGGAACTTTACTTAAAAAGACTGATTGTAGGCGGCTTAGAGCGGGTTTACGAGATCGGACGTGTGTTCCGTAATGAGGGTGTTGACACTAGACACAACCCGGAATTTACCCTGATGGAGTTATATCAGGCATATACTGACTATGAAGGTATGATGGAACTCACTGAGAGTATGTTCCGTTACCTGGCAGAAAAGGTATGCGGCACCGCTACCATTTCCTATAACGGAACTGAAATTGATTTAGGCAAGCCTTTCGAGCGCATTACCATGACAGACTGCATCAAGAAATACGCAGGCGTTGATTTCGATGCGGTAAAGAATGATGATGAGGCGAAGACGCTGGCAAAAGAACATCACATCGAGTACGAGGAGCGCCATACTAAGGGGGATATTGTGAACCTGTTCTTCGAGGAATACTGCGAGAAGAATCTGATTCAGCCTACTTTTGTGATGGATCATCCTATTGCCATCTCCCCGCTGACCAAGAAGAAACCCAGCGACCCGGAGAAGGTAGAGCGTTTCGAGTTGTTTATCAATACCTGGGAGATGTGTAACGCATATTCCGAGTTAAACGACCCCATCGACCAGAGAGAGCGTTTCGCCGCACAGGATGCCGCTTTCGAGGCTGGTGATGAGGAGGCAAACCACACCGATGAAGATTTCTTAAACGCATTGGAAATCGGTATGCCTCCCACAGGTGGCATCGGTTACGGTATCGACCGTCTGGTTATGTTACTGACAGACAGCCCGGCAATCCGTGATGTGTTACTGTTCCCGACAATGAAGAGCTTGGAGAAAAAAGACCAGTAAAATCAAGGGTTTGCGCTACTAGAAACAAAGAATGACATCAATTTGACATCAAATTATTATTGTTTGGTGGACTTATATGGACTAAAAAGGTACGTTTTAGAGATTTGAACCTTTCAAAACTAAATAGTTAAATGCTATTAAAAGGACATTTTCCAAAGTAAGGAAAGTGTCCTTTTTCTGTTGTTATGGTTGAAAAAAACAGAATTATTACAAGGAGGTTCAAACATGAACAGTACAGCGTTAGGAGCAAAAAAAGAAAACATTAACTTTATCAGTGAAGCACATGAGAAATTCTACTATGAAAAAATACAGAAAGTCAGAGAGGCAGATGTGTACCATAAGGCACTTTGCTATTGCATTGGAATGAACGAAGATACACGAAGAAATGTGGATAGAATTTATAATTTCAAGACTGGCTGTGTAAAACCGGAGTGCCTGCATGAAGGATGGCAGACCAGTGGAAGTGCAAAGGTTGTCAGAATGGCTTTCAATTTGTATTGCAACGGAACACCGAGCGTAGATGATGAGCAGGGCACAGAGGAGCAGGTGGATGAGTGCCGGAGATATTCAGTAGAGGATTTGTTCTGCTGTTGCTATGCACCGTATTTTTGGCAGGCAATACAGATTCGCTATCCGGAGTATGCCACATACAATAAAAATTTGTATGCAATGTTTGGAGGAAATGATTGATGTTAAAGATTCGATTGATGGGAACAAAAAATGATATTACATGGTTCAAAAAAATCATGCAGAGACACTCAAAGGTAGAGGTTCTGGAAATGTCAGACCTCTACCCTAACAAGGGAACAGATAAATATTATAGATCGTATGTAGAAGTAAAAAAGAGCAATGTAAAAGAATAATAGTAGAATTTGGAGGAATTTCATCATGTGTAAAGTAATAGTAATCGGAAACCAGAAAGGTGGAGTTGGAAAGACCACCACAACAAGTAATCTAGGTATTGGACTTGCAAAAAAGGGGAAAAAGGTGCTTCTGATAGATGCGGATGCACAGGGAAGCCTGACAGCAAGTTTAGGCTTTCAGGAGCCGGATAAACTGGATGTATCTCTTGCAACCATTATGGCGAATATCATCAATGAAGAAGATATGGAGCCGGATTATGGCATCCTAAAGCACGACGAGGGTGTAGACCTTATGCCCGGCAATATAGAGTTGTCGGGATTGGAAGTATCACTGGTAAATGTCATGAGCAGGGAGCTTGTGCTTCGGACTTATATAGAACAGCAGAAAGAAAGGTATGATTACATTCTGATTGATTGTATGCCTTCCCTTGGCATGATTACCATAAATGCCTTTGCAAGTGCCGACAGCATCCTTATTCCGGTGCAGGCAGCATATCTTCCGGTAAAAGGTCTGGAACAGCTTATAAAGACCATAGGAAAGGTAAAAAGGCAGATCAATCCAAAATTGGAGATTGAAGGTATTCTGCTTACTATGGTTGATAACAGAACGAATTATGCAAAAGACATCAGTGCATTGGTTGTGGAGAATTATGGTAGCAAGGTAAGAATATTTGAAAACAGTATTCCGATGTCGGTAAGAGCTGCGGAGATTTCTGCTGAAGGTGTCAGCATTTATGAGCATGATCCAAATGGAAAAGTAGCGAGTGCCTATCAGTCATTGACAGAGGAGGTGCTTGCAGATGAATAAAACAGGAAGTGCCGCAAAGGTAAAACTGAACAGCTTCGATGATTTATTCGGAGATGGACAGCCACAGGAAGGAATAGAGCAGGTACAGGAAATTGCATTATCAGAACTGCATGAGTTCAAAGGTCACCCATTTAAGGTACTGGACGATGAAAAGATGCAGGAGACGGTGGAGAGTGTCAGAGAGCATGGTGTGCTGATGCCGGGTATTGCAAGACCAAGAGCTGAGGGCGGCTATGAAATTATTGCAGGACACCGAAGGAGACATGCGTGTGAGCTTGTAGGACTTGATACAATGCCGATGTTTATTCGTAATTATACGGACGATGAAGCCACGATTATCATGGTGGACAGCAATATTCAAAGAGAAGATATTCTTCCAAGCGAAAAAGCGAAGGCATATCGCATGAAATACGAAGCCATGAAGCATCAGGGAAGCAGAGCAGGTGGACTTACGCTGGACGAACTGGGAGGAGCGGCAGGAGAGAGTGCAAAAACTGTTCAAAGATATATATGGATTTCACGATTATCGGAACCGTTGCTTGATATGGTGGATTCGGGGAAAATAGGCATTATGCAGGCTGTGGACCTCTCGTTTTTATCCGAGGATGCACAGCAATGGATATTGGTAGCAATACAGGACACCAATGCAGCAATCACAAAACAGCAGAGCGCATTGCTAAAGGAAAGTGACAAAAAAGGAGAGTTGACCTTTCCAATGGTGCGTATGCTTCTGGAGAAAGAAAAGCCAGTAGAGCG
>CAKRNW010000006.1 GCA_934371505.1 uncultured Lachnospiraceae bacterium
ATTACAGCGTTTTTCTATTCTGGACTTTCGTTCCCACAAGGTACACACAAACCGCAATCAGCGTGCCAATGATAGCTCCCGCCAGCACATCCGTGGGGTAGTGAACCCCCACATAGAGTCTGGAAAAACCAATGAGAACTGCCAGCACCAGAAACCAGAAGCTGTACTTTTTCGGGAAACTGAGGAATAACACCACCGCTGTGGCAAAGGAGGTTCCGGTGTGCCCGGAGGGGAAGGAATAGTCCACCGGCTTTTTCACCAGGTAAGTTAATCCCTCAATCACCTCGTAGGGTCTGGTTCTCGCCACCAGATTTTTCAACAGCACATTGTCGATTAAGAAGGAAAACAATAGTGCCGCCACACACAGGATTCCCACTTTCCTTGTCTTTTTCGGAATGAGCAGTCCTGCTGTGATGAGAATCCACAGAATTCCTGCATTGCCCAGACTGGTAATCACCACAAAAAACGGGGTCAGCACATCATTTCTCAGATTGTCCTGTATCCACAGGAGAATATTTTGTTCCATTGCGATTATCCTCCTACACTCTGGTGGACCATTTGGTGCAGTCCCACACATCCGTTGCAAGTCCCTCATAAAATTCCGGTTCGTGGCATACCATGAGGATGCTGCCCTTGTACTCCTGCAATGCCCGTTTCAGCTCCGTCTTGGCATCCACATCCAAATGGTTGGTAGGTTCGTCCAACAGGAGGATATTGGTAGAACGGTTGATTAGTTTACATAATCTGACTTTTGCCTGCTCACCACCGCTGAGCACCTTCACCAGACTCTCGATATGTTTGGTGGTCAGTCCGCACTTTGCCAGGGCAGAACGCACCTCATACTGGGTAAAGGCAGGAAAATCCTTCCAGATTTCCTCGATACAGGTGGTGGAAATATTCTTGTCCATCTCCTGCTCAAAGTAGCCGATTTCCAGATAATCTCCCTGCTCCACCGTTCCTGCCAGGGGAGGAATCAGTCCCAGAATACTCTTGAGCAGAGTGGTTTTTCCGATACCGTTAGCACCGGTCAGCACGATTTTCTGTCCCCGCTCCATCTCCAAATCCAGGGGGCGGGACAAGGGTTCATCATAGCCGATGACCAGTTCTTTGGTGGTAAAAATATAGCGTCCCGGTGTCCGTGCCTCCTTGAAACGAAACTCCGGCTTGGGTTTCTCCGACGCCAGTTCGATGACATCCATCTTGTCCAGCTTTTTCTGCCGGGACATCGCCATATTCCGGGTTGCCACCCTTGCTTTATTCCGTGCCACGAAATCCTTTAAATCTGCGATTTCCTTCTGTTGTTTGTTGTAGGCTGCCTCAAGCTGTGCCTTCTTCACCGCATAGACTTCCTCGAATTTGTCATAGTTTCCCACATAGCGGTTGAGCTGGAGATTATCCATATGGTAAATCAGGTTCACCACGCTGTTTAAGAAGGGAATATCGTGGGAAATGAGGATAAAGGCATTCTCGTAGTCGTTGAGATACCGTTTCAGCCACTCAATATGCTCCACATCCAGATAGTTGGTAGGCTCATCCAAAAGGAGAATGTCCGGCTTTGCCAAAAGCAGCCTGCCCAGCAGCACCTTGGTACGCTGTCCGCCGGAAAGCTCTGTCACATCCCTGTCCATGCCGATTTCCATCAGTCCCAGTGCCCGTGCCACCTCATCCACTTTGGCATCAATCATATAAAAGTCGTGGTTGGTGAGCATGTCCTGGATAACGGAAAGGTCTTCCATCAGCTGCTCCAGTTCCTGCTCGTCTGCCTCCCCCATCTTGTCGCAGATCTCGTTCATCTGGGTTTCCATATCGTAGAGCCAGGCAAAGGCGCTGGACAACATATCCCGCACCGTCCGTCCTTTTTCCAGTACGGTGTGTTGGTCTAAGTAGCCCACCCGTACATTTTTCGCCCATTCAATTTTGCCCTCATCCGGCTGTAATTTTCCGGTGATGATGCTCATGAAAGTGGATTTTCCCTCACCGTTTGCTCCGATGAGTCCGATGTGCTCGCCTTTTAACAAGCGGAAGGAAACGTTGTCAAAAATGGCTCGGTCGCCAAATCCGTGGGTCAGATTTTCTACATTTAAAATACTCAATTTATCAGTTCCTTTACTTTCTCTTTTTTCTTCTGATGTGTTTTACCACCCCGCAGATTCCTGCGATGATACCAGCCACCAGTGCTAACAGTACCACGATCACACCAATGAGCATGCCGGTGGTCTTATTGGGTGCTTTTATCAGCTCCCAAAGGTTATAGCTGTCGGAAATCAGTTTCCTCCCAAAGGGTGTCGCATAGTCGGCGGGAATCTGGCCATCTGCACCGAAACTGTTTAAGTAATCTGCCAGTGCTACCCAGGCTTTTACCTCATTGCCCTGGGCATCGTGGAGGATCAGGGTATCATAATCCGTCACCACATTGCCTGCGGCATCCTTCGGCTCCACGGAAAGCAGTCCGAAGGACTGGGCTTTCACTGCGCCAATCATCTGACAGGTATACAAATCCGTCACAACACGGTAAAGTTTATCGTCCTTGGGAATGGACACCGTTGTGCCATCCTCCTGTTCCAGCCACATGTCGGTCACTTTATTTAAAAGAATGCGGTGCTTGTTGTACGCCCAGCCACAGCCGCTGACATAAAGTTCCACGCCGGTGACATAGGGGGAAAGGGAGGCATCAATCTCTGCCGCATTGTGCAGTTCCCTGCCGGTAAGATAGAAAGAAACCAGAGGATACCCCGGTACACCGTCTGCACCGATTCCCAGAGACATCACCTCAAAGGCATCTGCCACCGTCACCTCTCCCTTGGGGATGGTAGTGCGGATGACACCGGAAGGGGTTACTGCCACATCGATGGGGATGTAGCCTGCTCCTTCCACTTCCTTCATCTTCTGGATATAGGAATCGGAAATTAGTTCACCTTCCTCATCCTCTCCCCGCATGCTCCATATGGTATCAATGTCATGGAAGGTGATATTGTTTTCTGTCAGCACCTGGTCGGCATGATAGCCAAACCTGCTGAAATACTGCCTATCTGCCTCCGCCTTATAATCCGCCAGAATCTGGGCAATTTCTTCATCCCCTCCGGTCATTCCGGCGACTTTATTTAACACATAGCTGTCCATGCTCCAGCGTCCGTCCGCTTTCTGTGTCAGGCAGAGCTGCCCCAGGTTTTCCGCGTAGGAACCCGCACAGACCACATAGGTATCGCCGTGGACGATGGGTTTGTCTACCTTGGAATGGGTATGTCCACTGATAATCACATCAATCTCCGGAACTGCCAGGGCCAGCTGCTCGTCCTCGGACTTCTCCAGATTATCCCAGATGCCGCTATGGGAAAGGCAGATAATGATATCCACATCCTGAGTCTGCAGCTCCTTCACTACCTGTTTTGCCGTCTCCACGGTGTCCTCAAAGGTAAGGCTGGAAAGAGGGGCGCAGTAGGCAGAGTCCACGCCCATCAAACCGAAAATTCCCGCTTTCACGCCGCCCCGCTGGATAATGGTATAGTCCTTTGCTCCATAGGCATCCATGGCATCCTTAATTAACAGGTTGTCCTCGGAGGTATTTTTGCTCCAGTCGATGTTGGCGCAAAGCAGCTGGGGGAGCTGCAAAGTGGGGTCGTTTTCCTGATTGGCTGCTGCCGCCTTTAGCATACTGGCAAAGCCCTGGGGACGGTAGTCAAACTCATGGTTGCCGATGGTGGTGGCATCAAAACCCATGCGTCCCAGCATGGTAAGTTCCACCGCACTCTCCGCATAGATGGTCTGATACAGGGTTCCCATTGAGAAATCGCCGCCATCCAGTACAAAGGTAGCGTCCTGTTCCTTTTTCGCCTCGTCGATATAGTCTTTGATAACGGCACAATTTTCTGTGTCCTTTGTCTCCATGTAGGAATGAATATCATGGGTAAACAGAATCTGAATTTGTTTTTCCTCACTTTCCGCCTGTGCCATGCTGCCTGCACCCAGAACGCCTGCTACGGTCAGTACTGCAGCAAGCATGCCCGCTGCGTAGTGTTTCCAATGGTTTCGTTTCATGCTTTTGTCCTCATTTGCTTGTTTCATTTAAGATCGTTTTGTTCCATAAAAGTAGTATAGCAAAATTTGACCGTAAAAAAAAGATAGGTGTATAATAATAGGAATATAAGGGAGAATGATATGACACAAAAACCATTACTCAAAACGACTCTCAATATGGCCTGGCCCGCAATTCTGGAATCCTTTTTTACCGCCCTCACGGGACTGATTGACTCCTTTATGGTGTCCTCCTTAGGTTCCTCCGCAGTGGCTGCCATCGGGCTTACCACACAGCCCAAATTCCTGGGACTGTCCCTTTTCTTTGCCATGAATGTGGCAATCTCTGCACTGGTGGCAAGACGGCGGGGTGAACAGAAACGGGAGGATGCCAACCGGATTACCTTTACCGCCGTCACCCTCATTGTAACTTTTGCCATTCTGATCAGCATCCTTCTGGTACTGGCGGCCTCCCCCATTATCAATTTCTGCGGTTCCTCCGAGGACACCCACGATATGGCAGTGGCTTATTTCCAGATTATCATGGGCGGCATGATTTTTAACTGCATCCAGATGGGTATCAATGCAGCACAGCGGGGCGCCGGCAACACCCAGATTACCATGCGTACCAATGTTACCTCCAGTGTGGTCAATATCATCATGAACTATCTGCTGATTAACGGGCACTTGGGCTTTCCTGCCCTTGGCATCCGGGGAGCTGCCCTGGCAACGGTACTGGGCACCGTGGTGGCATGTATTATGAGTATTTTATCCATCCGCAACCCGGAGGGCTTTATCAGTCTGCCCTATATGCTGCAGGAAAAACTTTATTTCACCGTTTCTTCCATGAAAAATATCTTCCATGTGGGCTACAGTGTGTTCTTTGAACAGGTTCTGATGCGGTTCGGCTTTATGATGACGGCAGTGATGGCTGCACATCAGGGCACCGCTGCCATGGCAGCCCACCAGGTTGGCATGAACATCATGGGACTTTCCTTCTCCTTCGGGGACGGACTTCAGGCAACGGCAGTGGCTCTGATTGGACGAAGTCTTGGAGAAAATAACCCGGAGCTTGCCAAACGCTACGGCACCACCTGCCGCAAGATTGGCTATGTGATTTCCGCAGCACTGGCGGTGATTTATTTTGTGGGTGCGGAGGGGCTGTACCGGCTGTTCTTCGAGGATGAGGAAATTATCCAGATTGGTATCAACATCATGCACGTGATTATCTTTGTCGTTATCTTGCAGATTTCCCAGGTGATTTACATGGGCTGTCTGCGGGGTGCAGGGGACACCCTTTATACTGCTATCGCCTCCACCATCAGCGTCACCATTATCCGTACCCTGTTTTCCTGGCTGGGCTGCTATGTGTTTGGCTGGGGCATCATCGGTATCTGGATGGGCGTGGTTGCCGACCAGTTATCCCGTTTCATTTTTGCCACAGTGCGTTTTAAACAGGGACGCTGGACGCAAATCAAAATCTAGTCGTTGCAGACTTCTCCTATGTCGTGTAGAATACTTGAGGGGTATAAAATCATACTACACTCCGAAACGACTAACACGAAAAGGAGAAGAAGATGTTAGAAAAACTATTTAAGTTGAAGGAAAACAACACAAATGTCAAAACCGAAGTCATCGCCGGTGTTACCACCTTTATGACGATGGCGTACATTCTGGCGGTCAATCCGTCCATCCTGTCTGCCTCCGGCATGGACAGTCAGGCTCTGGTAATCGCAACCGCTCTTGCCGCATTTATCGGCACTCTTGCGATGGCGCTGCTTGCCAACTATCCCTTTGCGCTGGCTCCGGGACTTGGCTTAAACGCTTACTTTGCATATACCGTATGCGGTGAGATGGGTTACTCCTGGCAGATTGCCCTGCTGGCAGTTTTTGTAGAAGGTCTGGTTTTTATCCTTCTGTCCCTCACCAATGTGCGTGAGGCAATCTTCAACGCCATTCCCATGCAGTTAAAGAGAGGCGTATCCGTTGGTATCGGTCTGTTCATTGCCTTCATCGGTTTCCAGAACGCCGGTATCGTTGTGAATTCTGATTCCACTCTGGTGACAGTCATCGATTTCACCGCAGATTTCCACACCGCAGGCATCTGCGCTCTGTTGGCAGTCATTGGTACTTTTATCATTGCTATTTTACATATTAAAAAAATAAAAGGCTCCATCCTCATCGGTATCTTCGCCACCTGGATTCTGGGTGTTATCTGCCAGCTTACCGGACTTTACACTGTCACTCCCGATGCTGGTTACTATTCCCTGATTCCTTCCTGGAGTTCCTTTAACTTAGGTGCTATTGGTCTGACCTTCGGACAGTGTTTCCGCGCTGATTTCTCCGGTGTCAGCATCATCAACTTTATCGTTGTGGTATTTGCTTTCCTGTTCGTGGATATTTTCGATACCCTGGGTACTCTCATTGGATGTGCCAACAAAGCAAATATGTTAGACAAAGAGGGCAAGCTTCCCCGCATCAAACAGGCTCTGTTAGCAGACGCCATCGCAACCTCCGCCGGTGCGGTTCTGGGTACTTCCACCACCACCACCTTCGTAGAGAGTTCCGCTGGTGTGGCAGAAGGCGGACGTACTGGCCTGTCCTCCGCAGTGACCGGTCTGCTGTTCCTGTTATCCGTATTCCTGGCACCCATTTTTGTAACCATTCCGGGCTTTGCAACCGCTCCTGCGCTGCTGTTCGTTGGTTTCTTAATGATCAGTGCCGTCGTACAGATTGACTTTAACGACTTAACCGAGGCGATTCCCGCTTACCTCTGCCTGTTGGCTATGCCTCTGATGTACAGCATCTCCGAAGGTATCGCTGTCGGCGTTATCTCCTATGTAGTCATTAACCTGGTATGCGGCAAAGCAAAGAAAGTCACTCCTTTAATGTATATTCTGGCTGTTCTTTTTGTACTGAAGTACATCTTCCTGTAAACCAAAACATTCAGACATCGTAATACCCCGGTCATCTCTTCCGATGACCGGGGTTACTTTTTCCATCTTTCTAACGGAAGTCTTTATTTTCCAAGCATTAAATATCTTCCGCTTTCCTGGTCTTCATTAAGGTCATTGCACAGATAAGCAGTGCCGTCAATTCCATCCAGGGATTCTAATAACTGCCCTCCAATGGCATAAGAGCCATCACTGTGAGTCAGCACAACATAATGCTCCGTTCCGTCTTCTGCTCCCACACATAGGATCAGGTCATGCCAGTCATCCTGGGTGTTGTTGCTCACAACAATGGGCATGTAAAGATGACTGAAATCCTTTTCGACTTGCAGTCCCCCCTCTTTTTCCAGAATCAGGGAACCCATGCTTCCGGCGGCTTCTGTTGTTTTTGGTCCCACCAGAATTGCAAAAATTTCATCTGCACCGTCTCCGTTGAGATCGATGCGGTCATAATAATATCTGGTCTGTTTACTGATTTCCTCTGTAAGTCCGTAGTGACGAATCAGTAAACCTTCCAACTCCGGATCTTCTTCCAGAGATGCTTCATTGCGATCCATAAAGCCCGGCAGCTCCGTGGCAAAGTTACTGGCATTTTCCACTTCAAGGCTAACCATCTGCATCTCTGACAGCATCTGGGTTTCTACCTCCCGGAGCTGTTCTTTTTCTGTTTCCTTATCTGCCTGTGAAACGGCGCCCTGGGTCTGTTCCCGGCCGGCGGTTTCCACAACGTTCTTTTCTGCCGTAGTTTCCGGATCCTCTTCTGTCTCTAAAGTGACCGTCTCCGCTTGTTCTTCCTCTACACTATCCTGTTTCTCTGCGGTATCGTTTGCAGCTTCCACGGTTTCCTTCGTGGCATTTGCGGCTGTCCTTCCGCATCCCGCCAGGGAAACGCCGAGCAACAACATGAGTATCAAAAAAAGAACCCCGTAACGCCTTCTCTGCATATCATAACCTCACTTTTTCATAAGCTTATGATACAGGGGTACTATTAGGGGTTCTTAAACAAAACTTTAAGATTTTTTTAATTCGTGGAATTCTCCTCAGTCAACGTGTCTAGGACATCAAAGTAATGCTCAAAGGTTTTGGCACAGCATCCCGGATTGTGAATACGAACACCGGGACAACGCAGTCCCAACAGAGAAAAAGCCATTGCCATCCGATGATCCTCATAGGTCTCGATCAACGCTCCATGAACGGTCCCGGGGCAAATCCTCAAAGCTTCTCCCTTTTGCAGTACCTCCGCCGGAATTCCCACTCTCCGCAATTCTGTGATAATCGCCTGCAAGCGATTGGATTCCTGGAAACGAATATGCCCGATTCCCTCAATGAGAGTGGGCGTATCCGCAAAAGCAGCCACCACTGCCATGGTCATGGTCTGATCGGAAAAATCCTTCATGTTAATGGTCACTCCGGGATAATGTCCACTCTGCGTTCCTTCCAATCGGATGCCTGAGTCCTCATCCGTCAGGGTACAGCCCAACTGTTCCAGCACTTTCAGGAATCGGATATCTCCCTGCATGGAATCCAGATGTACCCCCTTCACCCGGACAGATTTTCCCCCTATGGGTGCCATAGCATAAAAATATGCTGCTGCCGAAACATCCGGTTCAATTTCATAACTGTCTATATGGTGATGGCAGCCTCCGGGGATTCGGCACAAATCATCTTCTCTGGTATATGGAACACCGAACTGTTCCAGCATGCGCTGGGTGATCTTGATATAAGAACCATTGATCCTCTGCCCCTCCAGTTTCATTTCCAGACCGGAAGGCAAAAGACAGCCCGCCATCATCAATGCACTGGCAAACTGGCTGCTTACATCCGTATTAATGGTTATCTCTTTCGGATCCATGCCCCTGGAGTGCAGTTTAAAAGGAAAATGATTTTCCTCTCCGGTGCAATGGATCATTGCACCGGCCCGTCGGAGTGCTGTGATTAATGGTTCCATTGGGCGTTTGCACATCTGCTCCGACGCCTGCAGTTGATAGTCTCCTCCTGCGAATGCCAGAAACACCGTAAGAAACCTGGCTGCTGTTCCCGCGCTTCCCACATGGATCGCAGCCGTTCGGTTTGGGATCATTCCGCCGGTTCCCTGGATGGTCACTCTTTTTTCCGTCTCATCTATATACAGTGAAAAGCCTAACTGTTGCAAACATTGGAGAAACGCCCTGGAATCTTCGCTGAACAGTACACCATGCAACGTACATGCACCCTCTCCCATCGCTGCCAGCAGTAATGCCCGATTGGTAATACTTTTCGATCCCGGCACTTCCACATCCAGACAATGCTGTTCCCGCAATGGCCGTACCAGATATTCTTTCTCCTGCATCATACCTAGATCCTTTCCTGTTTCTTTTTCTTTCGTATCGCATAACTACTGAAGGTATTCCATGTAGTCCGCTTCACTGGCAAATAAAATATACCTGCCACTTACATATCCCATATAACCACTGTCCACTGCATATCCTTTCATCTGCTCTACCGTCCTCTCTGACAGATTTCTTTTCTGTCTATGATAACGGTATAGCAGACTGTGTGTCCGTTTTATGGGACTATATAAGAATTTGTGTCATTTTTTCCAGGGTTGTTTCACATAAATGAAGAAGATTTTCCGAATCTTTCTCCACCACACCACATTTTTTAAATCGATATTCAAAATAGGTTCCCTTGGCATGGAATGTGAGTTTTCCCGCAAAGGCAGCCAATAACTCCGGCAGGCATTCCACACGGATCCGGGCTTTCTCATGCATGGTAATGGTGAGAAGTTCTCCTCTGCCCTTTAATTCTGACACGTATACCTTGTGTGCCTGTACACGGATCAAGGCGATTCGCAGTAAGTTCTCCACAGATTTCGGCGTCGTTCCGAAACGGTCTAACAGTTCTTCCTTCATGTCATCTGCCTCTGTCTGGTTTTCAATACCCGCAATCCGTTTATAGATTTCCAGTTTCTGCAGTTCATTGACGATATACTCCGGAGGAATATAGGCATCCACATCCAGATCCACCACCGTATGAAAATCCTCGATTACTTCCTGTCCCTTCAGGCTTTTGACTGCTTCATTGAGCATCTTGCAGTACAGGTCGTAGCCCACAGCCTCCATGTGACCGCTCTGCGCCTGTCCCAGCAGGTTTCCGGCTCCCCGGATTTCCAGATCTCTCATGGCGATCTTAAAACCGCTTCCCAGCTCCGTGAATTCCCGGATGGCAGCCAGACGTTTCTCTGCCACTTCCTTTAACATTTTGTCCCTCTTGTACATCAGGAAGGCATAGGCGGTCCGATTGGATCTTCCCACGCGTCCCCGGAGCTGATACAGCTGGGAAAGTCCCATGTTCTCGGAATCCTGAATAATGATGGTATTCACATTGGAAATATCCAGTCCTGTTTCGATAATGGTAGTGGACACCAGTACATCAATCTCTCCCTCGATGAAGTCAGACATGATCCGTTCCAGTTCTTCCTCTTTCATCTGTCCATGGGCAAAAGCCACCACCGCCTCCGGCACCAGTTCCTGAATCTGGGCGGTCACCTCGTCAATATTGTTGACGCGGTTGTAGACATAGTAAACCTGCCCGGAGCGGGACAGTTCCCGTACGATTGCCTCTCTCACCATCTCGTCATTGTACTCGCAGACAAAAGTCTGGATGGGGACACGCTCTCCCGGTGCCTCCTCCAAAACACTCATGTCACGGATACCCACAAGGCTCATGTGGAGGGTTCTGGGGATGGGGGTTGCCGTCAGTGTCAGTACATCCACATCCTCTTTCATCTTCTTGATTTTCTCCTTGTGGGTGACCCCAAACCGCTGCTCCTCATCCACAATGAGCAGTCCCAAATCTTTGAACTGCACATCCTTGGAAAGCACCCGGTGGGTGCCGATGAGAATGTCCACAAAACCTTTTTTCAAATCTTCCAGTGTCTTTTTCTGTTCCGCAGGAGTGCGGAAACGGCAGAGCAAATCCACCCGCACCGGAAAATCTTTCATTCTCTGGATGAAGGTGTTGTAATGCTGCTTTGCCAGAATGGTAGTGGGTACAAGAAAAACCACCTGCTTCCCTTCCTGCACTGCTTTAAAGGCAGCACGGATTGCCACCTCTGTTTTTCCATACCCCACATCACCGCAAATCAGACGATCCATGATTTTACGGCTTTCCATATCTTCCTTGGTGGCTGCAATGGCGGCAAGCTGATCTTCCGTCTCCTCAAAGGGAAACATTTCCTCAAATTCCTGCTGCCAGACCGTGTCTTTTCCAAACTGGTACCCTTCCTTGCTCTGACGAACAGCATACAGTTCCACCAGATCTTTGGCCACCGCTGTGACTGCTCCACGGACTCTCGTTTTGGTTTTCACCCATTCCTGCGTTCCCAGCTTGTTGATTTTGGGTTTTCTGGCATCTGCCGAAGCATATTTCTGGATCGCATCCAGTGCTGTGGCGATGACATATAAGATTCCGCCATCCCGGTACTCAATTTTCATGTAGTCCTTGACCACTTTATCGACTTCAATCTTCTCAATGCCCCGGTAAATCCCCAGACCATGGTTTTCATGCACCACATAGTCTCCCACCTTCAGATCATTAAAATCCTGAATCCGTGTACCGGAATACTCCTTGGCAGGTTTCTTTTTCCTTCGTTTCTTTCTGTCGTTGCCTCCGAAAATATCCGTCTCAGAAATCACGGCAAATTTTAATAACGGATATTCAAACCCTTTCCCTACATGTCCATAAAAGGTCATGATCTCTCCGGGCTGCAGCACACGCTCCGGATTTTCCGAGTAAAAAGCGGTCAGTTCTTCGTTTTGCAGATCTGCAGCTAACCGTTTCGCACGGGTTCTTGACCCTGATAAAAGTAAAATCCGGTATCCGTTTTTACGATAACGCTTTAAATCCGTCACTAAGGCTCCAAAACTATTGTTATAGGAAGAAATACTTTTCGCCTGAATCTCATAGCGGATCGTCGGCTTGATAATGGGTACCCGCATTTCAATGGTCGAGACGCTTAACACCGGAAATCTGGTAAGCTGCGACACCGTTTCCTCTGCAGAATACAAGAGCTTTGCCTGTCCAGGCAGACACAATCCCTTCTCCAGCCGATGCATCATGCTCTCCCGAAATTCCAGTTCCACTGCCTGGGCATGCTCTCGGATCCGGCTTGGCTCATCCAGAAACAGACATGTTTTCTCCAGTTGGAACAATTCCAGCAAAGACACGGTATCTTTATAAAAATAACTTACATAACTTTCTAATCCGGAACCGGTTCCAAACTCCACAACCTGTTCTTTTAACTCTTTGATCTGTACCTGAAGCCGATGCGCTTCCTCTGTCTTAAACTGCTTGCGGAGACTGGTAATAACCTTGTCTGCCTCCTTTTCAATCCGTTTCATCCCTTCTTTCAGCGTCCAGGTATCCAGCACCATCTCCGATGCCGGGTAGATGGTAACAGATTCCAGATTTTCAATGGAGCGCTGGCTTAACACATCAAAACTTCGAATGGAGTCCACTTCGTCTCCCCAGAGTTCCACACGATAGGGATTTTCCTCTGTAAGATCAAAAATATCCAGGATGCCACCCCGAATGGAAAATTGTCCTGGTGCCTCTACCTGATAATTTTTCTCATACCCTATTGCCACCAGTTTCTCTGCAATGACATCCTCCTGCAGGATTCCCTGATTTTGTACGGTGACAGTCTGCTCCCGGTAAACCTGCAGTGGAATCTGCGGTGTCATCAGGGCATCAAACGTAGTGACCAGAGTAACCGGTCTTCCCTCCAGTAGTCGGCGTAACACCTGCATACGTTCTGTCACCAGCTCATTTCCATGAATGTCCGCCTGATAGAAAATCAGATCTTTTGCCGGATAAACCATGACATTCCGGTCATAAAAGGAGAATTCCTCCGCAATTTCCCGTACCCGACGCTCGTTGTGGGTGACAATCAATTTGTAGCGAAAGCTTTCTCCCAGTCCGTATACCATATGAAGTTTTTGTGAGTCCACACAGCCAGACAGAGAAACGCATGTTCCTCTGCCTTGCTGTAAATTCTTCTGTATGGATTCAAATTCCGCCAGTTCACGCAAAGGCTCTGTAAGTACCCGCATATCTGTTTCCTTTTAATTATAGAGATTCATCGCCTTGTCCACGCCCCCGGTCATGATTTCACCGATGGCATCCACTGCTCTCGCCACGCTTTCCTTCATGATTTCCCGTTCTTCGGAAGGAAAATGTCCTAACACATAATCTGCCAGGTCATAGCCCTGTGGCTTTTCGCCTACCCCCATCCTCACACGTGTAAATCCATCGTGCCCCAGATGGAGAATAATATTCTTCAGTCCGTTATGACCGCCGGCACTGCCCTTCTTGCGGATGCGCAGCTTACCCACATCCAGGCTGATATCATCGGAAATGACGATTAACTCTTCGGTTTCATCCACTTTATAATAATCTATGAGCGCTCTCACGCTTTCTCCACTGAGATTCATGTAGGTCTGGGGCTTTACCAGCAGTACCTTCTGTCCGGCAAACATTCCTTTTCCGGTCAGCGCCTTTCCTTCTTTATTCTTAATAGAAATACCTGCCTTATCTGCGATGGCATCCACCACCTGAAAGCCGATATTGTGCCTTGTGTTTTCATATTCTTTGCCCGGATTTCCCAGACCTACGATCATATACATAAAAAATCTATATCCTTCCTTTTACTCACTCTTGTTTATTGTAACGGCAAAAGGGCAAAAAAACAAGCCGTCCCTGTCCGGACGGCCTGTACTTTTTAGATGTTAGTTGCATTCACTGGAAACCTGTGCTGCAGCGAGTTCCCGCTGGTAGGCTTCCAGAATCAACTGTTGGATTTTTTCACGCGTGGCTGAGTTAATCGGATGAGCAATATCCCGATACTCTCCGTCATTTCCCTTCTTACTCGGCATTGCAATAAATAATCCGTTTTCTCCCTCGATGACCTTGATATCATGCACCACAAATTCATTATCCAGTGTCACTGAAACGATGGCTCTCATCTTTCCTTCCACACTCACTTTGCGCACACGCACATCTGTAATGTCCATCTTTTGTCCCCTTTCATTTCTTATATGACGAAACGATCCCCCTGCTCCGTAACAATCTTGATTTCATCCTCACCTTTATGATAGGTATTGGCGCGGATCGTATCTCTGCTTTCTACGATGCAATTCTCGATGTGCGTATTATCCCCTATGTACACATCATTTAAAATGATGGAATTCTTGATGTAGCAGTTATTTCCAATATATGCTTTTTTGAAAATCACGGAATCCTCTACGGTTCCGTTAATGATGCATCCACTGGAAATCAAGCTATTGCGTACCTGGGAACCGGGATTATATTTCGCCGGAGGCAAATCATCCACTTTGGAATAAATGTCCGGGTACTGCCTGAAGAAATAATCACGGATTTCCGGTTTCAGAAAATCCATATTGGTTTTGTAATAATCCTCTACAGAAGCAATATTTCTCCAGTATTCTTTCATCTTATATCCGTAGATCTTCTTTATATCCTTGTAACGGATGAGAATATCCTTCACGAAGTCATACCGGTCTTCCCGGGCACACTGTTCAATCATTTCAATAAGCTGACGGCGGCGGATGACATAAATACCACAGGACACGATGTTGGATTTGGCAAGAAGCGGCTTCTCTTCAAATTCCTCAATACGGCATTCCTCGTTCATCTTGATCGTACCAAAACGCTCCATATCTGAACTATCTGCCATATCCGCGCATACCACTGTGACATCTGCCTTTTTCTCAATGTGATATTCCAGTACTTTATTGTAATCCAGTTTGTAGATACCATCCCCGGAGGCAATAACTACATAGGGTTCATGACTGCTTTTCAAAAAAGAAAGGTTCTGATAAATCGCATCTGCCGTACCACGATACCAGAAATTATTCTCTGCCGTTATGGTAGGAGTAAATACATACAGACCTCCCTGTTTTCTTCCGAAATCCCACCATTTGGAAGAACTGAGGTGTTCGTTCAGGCTCTTGGCATTGTACTGGGTTAACACACCTACTTTCCCGATATGGGAATTGGACATGTTGCTCAGTGCAAAGTCAATGCTACGGTAACTTCCTGCAACGGGCATCGCACACACCGCACGCTTTTTGGAGAGTTCCTTCATTCTGTAATTGTTTCCGCCTGCTAATATGATACCGATTGCTCTCACAACTTGTCACCTGCCTTTATCAAAGATTTGCCACTTGCAAGGGCGTTCTCCTGGTAATCCTCCTTGGAAGTCACACCGGAGATCACCGTGTTCTTACCTACGGTTACCCCGTCAGGAATCACACTCTTCTCGCCGATGGTCACCAGACCGTGATTGTAAATACCTGCGTTGAGTTCGTTGTCCGCCTCTTCACCAATTCCGAGCTTAACATCCTGTCCGATGGAAACATCTTCTGCAACAATGGCTTTATTGATCTCACAATTTTTATCGATGACCACATGATTCATAATAATAGAATCGCGAACCACGGTATCCTCACCAATGGTTACACCGCATCCGATGACAGAGTTGTAAATTTTACCTCTGATATCCGATCCTTCACCGATGATGCTACGCTCTACCACACTGTCTGCGGATATGTACTGCGGCGGCAGGACCTCACTTTTTGTATAAATCTTCCAGTATTCTTCGTACAGATTAAACTCCGGTACGATATCAATCAGTTCCATATTGGCTTCCCAATAGGAATTCAAAGTGCCTACATCTTTCCAATAACCGTTAAACTCGTAGGCATATAACGGCATATGCCGTTCGTGGCAATAAGGAATGACATGTTTTCCGAAATCTAATGCCGGCTGGTCTGCCATGGCAATGAGACTCTCTTTCAGCGTTTTCCAGTTGAAAATATAAATGCCCATAGATGCCAGGTTGCTTCTGGGATGCTCCGGTTTCTCCTCAAATTCCTGAATCTTGCGGTTCTCATCCGCAATGACAATTCCGAACCGGCTTGCTTCTTCCATGGGAACAGGCATAACCGCAATCGTCACTTCCGCTCCGTTTGCCTTATGGAAATCCAGCATCACCTCATAGTCCATCTTGTAGATGTGATCTCCCGACAAAATCAGCACATACTCCGGATTATAGTTCTCCATATATGCCAGGTTCTGATAAATAGCATTCGCCGTGCCGGTGTACCATTCCGTGTTTCCGATCTTCTCGTAGGGGGGTAACACAGTAACTCCACCAATATTTCGGTCCAGGTCCCAGGGAATACCAATTCCAATGTGTGTATTGAGACGCAGCGGCTGATACTGTGTCAGCACACCCACTGTGTCCACGCCCGAGTTAATGCAGTTGCTGAGCGGGAAATCTATAATTCGGTATTTCCCTCCGAATGCCACCGCCGGTTTCGCCATCTTGGAAGTCAGTACCCCTAATCTACTGCCTTGTCCACCAGCGAGAAGCATTGCAATCATCTCTTTTTTTATCATGTCATCACCTCTCTGGTCGATTTATACATCACTTTTATGCATATTGTATGATGTGAATAGATTATAACACAATATGGAATAAAAGTGAATCATTATTACAAGCTTTTTGCCGAAAATGATTATAAAATATGGTAAAAAAATACAAATAATATATACAAATTCCATCGGCATTCTATTGAGTCACTTTCTTACGCAGCAAAACAGCAAGTGTTTTTCTGCTGAGTGAACAGTAACGCATTCTCTTCTTTATTTTTCACTTTCTCGCTTTGGCATTTGTCTTTTTGCGCAGAACTGCGTATAATGAATAAGAAGGGAGTTATCATCATGTACGAAATCAATTTTAAAAATAAACAACACATTTACTTCATCGGTATCGGCGGCATCAGTATGAGCGGTCTGGCAGAAATTCTTCTGACGGAGGGTTTCCGGGTATCCGGCTCTGATTCCAAGCGCTCCCCACTCACAGAGGGACTGGAAAAAGACGGGGCTGTCATACATTATGGTCAACGGGCTGAAAATATTACTGAAAATATTGATGTGGTGGTATTTACCAGTGCCATCCACCCGGATAATCCGGAATATGCCAGGGCTGTGGAATACGGAATTCCTCTTTTATCCCGGGCAGAATTGTTGGGACAGTTGATGCGCAATTACAAATTGCCGGTTGCCATCAGTGGCACCCATGGCAAGACTACCACGACCTCCATGGTTTCTGAGATTCTGCTGCAGGCAGGTACTGACCCCACCCTTTCCATCGGCGGTATCTTAAAAACCATCGGAGGCAATATCCGTGTTGGCGGTTCCCAGTATTTCGTCACTGAGGCCTGTGAATACACCAACAGCTTTTTAAGCTTTTTCCCCAGATACAGTATTATCTTAAATATAGAAGCAGACCACCTGGATTTCTTTAAGGATCTGGCGGATATCCGCAATTCTTTTCATCGCTTTGCCTGTCTGCTTCCCTCAGACGGTGCGCTGATCATCAACGGTGAGATTGACCATGTGGAAGAGATTACCAGGGATGTGGCCTGTCCTATTATCACTTACGGTGCCGATCCTTCCTTTGATTATCACCCGGAGGATATTTCCTGGGATGAATTGGGTCACGCCTCCTTCACCTTAGTAAAAAAAGATGGCACCCGCCGTGACTTCTCTCTGAAAGTCCCCGGAGAGCACAATATTTACAACGCCTGCGCCGCCATTGCCCTGGCGGATCTGTTTGCCATCGACACGGAAGCTATCCGCACCGCCCTGTTACATTACACTGGTACGGACCGGCGCTTTGAGTATAAGGGGGAAGTAAACGGAATCACCATCATTGATGATTACGCCCATCATCCCACCGAAATTGCAGCAACACTGAAGGCTGCCGCCAACTATCCCCACAAAACCCTGTGGTGCATCTTCCAGCCTCATACCTATACCCGCACCAAGTCCTTCATGAAAGAGTTTGCACAGGCGCTATCCCTTGCAGACCATGTCATTCTTGCCGACATCTATCCGGCACGAGAGACGGATAATCTGGGCATCAGTTCCGAAACTCTTCAAAAAGAACTGTCAGCCCTTGGTGCGAGCTGTACCTATCTTCCTTCTTTTGCAGAAATTGAAAATTATGTATTGGAAAATTGCACAAGCGGTGATTTGTTGATAACTATGGGTGCCGGGGATGTGGTTAAAATCGGTGAAAACCTGCTAAAAAAATAATTATCCACACTATCCACATTGTTCGTTCTTTTCTATTGAGGATAACAATGTGGATATTTTTTTTAAAAAAGACCTGCCCCTGCCGTCCTTTTCCACATTTTTCTTTTTTATCCACATTATCCACATTTTCCCTGTTTTTTGCGCTTCCGGCTTTTCTGTCAAAATGCCGATTCCCATTTAGGAATCCCCATGCTATAATCTCTGATGAATGAGAGAGATGGGAGATTGAAATGGGGAGAATTACAATTTATAACGATGTATATGCCAACAGCACTGCTGTTTCCAATTGCTTTATTGATACTTATATGAAAGATGCCAACGATGCACAGCTGAAGGTATATCTCTATCTTCTTCGTATGCTGGGCTCCGGCATGTCCACCAGTGTGTCTGATATTGCGGACAAGTTCAATCACACGGAAAAGGATGTATTGCGGGCACTTCAATACTGGGAGAAAAGGAATCTGCTCTCTCTGGATTATGACAGCGATAAATCCCTGTCCGGTATCCATCTGTTTGATATGAACAATACCCACCCGGCAGAAACTGCGGTTCAGGATCAGCACGCTTCCGTTAACCGGCCGATTGCTCCTGTTGTGTCCATCACATCCCGCACAACGGTTGTTCCGAAATCAGAGAACACCTCTGTCACTGCAAAAGATCCCTATGTAAAACCGGATTATACCTTAGATCAGCTTAGGGAATTTAAAAACCGCCAGGATACTGCACAGTTACTTTTCATTACAGAGCAATATCTTGGGAAGACACTGACCCCCACAGAGATCAAAACAATTTTCTTTATGCATGACCAGCTGCACTTTTCTGAGGATCTGATTGATTTTCTGCTGCAGTATTGCGTCGGCCGCGGAAAAAAAGACTTCCGGTACATAGAAAAGGTAGCTGTCAACTGGACTATGGCAGGCGTTACCACTCCCAAGGAAGCAGAACAGTTTACCTATAAATACGACAAAACCGTTTATTCTATTATGAATGCCCTGGGTAAAAACTCTGCTCCCACCAATCGGGAGGTGGATTACATCAATCGCTGGACCCGGGAATATGCCTTCACTGAGGATATCATTCTGGAGGCATGTGCCCGCACCGTACTTGCAACTGACAAACACCGTTTTGAATATGCAGAGGGGATTCTTTCCAGCTGGCGCCAGGCAAATGTTCACTCTCCTAAGGACATTGCCCAGCTGGATGCTGTTTACCAGAAAAAGAAAGCTGCCCAGCCTAAAACTGTGACAACCAATAAATTCAACCAGTTCACCCAGAACTCTTATGATTTTGATGAACTGGAGCATGAGATTCTCAGCAACTAGATGCAGGAAAAGGAGATTCATCCGTGGCACTTACCAATTCGCAATACAATTCCATCATCCGTGGTTATGAAGCGGCTCAAAACCGCAACCATCAGATCTATATGGAGCGCAGGGATGAAGTATACCGTGAGATTCCTTCCTATGAAGCATTGGAACAGGAAATTTCCACCTGTTCCGTAGCCTGTGGCAAACGGCTTCTGGAAGGTGATTCCCACGCTCTGGAGGAATTAAAAACCATGCTTGCCGCTCTTCGTGCCCAGAAATCCACACTTCTTGCTGCACATCATTTCCCCGCCGATTACCTGGATCCCATCTATGATTGTCCTGACTGCAAGGATACCGGCTACATTGATGGTCAGAAATGTCACTGCTTTAAGCAGCAGATGATCACATTGCTGTATGAACAGTCCAACATTCAGGAGCTTCTCGCCTCCGAAAACTTCAACACCCTCTCCTACAGCTATTATTCCGGAGAGGATCTGACACGTTTTCAGAATGCGGTTCTGACCTGCCAGAATTTTATCAACAATTTTAATTCCGACTATCACAATCTGTTTTTCTATGGAACAGTGGGAACTGGAAAATCTTTCCTCTCCTGCTGTGTCTCCAAAGAATTGCTGGAACGTGGACATTCCGTACTTTATTTCAGCGCTGCTGCCCTGTTTGAAACCCTGTCCCGCAATTCATTTTCCTATAAATCAAAAGAAGAACTTTACAATATCTGCGAAGACTTATATAATTGTGACCTGGTGATAATAGATGACCTGGGCACAGAGTTAACCAATAATTTTGTGGCAACACAGCTTTTTACGTTGCTTAATGAACGGCATCTTCGTAAAAAGTCTACCATTATTTCCACCAATCTGTCTCTGGAAGAATTGCGTAACCGCTATTCCGACCGTATTTTTTCCAGAATTACCAGCCACTATGAAGTGTGCAAGCTAACCGGACCGGATATCCGGATGCAAAAAAAACGTATGCTAAACAGAAAGTGAGGTTCTTTCATGCCTAAGCGCGAAGAAAAGAGAAACTTGGAAACAATTCCTGCCGGTTCCCTCGGCATCATTCCTTTGGAGGGATGTAAATCTCTGGGAGAAAAGGTTGACTACTATCTTGTAAAATGGAGAACAGAACGTGAAAGCGAGCACAAAGACTCTCTTGCTTTTGCAGGCTATCAGCGTGATTCCTATATCGTAAATACCAAAGTACCCCGTTTCGGCTCCGGTGAAGCAAAGGGTGTGATCAACCAGTCCGTTCGTGGTGACGATCTCTATATCCTGGTGGATGTATGTAACCACAGCCTTACCTACTCTCTGTGCGGCGAAGTGAATCATATGTCTCCTGATGATCATTATCAGGATTTAAAGAGAATTATCTCCGCAGTAGGCGGAAAGGCAAGACGTATCACCGTAATCATGCCCTTCCTGTACGAAAGCAGACAGCATAAAAGAAGCGGACGTGAGTCCTTAGACTGCGCCATCGCTTTACAGGAATTAGTTCATATGGGAGTTGATAATATTATCACTTTCGATGCCCACGATCCCCGTGTGCAGAATGCAATTCCTCTTCACGGTTTTGAAACCATTCAGCCTGCTTACCAGTTTATCAAAGGTCTGCTTCGCAATGTAAAAGGTCTGGAAATTGATTCCGATCATATGATGGTCATCAGCCCGGATGAAGGCGGTATGGGCCGTGCAATTTACATTGCCAACGTATTGGGACTGGATATGGGCATGTTCTATAAGAGAAGAGACTATACCCGCGTTGTAAACGGACGCAACCCCATTGTTGCCCATGAGTTCTTAGGAACCAGTGTAGAGGGAAAAGACATGATCATCATCGATGACATGATTTCCTCCGGTGAAAGCGTACTGGAGGTTGCTGCCGCCCTGAAAGCACGCAAAGCACGAAACATCTTTGTGTTCTCTACTTTCGGTTTATTTACCAGCGGTCTGGACAAGTTTGATGAAGCCTATGCAAATGGCAGTATCAACCGCGTACTGACTACCAATCTGATTTATCAGGCTCCTGAACTTTTGGAGCGCGAGTGGTATATCAACTGCGACTTAAGTAAATATATTGCATATATTATTGATACCTTAAATCATGATACTTCCATCAGCGATCTGCTCAATCCTGTTGAGCGTATCCAAAGTATCGTAACCCGTTATAAAATGGAGAACTGAACTAATTTGATATTTGATTCCCCAATCAAAGGAGAAGCCGTCCTGCCTTCGGACAGGACGGCTTCTTCTCTCTGTTACTGTCTTATTTTTACTTTGGAAGGTAGGTCAAAAACTGCCAGTTTCCGTTTTCAAACAGGCTCTTGGAATCATTCATTCCCTTCTTATAAACAGTGCCATCTGCCGGATCCATTACCACAATATTGAATTCATTAAATCCAATAATCAGATACGCTTCCGAGGTTTTTCGGGAGATGGCCAGAACAGGATCATCCATGTTTACATAATATAACAGTGCATCCAGTGTATTTCCGGACAGGTCTAATACCCGTTCCTGTTCCAATACTTTTTTCAGAATATCGAAAGGAAGTTCTCCCTGTTGTAACATATACTGGGTCTGCCGTGGAACTCCTGCAAATTCTAACATTGCATCCAGGCATACCGCCACACGGGTCTTCTCTTCTGCAGCCGCAATTCCTCCCTTAATCGCCATGATCTGGTTTTTTACACTGCGGGTCGTGCGTTTCCAGATGTAGCTTCCGTCCTCTGCCAGTACAATCCCGGCATTTTCATATGCCTGTTTTACAGCAGGTCCCGGCTGTGCATAGATTCCCAGCACTTTCCCAAGTGCATAAACATAGTAATGCTCTGTCTCTTCCTTTTCCACAATATCCAGCTGCTTTGAGCCTTCGAAAATAACTTCCTTCGGTGTCAGTACTTTGACAGCACGATCCGCAATGGGATCCTTCAACGCAATCTGATAGATCTGCTGATACTTTTCTGTTACCACACGTTCCTGCACGTTCACCAGTTGTCTGGGTTCTTCCGAACTCATAATCTGGGTATCTTCTGCATCTTCCCAGCCATCCTCTGTTTTTACAACCCTTTTTAGTACGATCTGGTTATCCTCCACCGTTGCACCAGTGATATAATAACCTTCCTGGGAATAGGTTTTCAGGACTTCGTGATTTTCATTCTCAATGAAAAGTTCATGCAACAGCCAGGTCTTGCTCCCGGATGGCTCCACAATGGCATCGCTCTCCCAGGCCAGTCCATAGATTAAATCCTCTTCCATAAATCCTAACGGTATGATCACCCGTCCCTCTCCTGCTTCGATCCTGTGCTCCTCCATGGTTGTAAGGTTTTTCAGAATCAGTGCCGACGGAGTTCCGTTTTTTAATTCCTGCCAGACGAACATTTGATTGGATTTTGACACATCATAAGTGTCTCCCTGAAGTCCTTTCACCACCACCGTCAGTTGTCTGTTCTCCAGATTCACGGTATATACCGTGTCCTGCATGGTAAAAAAGAAATCATTACTTTTGCTCAGATAGGTCAGCCGGTCAATTTCTGCTTCCAGAACTTCGTAGGTTTTGTCATAGGGAATATAAAGCAATTCCTCCACCGTATTTAGGGACGCATTATAACCGTAGACCACAATCCCCACCTGTCCTTCGTGTTTTCCCCGGTTCATGTAACCGTAAACCATAAACTGTACATTTCCGCCCTCATCCACGTTGAGGATCCGGATTCCGTATTGCCGGTAAGTAGTCCGTTCATCCCAATGCTTCTGATCCGTAAAACGGAACAAAACAGCTATCTTCCCATCGGTGGTCTGGTAACAGTAGAGCGCTCCTCCTGACACAAAAGCCACTACACTTCCACCATCGTCCTCCATCAGCTGTGCTGCCTCCTGCCGGATTCCAAGCTCTATTTTATTACTATTATATATATTTGCCGTCTCATCAAAATACTGCTCCATGGTTCGTTCAAAATCCAGCAGATAAATACGGTCTTTGGTATAACGAATCCGATAGCTCTCCTCCACACGATAGTACTTGTTCTGTCTTCCTTCGGGAATCGCAAGCAGATACGTGATTTGAAAGGATCCTGTCTGCTGATCCAGTTCCAGGATCGTCACCTGCGCAGGGGTTACCTGTTTGGGTTGTAACTCCGCCCAGGTGATCTGACTGAGGCTGCTGTGAATATTGGCATATCCAAGCGTAGTGTTATCTCCGGAAGAATCCGGTTCCAGATAAACAGCCAGTTCTTCCGCCGCTTCCTTATCAAAAGTCTTTTCATGGAAATCTCTGACAAAAGCTGCTTTCTCTGCCGCATGATTATTTTCCGACTGAATCAGTCGTGTATAGAACCACACATTTTGTCCATTTTCCAACAGTACCTGAAGTACCAGTTCATATTCCTGGTCCGCTTCAATCAAATCCTTCAGCGTGATGAATCCATAAATCTGTTCTTTGGTCTCCTGATAGTCCTCCAGTTCATGATCTTCAATCAGCCGCCCTCCATCCACACTTCTTACCTGATAACTGACTTTTGCGATTGTCTGCCCGTATTTATTGATCTCAAATTGCAGTTTCCGATCCAGCTGCACCGGTTGAATGGTATCCCGCTGTAATTTACAATCCCGTTCCTCACTGTAGCCATGCAGCGTGTTGATCGAATCTCCGTTCAAGAGAAAGGCCACCGTGGGAAAAGTGGCATCAGCCATCTGTGCCGTCATATCTGCATTTCCCCTGTTGATCATATGACTGATCAGCACCAATGCCACCAGAAATGTAAGAAAGTATACCGTTCCCTTAAGGATACCCAGCTTGATCTTTTTATCCATAAATTGAAAGCTCCATAAATATAGTCGTGATGCTTTTCTTATCATAACACACCACGACCATATTTTCGCAAAAATTTTGTAAATTAAAACTTAAGATATCCTTTCCGGTTGTCATGCCGTCTGCGATAAATCTCATAAAACAGGATCAGCTGTATCAGTTCTTTATCCGAATCCTGCATGGCATTTTCACCCTCTTCTTTTTTCAGAATATCAAGAATCGTATCCGCCAGACGCAACAGCTGTAGCTTATCCGGATACTCATCATAGATCAGGCTTCCCTCATAATCCATCTTATCCAGGACCTGTGCAACCTGACGCTGCCCCTGTTTTGCTTTTTGAGGATACATCTGACCAATATATTCCAGATCCCGCATAGCAGTGTCTTCATCCTGATACAGGAGAGGGAAGGGATATGCCATGTAAAAAGGAAGAATTCTGTGATGTTCCATTGTTTTTCTCCGTTATCTGCTTTCTCTTTATTATATGCAGAAGCTTTTAAGTGTGAGCCGTACGTTCTATCCGGTCGCTCTCCAGACAGAAAAAGGGCATCATCCATTGATGACACCCTTTCTCTCCTGTTCTTTTATTATACCTCTTCTTCCACTTCCACTGCAAAGACATCCTCTTTGTTGCTGTAGTTGTGGGCATCCTTCAGCATCATATCCTTTACCTTCATCAGACGGATCTGGGTACTTCTCTCATTTTCATCTAATTTCATGGTAATGTACTTGATGCTCTGCTGTGTCTGGGGGATGATGACATGCTCCAGCGCATTCACACGCCGGCGGGTCTTTTCAATCTCGCTGGCAAGCAGCTGGCATGCCTTCTCCGTCTGGGCAAGCTGTAACATATCCGGCAGAATATCTGCCAGGGATTTTACGGCATCGTCCAGATCACAGGAGGTAAATGCAAAACCATAGGAATAAATATCGTTTTCATCCGCCGTCCGGGTTTTGTACTGGAAAACCGGAATATCCACACTCATGACATTCTTCTGGGATGTCTCCAGATAGACCTCCTGTTTGGATGCCATCAGTGCTGTATGCAGGGTTTCCTCAGACATGCCCGCCTTGGCGATGACAAAATTGCGGTTTGCTGACTGAATACCAGTCTCCACCTTCCGGCGCAGCGCCATGTTTTCCCGCGCCAAATCCAGAAACTGACGCATCAGTTCATCCCGCTTGTCCTTCAGAAGTTTATGACCTCTGGTGGCTGTCACCAGCTTTTTCTTTAACCGGGTCAGCTCCATCCGGGTCGGATTTACCTGTGCCTGAGCCATACTGATTCCTCCTAGTTCTCTTTCTGGTAATACTGGTCGAGGAACTTATCATCAATACGTTTCAGCTCACTTCTGGGCAGCATGGACAGTAATTTCCATCCGATTTCCAGCGTCTCCTCAATCTCACGGTTGGCATCATATCCCTGAGAGACATATTCCTTTTCAAATGCCTCTGCGAATTTCGCATAAATCAGATCGATATCAGACAGCGCAGCCTCACCCAGGATAACCATCAGTTCCTTCGCCTCTTTGCCTCGCGCATATGCGGCAAACAGCTGGTTCATGGTGTTGGCATGGTCGGCACGGGTCTTTCCTTCACCGATACCCTTATCCTTCAGACGGGACAGGGAAGGAAGGACATCGATGGGGGGCTGGATGCCCTTACGATATAATTCACGGGAAAGGATAACCTGTCCCTCGGTGATATATCCGGTCAGGTCGGGGATGGGATGGGTCTTATCATCCTCCGGCATGGTCAGAATGGGAATCATGGTGATGGAACCGGTCTTGCCGCGCTGACGTCCTGCACGTTCATACAGGGTAGCCAGATCGGTGTACATGTAACCGGGGTAACCACGACGTCCCGGAACTTCCTTACGGGCTGCGGAAATCTCACGGAGGGAATCCGCATAGTTGGTAATATCGGTAAGCAGCACCAGTACGTGCATGTCCTTTTCAAAAGCCAGGTACTCTGCGGCGGTCAATGCCATACGGGGGGTTGCGATACGCTCGACTGCAGGGTCGTTTGCCAGGTTGACAAAGAGAACGGTACGGTCGATAGCTCCGGTTTCCTTAAAGGAATCGATAAAATAGTTGGACTCCTCGAAGGTGATACCCATGGCTGCAAATACTACCGCAAATTTCTCATCCTTACCACGAACCTTTGCCTGTCTTGCAATCTGTGCTGCAAGTCGGGCATGGGGCAGACCGGATGCGGAGAAAATCGGAAGTTTCTGCCCACGAACCAGGGTGTTCAAGCCGTCAATGGCAGATACACCGGTCTGGATAAACTCATCCGGATACGCTCTGGCTGCCGGATTCATAGGCAGACCGTTGATGTCCCGTCTCTCCTCCGGGAAAATCTCGGGACCATCATCAATGGGGCGTCCCAGACCGTCAAAGACACGTCCCAGCATGTCGCCGGACACGCCAAGCTGCATGCTCCTTCCAAGGAAACGTACCTTGGAATTGGACAGGTTGATTCCGGTGGAATTCTCGAATAACTGTACTAACGCGTTATTTCCATCGATTTCCAGCACCTTACATCTGCGGGTCTCCCCGTTTGCCAGTTCGATTTCTGCAAGTTCATCATAAGTGACATTCTCCACGCCACTCACCAACATCAAAGGGCCGGCGACTTCCTGTATGGTTCTATACTCCTTTGGCATTTAGAAGTCCTCCTTTCCTACACAGTCTGCTGCTTCCCGTTCCAGCTCTTTCATAACAGACTCATATTCTTCATCCAGATTTGATTCTAAGGTATATTTGTAACGTCCAATCTTTTCACGGACAGGCATCTTAATCAGTGCGTTCACACTGGCGCCATTGCCCAGTGCCTCTTTGCCCTGCTCATAGAAAGCAACTACCAGCCGCATCATCAGTAACTGTTTCTTTAGGGACGAATAGGTATCCACTTCATGGAAGGAGTTCTGGTGCAGGAAGTCCTCACGGATGGAACGGGCTGCCTCCATTTTCAGACGATCCGGTGCGGACAGTGCATCCATACCTACCATCTTTACAATCTCCTCCAGCTCTGCCTCGTCCTGCAACAGGCTCATCAGTTTCTGACGCTCCTGCATCCAGTCAGGGGATACGTTTTCCTCAAACCAGCTGCTGATGTTGTCCAGATACAAGGAGTAGCTGGTCAGCCAGTTGATGGCAGGGAAATGTCTCTTATAGGCCAGTGCGGAATCCAGTCCCCAGAATACCTTGACGATACGGAGGGTTGCCTGGGATACCGGCTCGGAAATATCACCACCCGGAGGGGATACGGCACCGATAACGGACAGGGCACCCTGACGTCCCTCTTTTCCTAAAGCCACCACAGAACCGGCACGCTCATAGAACTGTGCCAGACGGCTGCCCAGGTATGCGGGGTATCCTTCCTCACCGGGCATCTCCTCCAGACGTCCGGACATCTCACGGAGCGCCTCCGCCCAACGGGAGGTGGAGTCTGCCATCAATGCCACGGAATAACCCATATCACGGAAATACTCCGCAATGGTAATACCCGTATAAATGGATGCCTCACGAGCCGCTACCGGCATATCGGAGGTGTTGGCGATAAGAACAGTACGCTCCATCAGGGAGTTGCCGGTTTTCGGGTCTTTCAATTCCGGGAACTCGTTCAATACATCGGTCATCTCGTTACCACGCTCACCGCAGCCGATGTAAACCACGATGTCCGCCTCTGCCCATTTTGCCAGCTGGTGCTGGATAACGGTTTTACCGGAGCCGAAGGGTCCGGGTACCGCTGCCACACCGCCCTTTGCGATGGGGAAGAAGGTATCTACCACACGCTGACCGGTTACAAGCGGGGTAGAAAGGGGCAATTTCTTGGTGTAGGGACGTCCCTTACGAACCGGCCATTTCTGCATCATGGTAATCTCTTTGTCACCGGATGCCGTTTCCAGAACCGCAACGGTTTCCTCTACGGTAAACCCGCCCTCGCGAATCTCCTTGATTTTGCCCTTCATGCCATAGGGAATCATAATTTTGTGGTTGACAATGGCGGTCTCCTGGACGGAACCAATGATATCGCCAGCCTCCACCTCATCACCCACTACCGCACAGGGCACAAAGTTCCATTTCTTCTCTCTCTTTAAAGAGGATACTTCCACGCCTCGCTTTAAGTTGTTGCCTGACACCTTCATAATGTCATCAAGTGGTCTCTGAATACCGTCATAGATGCTGGTGATCAGTCCAGGACCCAGTTCTACGGAAAGAGGCACATCCGTAGACTCTACCGGCTCGCCCGGTCCCAGTCCCGATGTCTCCTCGTAAACCTGGATGGATGCCTGGTCACCGTGCATCTCGATAATTTCTCCAATCAGTCTCTGCTTACTTACACGGACCACATCGTACATATTTGCGTCGCGCATTCCCTCCGCAATTACGAGAGGTCCTGCTACTTTTTTAATCACGCCGCTGCTCATCGTTGTAGTCACCCACCTTTCCTAATGATTCTTGTCCGAACAGAATATCGGAACCGACAGCCTTTTCCACGTTGAGGCTCACGCCCTTCACACCAGCACCAGTGTTGCCGGATACGCCCGGAATCAGAATGATTGCCGGCATCATGCTCTCCTTGTAGCGGTTGATTTCCCGCTCAATCTCTGCTGCCAGATTTTCTGTCACATAAATAACTGCGTACTGGTTCTCCGCCAGCCGCCGCAAGGTCTGCTCGCCCTCCTTGGGGGAGTCCACAGGGAATGTATCCAGTCCCAGTGACGCAAAGCCGTAAACACTTGCATAATCACCCAAGACAGCTATCTTATACATACATTTCCCTTACCCTTTCCCGGATGGCATCATCTCCCAGCCCGTTCTGTTTACAGGTCAGGATGATGCGAACCGTCTTAATTTCGTTCTCTCTCCCCAATACATAGCCCACCAGAGGCCCGATGGAGAAGGGATTGGTTTTCTGAGGCTTGATTGCCTCAATCATGTGGTTGTCACACCATTTCTCAAAAGCGGAGTAGGAGAGCTTCAACTGCTCCACTGCATCCCGATAGCCATTTTCCTCCAGATATTCGTAGAGGGCGCTTTCCCCGGCCAGAACCGCTTTCGACAGATTTTCCACATTCAGGCTGTCACATTCCACCATAGAGCGCATCATAAATTCCTTTGATTTGCCCGTCTTGCAGGAACGCACTGCAATTTTAATGTCCGCCAGTGCCACGGTGGTCTCCGCGTAAGTGCGGATAACCTCGGTGTGGGATGCTTTTCCCGCCTTGCGGATTGCTTTCAGACAAGCCTGGTCAATGATGCAGTCACAAAGCTGCCCGTCCCTGGAATGAAGGAGTGTCTCAAAGGCATCCTTCGCTGCATCCTGCATGTTCTCCGGCAGACTGCCGAAGTCCTGCTCCCGGACAAGCTGTTCCAGTTCCTCCGGCGGCATAAAACTGCTCTTATAATAAATGTTTTGTACCTTGTCCTTCGTACACACATTTTTGATTGCTGCTTTTAAATTGTGAAACCAGTTGGTATAAAAGAGGATTTCAAAATTACTTCTGTCCACGGACAGCTCTGCCATCACCTGCCAGATTCGTTCTTCCTCTGTGGTGAGAATACTCTCTGCCGTCTTGTCCTGTTCCGCATCGCCCCATCCTTTTTCCTTGAGGAAATCCAGACAGGCATCATAGTTTTTACAGGCGATTAACTGCTCAATGGCAGACGCTGAAAACAGGGACACCTCCAAAGCCCGGATTCGTGCAACCGCATAGGTATACTTTACATCAGACATCTGTTACCTCCTTCTGCGATTTCATGAATGAAATAATTTCTTGTAGGCGATATCCTGCAACTGCTCTTTTTTCGCGGAGAATAATGCACGGAGTGTACAGTTCTCCTCGATGCTGGTATCGTTTCCCGTACCCTCATAAACCAGGATAAAGCCGTTCTCCACCGGACGGATGGCAGACATCAGCTCCAGACTGCCGCCCTTTGCCCCTGCAATTTTGGAGATAGCTTCACGGAAACTTTCCGGCATCCTGTCCAAATCCGCTTTGGAAAAGTAAATCTGACCTTTTTCCGGCTGTACATAGCACTCCAGTGCCTTTTCCAGAAGGGCGAAATATTCCGGAGCGTCTGCCTTGGCAATCTGCTCATAGGCATGCTCCATCACTTCGGAAATCAATTCCTGTTTCGCCGTAAGTAATGCCGTTCTGTGACGCAGTTCCATGGAGGACTCCACACGCTCCTCCATAAAGACTCTCGCCTTCTGACGCTTTGCTTCGTCCTGTGCCTCCATCTGTGCGCATTGGGCTTTTGCCTCCTCTAAGAGTGCATTTGCCTGCTCTTTGGCAGCGTCCGTCTTTTCCTGTGCAGCAGCACGGCTCTCCTCTTCAATCTGGCTTATCATTTTCTCTAATCCAGTCATACGCTGCTCTTCCTTTCCTGTTTTCCCTTATACCTGAATACCGATCACTGCCAGAATGGAAATCAGAAGGGACAGGATTGCGTAGGTCTCAACCATGGCAGGGAAAAGCATTGCTTTACCGAACTGCTCCGGTTTCTTTGCGATGATGCCCATGGCAGCTACAGAGGTTTTACCCTGTAAGATCGCGGAAACAAGACCAGCGATAGCGATAGGCAGGCAAGCCATGAATAATAACAGGCCGGTGGAAACGCTGATGTCTGCTGCGTTGCCGCCCATAATGCCGATTTTGGATAAAACAAGGAAAGCAACTAACAGTCCGTAAATACCCTGTGTACCGGGTAACAGCTGCATAATCAGTACCTTCGCAAATTTACCGGGATCCTCGGTAACGACACCGCTGGCTGCCTGACCTGCCACGCCAACACCGTATGCAGAACCACAACATGCCAGTCCTACTGCCAAAGCTGCTCCTAATAATGCCCATACAATTCCGTTCATGATTTTACTTCCTCCTTAAAATCAAAGTATTTTGTATTCTGTTGAAACGGGGTGAAGGCTTTTCCGCCACCCTCATAAAATTTACCGTAGAACTCTACATATTGCAGTCGGCTGGTATGCACATAGGCGCCCAGCAGGTTGATTGCCATATTGAAGGTATGTCCTACTACAAAGACAAGAATAAATAAGATAACACCGGGGATGCTGTCACCCAGCATGGCTCCCATCTGGTTAAATACGGATGCCATAACACCGGTGGCAAGTCCTAACGCCAGTAATCTGGAATAGGACAAAGCGTCAGACAGCCAGCTTGTAATGCCGTAAAGTCCATAGGCACCTAACGCCAGACGAAGTCCGGGGTTCTTTTTGTCCCTGCCTGCGGTGAGCAGAATGCCCAGCGCACCGCCTCCTGCCAGTATTTTGGATAAGAGGACAACCGATGACGGCAGCACCACCTTACTTCCTGCGATTCCTGCAAAAATATCGCTGGGAACCAACAGTAACACCAGTCCGATTAACAGGCAGAACCAGAAGATAATGTCGCAGACAAAATCCCGGATTTTGCCATCCCGACAAAGCATGTAACCCTTGAGTCCCAGTCCCACCAACATGTGAATGAGTCCCACAGCCAGGGAGAACAATAACAGCCGCATGGGGTCGTTTAAAGGTGCGAACCACACAGCGGGAAGGGATACCTTGTGGTGGAAAAAGGTTTCCGATATAACATCCACCGCATCTCCGAAGAATCCGCCGAACAGAACACCCCAGAAGAAGGTGGAAAATCCACAATAGAAAAACAGTTTGAGAAATTTCCTGGTGGACTCTGCCATGTTGGGAAATTTCTTCAACACAATGCCGCATCCGATAATCATAATCAAGCCGTAGGCTGCATCGGAAAGCATCATGCCAAATAAAAACACATAAAAGATAGAGGTCACAAAGGTGGGGTCAAACTCACCCTTGCCGGGAAGTCCGAAGGACTCCACCACACTCTCCACGGAATCAGAAAAGCCGTTATTCTTTAAGAGAATCGGTGCCTCTTCCTCCTTGACAGCACTGACTTCCACCAGTGCGTCAAATTTCTGCTCCATTTCCTTTGCTACCGCATCCGCCCTGCCAGCGGGTACATAGCCGCTGACACCGAAGGTGTACTTCGTCTGGGGAATTTTCGCAAGAACCTTGTATTTCTCTGCCCTTGCCCGGTAGTAATCTGCCACCAGCCGGATGTCCTCCCGCTGATCGGCATACTCACGAATCAGTTCCTCCAGCACCACGATTTTTTCCTGGCACTCTGCAATCTGCTGTTCGTAATCCTCCTGCAGTTTCGCCGGAATCTCTCTGGATACTGCGGAAGGTCTGATAAATCCCATGCAGCGCAGGATTTCCTCTAACTGTGCCTGCTGGGGTTTCATACATACGATGGTAAGGTACACATAATCCTTGTCCGTGGAGACAACCTCCACCTCGTATGCCTCAAGCTCAGGCGCTTTCTGCGCCACTTCCTCCATGATGCTCTCCCGCGTGGTTCCGCTTGGCATCATGCCTGCCATGAAAGCAGTTTTCTTTGTTCCCGCAAAGGAAAGCGGTACCTGCAGGGAAAGCCATGGTGTCAGGCTCTCCATCTGGGTCTGGATTCTGAGAATTTCTGCCCGGTGTTCTCCAATCTCTCTGTCGAGGTCGATAATCTTGCGGACGCTCTCAACTTTCTGGGTTTTCGTCTTTTCGATTTCCCTTATCCGGGAAATGCTCTGACACTTTTTGCCTTCAAGAGACGCCAGAAATGATTTGTTTTCCGGCTGGTACTTGTCCAGGATTTCCAGCGCCGCCTCAGCCTGTCCGGCTCTCTTTTCAAAAGAGGCTCTCGCCGCTGCGGTGTCCATGTGCTCATAACCGCTGTCGTCTTCCAGTTCGATGTTGATTTCTACCACACCAAGCTGCTGCAGACGTTCCAAAATTGCTTTTCGATTGCTTTTCCATGCGCAGATATTGATTCTGCACATCTGCAATACTGCCATGCCGGCATCCCTCCTTTCTCTCTTTTCCTTATGTCACAACCTGTCTTGTTTACACCAGATTTTCAAGGATTGCAGCAATGGCATCCTTTTCATTCTGTAAGGCTGCCTGCCGCATGCCGGCAATTTCTGCCGATGAATTGGTTTCCTGATCCTCCTTTAAGACTGCCTCCTGCTGCCTTATGGAGTCCTCCTGTTTCTTATCGAGCTGCCTGCTCTTTTCCTGAGCCTGCTGTTTCATTGCTTTGGCATCTGCCTTCGCCTGCTCCAGAATGGCTGCTGCTTCTTCCTCTGCTTTTTGAAGTAAGCCGGCTGCGCCTTCTTCCGCAGACTTAATGGACTTTAAAGTTTCCTCAAGCACTGTTTCACCACCTTTTATTATTAGTTTGCATGGCTTTGAATCGTTACAAATTGTCTAAAATGCACATTCAATAATGGTTTGATTCTATCATAAAATCACAGAATATACAATCAAAACCAAAATTTTAGTTTTTTTTAGATACTTTTACATTTGTGATTGACAAGAATTCCTCCTTTGACGTAACATGAGAAAAAGCGTGAAAGGGTAGGTTTGAGATATGATTTTAAATCCGGTTCTTTATCGCAGACGATTGATTCCCAACGAGTGTATTTTGTTAAAGGATGATGTTATTTTATCCTGTACGGATAACATGATTCTCACGAAATGGAATGCGCTCCGTCCAAAGAAAGAGCTGCATCATGGTTTCTCAGCGTATTTTTTGAAGGAACACATAAAGGTCAGTAAATTCTGTAAAGAGGACAACACCTTTATGTACTGGTATTGTGATGTTGTGGATTATGAGACAGATGAGTCTGCGGGTACGGTGACCAGCATTGATTTATGTGTAGATGTGGTTGTTTACCCGGATGGACGTCTGAAGGTGTTAGATTTGGACGAGCTGGTGCAGGCAAGACGAGAAGGGCTGCTTACCCAGGGACAGCTGGAGCACGCTCTCCTTGCCACCGGCGATTTGTTAGATGATATTTATCATGAACGTTTTCATCAAAAATATACGGGAATGTTTCCTTCGTGAAACATTCCCGTTTTTGCTACGCATATCACATGCGCAAAGAGTCTGCAGGCAGCTCCTGGTATCTTTTATTTAATAGAAGATATGACCGCCGATGGAGATACCGGTCAGTCCCTGGATGGGAGTCCGGAAATAGACACAGTTGCCTACATTGGTGACACCTGCCATTGCCTCATCTGCCGCCTGGTAACAGCTTTGGGTGGCTTTTCCTGCGGCCAGGGCTGCTGCCAGCCGTCCGCTTGCCACCGGTGAAAACTGCTTCCGCTGGTAGATAACCCCGGTCACGGTATCTGGATAAACAGAACTCAGCACCCGGTTGATGACCACAGCTCCCACTGCTACCTTGCCCTCGTAGGGCTCACCTCCCGCCTCACAGTAAATGAGGTTGGCTAACAGATAGCGGTCTCCGTCTGCAAAGGTCACCTCCGAAATATCCCGCTTTGCTGAAGATGCTGCCAGATTAGACAATCTGCGCTCTTCTGCCAGCTGTTTCTTCAAAGCTGCAATATTCTGATTTTGCTGAGCAATGAGATTTTCGTAGTTTTCCGCTTCTGCCTCCGCTGCATCAATCTCATTGGCATAGCCTGCGATACTGTTGGCGGTCTGGCTCACCAGCCCGCTCACCTTGCTCTGCTCCGCTTCCACCTGCACCTTCATGTCTCCCAGATCAGCCAGCTGTGTCTGTAACTGCTGTTCTGTCTCCGCCACCTGGGCACAGGTTGTCTGATATTCCTGTAACAGCCGCTGGTCATACAGGTTCACTTCACTGATGTATTCGGCACGGTTCAAAATATCCCCTAGATTTTTACTGGTCAGTAACAGTTCCAGATAGGAGCTTTCACCCTGTTCATAGAGAAACTTCATCCGGGCTTTCATCAGTTCATACTGCTCCTGTTCCACCTGCTGTGCTTCTTCCAGCGCTGCCTGAGTCTGGAGGATGTCCTGCTGCTTGGAGGAAATCCGGCTTTCCAGCTGGTTCAGGTTATCTCCCACCTGCTCCAGCTGTTCATTCAGGTTGTTAAGCTGTCCTTTCAGGGCGTTCTGACTGCCCTTTAAAGAATCAATGTTCTGGTTGGCATTGTCCAGCTTATTCTCCGTATCCTTTTTTTCCTTCTCCGCCTGATCGATTTTTTCCTGGGTCGTCTGGGCATAAACGACACTCACGGACATAGCCGCCACCAGAAAAAGTGACACAAGAACCATCGCCATATTCTTTTTCCAGAGTCTGTTCATGTCCGCGAGCACCTCCCTCCCGTTGTCCGCTATAAATCAATGGACAGCTGCCGTCCTGTTGGCTTGTACCGATAGTACTGTACGCCGGCTGCATCCAGCATCCGCTTGGATGCTTTATTGGATGAAGTTCCGTCATACTTGTCGCTGGCATAGATAATCGTCTTGATGCCGGACTGAATAATCGCCTTTGCACACTCATTGCAGGGAAAAAGGGATACATAGAGGGTGGCTCCCTCCAGACTTCCCTGATAGTTCAGGATGGCGTTCAGTTCTCCATGGGTTACATAGGAATACTTTGTCTCGCCTTCCTCTCCCTCTCTGTCCCAGGGAAACTCATCGTCTGAGCAGCCTCTCGGGAAACCATTATAACCGATCGACAGGATTTTATGATCCTTGCCCACAATGCATGCCCCCACCTGGGTATGGGGATCCTTGGAGCGCATTCCCGCCATGGATGAGATTCCCATAAAATACTCGTCCCAGGATAAATAATCAATACGCTTCATCTTTTCTTCCTTATTATTTGGTTCCGAAGATTCTGTCTCCTGCATCACCGAGACCAGGCACAATATAGGCATTCTCATTCAGTTTCTCATCCAGAGCGCCTATGTACATGTCCACATCAGGATGTGCCTCCTGCATTTTCTTTACGCCTTCCGGTGCAGCAATAATGCACATGAAGTGAATCTTCTTGCAGCCTTTGTCCTTTAAAAGCTGGATGGCTGCCACTGCGGATCCACCGGTTGCCAGCATGGGGTCTACAACAAATACCTCTCGCTCTGCGCAGTCTGCGGGGAGCTTGCAATAGTACTCTACCGGCTCATGTGTCTCAGGATCCCGGTATAAACCGATATGCCCGATTTTTGCTGCGGGAATCAGCTCCAGCACACCGTCAACCATGCCAAGACCTGCACGCAGAATGGGGATGATTGCCATTTTCTTTCCCTTTAATTCCTTTACGGTTGTTTTACAGATCGGAGTCTGGATTTCTACATCAGTCAGCTGTAAATCTCTGGTTGCCTCATAGCAGATCAGCATTGCGATCTCGCTGATGGTCTGACGGAAATCCTTGGTACCGGTGTCCATGCGACGGATATATCCAATCTTGTGCTGAATTAACGGGTGATCCATAATAACTACTTTTGCCATTTCTTTTCCTCCTGTAAATACCTTTCTCTTTACTCTTCGATCTTATCGATACGTCTCTGATGACGTTCTTCACCGGAAAACTCTGTATTTAAAAATGTCTCCACGATATCCAGTGCCAGGTTCTCGCCAACGATTCCAGCTCCCATTGCCAGCATATTGGCATCATTGTGGAGACGGGTCATCTTTGCAGACAAAGTATCACTGCAAAGAGCACAACGCACACCCTTTACTTTGTTGGCGGCAATGGAAATACCGATTCCGGTGGTACAGATAACGATTCCCTTCTCGCACTCTCCGCCTGCCACTGCCTTTGCCGCAGCCTTTCCGAATTCCGGATAATCACAGGAGCTTTTGTCATGACATCCGTAGTCGCGATAGGCCATTCCATGATCCTCCAAATATTTTTTGACGGTCTGCTTTAATTCGTATCCGCCGTGGTCACTACCTAATGCAATCATGTTTTTCCTCTTTTCCTATTTAAATTCCAACCAACCTTCCGGCTATCTGATGTTAGTATACCACTAATCAGTTGTTGGTCACAACCCTAAAACACCATTTGGAGGGCATTTATGCTTGTTCCACATGATGTCCCGCTGCCTTGAGAAGCCGGTTCATGATTGCCTGCCCGATACCGCTTTCATCAAAGGCCTCGGAATAGATCACTTCCACTTCTTCATCATCAAATTCCCGCAGGATCTGGTACAAATGTCTGGCAATCGTCTCCTCATTGTTCCGGGTTCCCGCACTCTTGATGCTCGCCTTTGATACCCGGTTTTTATAGGTCTGTACACTTTCATCGGTGGCAATGATACCTACCTTTTTTCCGGCAGTACACTGGGCATCCGCCAATTCACAAATACGCTCCACCACCCTTTCCAGTTCTCCGATATAAATAGTTACATCCCCCTTGGGAGCATAGTGGCGGTACTTCATGCCGGGAGCCTTGGGGCGTTCCCTGGTATCGCCATGCATCATGGTCTGATCCTGTGAAACCTCACCCAGAACCTCACCTAACATTTCCGCCGTGATATAACCGGGACGAAGCAGCATGGG
>CAKRNW010000007.1 GCA_934371505.1 uncultured Lachnospiraceae bacterium
TCCTCGTACTTGGAAAGCATGATATAAAGCACCTGACTCTGCTCGTTGGTGTAAGCACCGGTGGACTGCCAGCGGGTAATGCCCCGTCCCAGCTTGTTAAAGATTTCCTGCTCCATCTCCGGGCAGCTTTTTTTCGTGATGACGCTTGCCTCCACGTTGATGTTCTGGGCATGGGCGCTGTCGATGGTAAAGGAATGAATGGCCGCAAAGATGACGGAGTAAATCACGGTAGGGATATCAAATATAAATACATAGATGGCATACAGTGCCACATTGACCACCAGGTTGGCTTTGCCCACGCTGAAATGCCAGGGGGATTTAATCATCATAATTCCGATGACATCCATGCCGCCGGAGGAGGAGCCCATCTTCAATGCCAGTCCCAGGCCATAACCGGACACCAGACCACCGATCAGGCTGGCAGCCAGCACATCATCTGGCAAAAGTGCGATGGTGGGAATGATGGAGAGAAATATGGTCATCGCCGTGACAGTGATCATCGTCTTAACGAAAAAGCGTTTGCCTATCTTTGTAAAAGCGATAATAAAAACAGGGATGTTCAGAAGATAGTAGACGATACCCGCGATATCAAAGTTCTGGAGAGGCAGGTGCAGCCCGTTTACCAGAAGGGTACGGATTAACTGGGCAATACCCATGAAACCGCCGGTGTAAAGTCCCGCAGGCACCACAAAGAGATTTAAGCCTGCCGCATATAGAAAGGCCCCCACAATGGATAACCCGATTTTTCCGCTTTCCTGTTGTAAATCCTGTAGAAGTTTTCGCATTATATTCCCTCACTACGATATTTTATATCTTATACATATACCGCTCACGAATCCGCACTATCGTGCTTTCTATCCTGCTTTGCAGGATATTCATCCGCTGATGTGCCCAGAAAAACAAATGTCTGCTCCGCAGGTGCTTGTTTTTCTCTGAGGCACATCACGCAAAAAGGGCATTCCCCATACGGTAAGGATGCCCATAGCACAACCATATTATGTTATTCTATCACAAATTACACAGAATAGAATACATGATGCTGAATCACGATGCCGTCTGCTCTTGTGCCACGGCGGAATCTGGTAGCGGTGCCCACGTTGGACACGCCGGAAACAGCCTCTCTTGCTGCCTCAAGGCAGCTTTCATATATATTTCCGCTTGCCAGTACGCGGTCAACTTTTCCGTGTTTTACGGGAGTGAACTGGCCGGGCTGGTAAATGACCTCGGCGATGGTTTCAGGGAAACGGGGATCTGCCACACGGTTCATGACAACGGCTCCCACCGCTACCTGACCTTCGTAGCACTCACCACCGGCCTCGCACTGAATCAATGCTGCCAGAAGTTTTACTTCGTAAGAATCCTCTACAATTTCTGCTGCCAGCGGAACTGCTTCCTCCTCCAGAACGATTCCTTCCTCAGAACCGCCATCAGCGCTTTCGTCTCCGTTGTCCTCTGTCACCTGGACTTCCTCGGTGTAAGCGACAACTGCTTCTTCTGCAGGAGCCTGCTGAGTCTCATTCACCGTCTCCGTAACGGTTTCTTCTACAACAGTCTCTGTGACCGTTTCTTCCACGGTCTGAATGGCAATCTGTTCCGTCTCTGCATCCTGCAGCACTGCAATCTGCTCCTGGGAGATCTGTTCCTCCGCAGGACCCATGCAGTTGATGGTCACGTACTGCGCCGCCACATAAGCGGTTTCACCGTTGAATTCTACGGCAATCCACTCATCGTCAACGGTATCGATATAGCGAAGTGTGTTGCCCTTATTTACATGTCCCAGGCGTTTTGCCTTGAGACTCGGATTCTGGCGAACCCGTAAAGCGTCTACATTTACTGTAATGGTTGTGTCATTGTCTTCTGCGGCGTGAACATTGATACTGCTTCCTGCCATCATAAAAAATGCGAAGCACAGAATCAAAGTCCGAACTGCTTTACAACATGCTTTCATAAAAACTCCTGTTTCTGTAATTGCTATTTTTTAAAACTACATGACTATTCTATGTAGCTTTTGTTGCAATTATTACAGATTTGTTACAACCGCCAATATATCAGTATTTCCTTTTTTTGTCAAGTTTTCTCATTTTTGTCCAATTTTATACCATATATAGTAGTATAATTCCATTTAAAATCTATATATTGATTTTTTCTTTCCTAAATTTGGCTTTTTAATTGAAGAACTTTACATTCTATAAATTGTAATAATTCTGTTAATTCAACCTATGTCTTTCATCTGCTTGACTTTTTTTCGTTTAACGGCTATCATTTTATTAAATTTGCAGAGCCTCAAAATTAGACAATGTTCACGCAGCAACAAGGCATTGACTGCATTGCTGCGTAAGAAGTTGATTCAGAAAGGCACAATTTTTATGAAAAAAAGAGCACTGATTACAGGGGCATCACGGGGTATCGGAAGGGCATCTGCCATCGCTTTTGCCCAGGCAGACTACGACCTGATTCTGGTGTGTCACACCCGGCTGGAGACATTACAATCCCTCCGGGATGAACTTGTTTCTTCCTATAAAGTAGAGGTGGAGATTTTCGCCGCCGATGTGAGTGACCCGGCAAGTCTGGAGCCGGTTTTTGCAGGGCTGGATTCTCTGGATGTATTAATCAATAATGCTGGCATTTCCTATGTGGGACTGTTGCATGAAATGAGCATCGAGGCGTGGCAGGAGGTGTTAAACACCAACTTAAGCGGTGCCTTTTATACCAGCCGTCTGGCGATTCCTCTCATGTTAAAAAATCATCGTGGAAAGATTTTGAACGTATCCTCGGTATGGGGAAATGTGGGCGCCTCCATGGAGGTCGCTTATTCCGCATCCAAGGCGGGGCTGAACGGCTTGACCCGCGCCCTCGCAAAAGAGCTTGCCCCCAGCAATATCCAGGTAAACGCCGTTGCCTGCGGGCTGATTGACACGGACATGAACCGCTGTTTTTCCGAAGAAGATATGGCATCTATTATAGAAGAAATCCCGGCAGACCGAATAGGGACACCCGCAGAGACGGCAGCGATGCTCCTCCTGCTTGCGGATGCCCCGTCCTATCTCACCGGGCAGATTCTCACGATGGATGGGGGATGGACGTAGCGTCTATCCCTCCATTTCTGTCAGACAGCCATCCTCGATACGCACCACCCGCTTTGCCGCCTGTGCGACCTTTAAGTCGTGGGTAATCATCACGATGGTGTTTCCTGCATAGAGGCGGGAAAAGATGGTGGTGGTGCCTAACTTGGTGGTCACCGTTGTTCCCACGGGAATGAGGGTGGTTACCGTTTCCCCATTCAATTCATAGGTCATTTCGTTTCCGTTGATGGTTTTAATCCGGACTTCCTCCAGGGTCTGGTTTTCCCCCAGCAGGATTTCCGTGGACTGGACGGCGGCTTCTTCTGCCTGCGCCTGCCAGTGCGATTTCCCGCTCTGTCTGGGTGGCACGGAGTTTTTTGCGGATTGCCTCGATGCTGCTGTCGCTAAATTTAAGAACCGGGTCACCTTCCTCCTCTTTTTCTTCTTCCGTCTGCAATTCCAAATCGTAAAGCTGGGAAGTGATACCGAAGCTTAAGGAACCGCTCTCGGTGACGCCCACGGTGAGGTCGCCCCGCTGTACCGTTTCTTCCTTATAAACCACAACCTCCTGGTTTTGCCTTAGCTTTATCCACACGGTGTAGTAGCGGTTGGTGGAAAGAATTTCCTCGTACTCCGCGATGTCCTCCTGGGTGTCGGTCACGGCATCCTGGGCATCCTGCAGTTTTGCATCCAGGTCAGCAACGTTTTCCCAGCGAATAACTTGTGTTTAGCCTATCTTGAAAATGTATAAAATTTTTGTTTAAAGTGTGAAATCTGTGTGAAATTCAAAAATTCGATTTCTGTTGCGAAACCTTTCTGAACTCATTAAAATAGGATGTATATGGGAGACTGGGAGCATTCCTCCTGAACGATCCGCTTAACGATGTGACCGTCATCCTTATACGGCAAAAACAGGTACAGATACCACACCATATCCGGGGAAAATCCTGAATATCATGGCATCTGCACTGGAATAATCTGGAGAATTTATGAATTATATTGTACTGGATTTAGAATGGAATCAGAGCAGTACCAAGGCAGAAGAAAAAGAAATTCCCTTTGAGGTCATCGAGATCGGCGCAGTAAAGCTGGATGAGCATCAGCAGATAGTCAGCCAGTTCAGTGAACTGATCCGTCCACAGATTTATACACAAATGCATCAGATTACCAGTAGGCTTATCCACCTGAAAATGGAGGAGCTGCAAAAGGGGCATCCCTTTCTGGAGGTTATGGAACGCTTTCTGGATTGGTGCGGTGAGGATTATATCTTTGTGACCTGGGGGCCTCTGGATCTCACAGAATTACAGCGAAATATGAATTACTACAAAATGGAGCCACTGGCAGACGCACCTTTTCCCTTTTATGATGCCCAGAAACTGTTCAGTCTGGCTCTGGAGGATGGAAAAAGCCGCCGGAGTCTGGAATATGCCATCGACTTTTTGCATATCAAGAAGGACATTCCCTTTCACCGGGCTTTCAGCGATGCCTACTATACCGCAAAGGTCTTTTCCGGTCTGCATACTCCTGCAGTGCTTGAGAATGTATCCTATGATACCTACCATCTGCCGAAAAGCCGAAAAGAAGAAATTCATCACCAGTTTTCCCGCTATGCCAAATATATCTCCCGGGAATTTACAGATAAGGCGGAGGCCATGGAGGATCATGAGGTTGCCAGTTCCAAGTGCTATCTGTGCCACCGCAATCTGCGGAAAAAGATCAAATGGTTCACCAATAACGGAAGGAATTATTTCTGTGTCGCCTACTGTGAAAAGCATGGTTTCCTGAAATGCAAGGTGCGCATCCGTTACTCTGATGAAGGCAAAGCCTACGTGGTGAAAACCTCCCGGCTCATTGGACAAGAAGAGCTGCAGGAAGTGCAAAATAAGAAAAAACATGCCCATCCTGAAAAAGAGCAAACTTAAAAAGGAGCCGCAATTGCGGCTCCTTAAAAGTCAACGTTGTGGTATTCGCCACGATAACGCTGGCTTTTTTTTCTGCGTCTGCGGCTTCGTCTCCGATCGCTTCCAAAAATATTATAATTATCCAGAAGTGCATGTATGGTAACTTCCACCAGAATCACACCAAATAAAACAGCTACCACCAGAATCACTTTTTTTACATTGATAAAAATGATTCTGCCATCCTCAGAATTATCTGTAACATAGGTATCCAGCCGGGAAACCAGCTGGGAGTCAAACTCATAGGTAGATCGATTGTAATCCGCAAAATCGATGGAGGCGCTTCCCACCGGAACTTCGTTGAAGGTGTACTGAATCTCCGCCAATTCCCCCATATTGCCCCCCTCATAAGTCAGATCCGCCTGTGCCTTCTCAAAGGATGCAGAATTAGGCAGCACAATGGAAGCATCCCCATTCAGGGAAAGGAATGGTCTGGAGTTCCCGAAAATCGCGTTGGTGGTGGAGAAAAAGCTGGCTCCGGTCATGGTGTAACGTGTCTCATAGTCCGCCACTCTCAGCTTCTTGAAATTCTGGAAGCCGTACTGGAATAAGGAGATGGTATCCTGGTACTGGGCAGGGGCATCCTCCTTCAGCACCACGCAGATCAGCCGCATCCCGTCTTTCTCTGCGCAGGAGACCAGAGTGGAATGTGCCGGATCCGTATAGCCGGTCTTTCCTCCCACATAATACTCATAGGGAATTTCATTTTTAATGATCTGATTGGTATTATTCACCCAGATTTCATCCGGCTGGTACTGGGACGGGTACAGATGAAGCTGTCGGGTGCCTGCGATTTTTGACAGCAGCTCATTTTTGAAAAATTCCCGGGTAATCAACGCCATGTCATAGGCGGAAGTATAGTGGTTTTCATCGTGCAGACCGTTGGCATTGGCAAAATGGGAATCCACACAGCCCAGTTCCCGGGCGCGTTCATTCATCCTATTGACAAACTCCGGAATGCTGCCCCCCACATGCTCTGCCACGCCGCTTGCCACCTCGTTGGCAGAGGCGATGAGAATACATTTCAGGGAATCTTCGATACTCAGCTGCTGTCCTGCATCGATTCCGGCATTGGAGCCGTCGGAGGGCACGCTGTTAATCGCTTCCGCAGAGAAAGTCACCATCTCATCCATGCTGCAGTTCTCCGCAGCGATCAGGCAGGTGAGCACCTTGGTGATGCTTGCCGGATAGAGATGTTCGTGAATGTTTTTGGCATAAAGGATGGTGCCGGTGTCTGCCTCCATCAAAACCGCAGATTCCGCACTGACGGCAGGACCGGTGGGCCAGTCCTGAATTTCGTTGGATTCCACGGGAATGGCTCTGCGATCCTCCTGCTGCTGTTGCAGGGAATTCTCCTGATTGTCTGCCTGTACCGGCAGAGCCGGCATAATAAACATGCCATTGGAAACCGTCAGCGCTGTAATGGTAAGGGCAGCCGCCAAAGCCTTTGTTTTTTTCTTCATCTGACATAAAAATGTGTTTTGTGTATTCCAAAAATTTTTCATATCCTTATCATACACCATTTCTCTTTAAATTTAAGTATTTTTATTGTATCATTTTCTTAAATTCGAGAGACAGTTTTGCAATGGCCGGCTCCGAATTTTACATTGCCTGTATTTAGCAGAAGAAAGGAATCCATCTATGAGATTAAAGAACGTACCGGGTGCCCGTGAGGCAATCGCCGATAGTATTTATTGTATCCACGATCCGGAGGAGCAGAAGAACCTCAAAGGGCAGTGGCGCAGCCTGTTTGGAAATGATCACCCTTTCCATATTGAAATTGGTATGGGAAAAGGACAGTTTATCTATGGAATGGCTGTGGCACACCCGGAAATCAATTATATCGGTATCGAAAAATACTCCAGCGTGTTAATCCGCGCCATCCAGAAAATGGAGGAGGCTCCTCTTCCCAATCTGCGTTTTATCCGCATGGATGCGGAGGAAATCTGTGAGGTGTTCGGCACCGGTGAAGTGGACCGGATTTATCTGAATTTTTCCGACCCCTGGCCGAAAGACCGCCATGCCAAGCGCAGACTTCCCTCCCGGCAGTTTCTGGCACGATATGATGAAATTTTGAAAAAAGAGGGACAGCTGGAATTTAAGACGGATAATCAGGGATTGTTTGACTTTGCCCTGGAGGAGCTGGAGCCCGCAGGCTGGAAACCTGTGGTGGTAACCAGAGATTTGCATGCAGACCCGGAGCTCTCTCAGGGAAATATTATGACGGAATACGAAGAAAAGTTTTCTTCCATGGGAAATCCCATCTACAAATATATGATTGAGCGATAGAACTATTTTCTTATCTTATTTCTTCCATGGAAGGTGTTGAAAATATCTGGATTCCATACAGGGTTAATGTCCTTTGTGATGTCCTGTACAGAAATTTCCCCATCATCATTGTCGATATCGATGATGGTGTAGCGGCTTCGAAGCAGAATACCGGTCAGAATTCTTCTGCATTACAACTGGTCGATGTCCGCAATCAGGGCGTCAACCTCCGCCTGGGTCGTCGCCCAGCTGGTGCAGAAACGCACGACTGTGCCCTGCTGTGTTGCGCCCTCTTCTTCAAAATAGTAATTCTGTGCCAATGTGTTTTTTTGCCGGTCGGACAGAATGACAAACTGCTGGTTGGTATAACTTTCCACCCAGAAAGGAATTTCTCTTGCTTCGAACGCTTCCCGGATCTGCATGGCAAGTTCATCGGCACGCTTTGTTTTTTCAAAATACTCGCCACTCTCCAACATGCTTGCAAACTGCAGACCCATCAGCCAGCCCTTTGCCAACACGGCACCATTTTGTTTCATATAGGCTTTGAACCGGTATTTCAGTGCCGGTGCCGTAATGACCAAAGCCTCCCCGAACAGGGCACCGCACTTGGTTCCTCCGATATAGAACACATCCGTCAGTTCTGCAAAATCCTTCAGTGTCAAATCGTTTTTCATGGATCCCAGACCGTAACCCATCCTCGCTCCATCTACAAAAAGATACATCCCATATTTGGTACATACCTCATGAATCTCTCTGAGTTCCTGTTTTGAATACAGGGTTCCTTTTTCGGTTGGGAATGACAGGTACACCATCTTCGGCTCCGTCAGATACTCCGGAGCATCCTGGTCATCATATTCTGAGGCACACTCCGCAACCTGCTTTGCAGTGATTTTGCCGTCGGTATTGGGAAGTTCCAGGATTTTGTGACCGGTGTTTTCGATAGAGGCTGCCTCATGGCAGTTAATGTGTCCCGTATCCGCAGCAATCACGCTTTGAACCGGGGACAAAGCCGCTGCAATGACAACTAGGTTTGCCTGGGTTGCCCCGGGAACAAATTTTATGAGTGCATCGTCTTTTGCAATAAGCTCCTTTATAATGGTTTCCGCTTTCCTGCACCATTCATCCTCACCGTAACCTGCATAGCTTGCAGTATTGGTAGCCGCCAGCTCTTTCAATATGGAGTCAAATGCTCCGTGGTTGTAATCATTGTTAAATCTTATCATTTTAATAACCATGCCTTTCCATTTCTGCTGTCAATGACAAACTGTTCCAGATTGGTTCTGTGACTGTTATTTTCTAAGGTATGTCTCCCTTTCCGATTCCGATTGAATCGTCCCACTTCTAAAATTGATGATAACCCATAAGCCAATGCTTGCTTTGCTCTTGGTTATACCGTTGGTTCTAAGAGCAAAAAATAAGCACAAAAAGACCGCCCTGGTCTGAGCAGCTTTGGCGGTCTTTTATATATTCTGGGCTCCGTGGGGTTTTCTCAGTCCATCTTCGTAAAGCTCATAGTAGTACCAAATAGCATTTACCGCTCCTGCACTTCTTTGATGCTGATGTGTTCCACTTCTATCTCAAAGAGCTGTGATTGCTTACGCTATGGTGAAACGATCCATCATCTCATGGAGCTTATCCACAGAGGAACGACATTCCTTTACGGTATCAAAGGATTCCGCACTCTTCTCTACCATATCACTGGTCTTCTGGGCAATGTCAGTAACACCGATTGTTGACTCATGAATGGTCTCATTAATACCGGAGACAGAGTCCACAATAAAGTTTACGGCCTGGCCAAGAGAGTCAATGGCTTCCTTCACACCCGCCATGCTCTCCTTAAATACGCTGGCATCCTGATGGTACTGTACACTTACATCCTTAAACTCATTGTACTCCTGTAAGACAGTATCCTCCAGAAAAGCCGTGGTCTCTGTAAGGCACTCGGACATATTACCCACAGCCTCATTCACTTCCTGCACAATACTATTAATATCGGTAACGGCCTGGGAAGTCTGACTTGCCAGACTGCCGATCTCCGTTGCTACCACAGCAAAGCCTTTTCCCGCTTCACCGGCTCTTGCCGCCTCAATACTTGCGTTTAAAGCCAACAGACTGGTCTGGGAAGAAATGGACATAATCGTACCGGTGAGCTCATTGATCTTCTCAACCGCTTTGGACTCCTCAATGGCTTTATCGGATTTATCTTTCACATCCTCATACATCTTCTGGGTCTTCTCACTGGCCGCCATTGTTTTGTCCTGTAACACCTGTGCCCGCTTCATAATCTCGTCGGATGCGGAGGTTCCCTCTTCGGCAAGTTTCGTGATCTCATCGGCACCACTCTTGATAGAACCGATATGACCGTTGATGGTCTCTGTGGAGGCTGCCGTTTCTTCCATACCTGCTGCCAGTTCCTGTGTGGTCGCAGAGTTATCAGAACACATACCGTCTACCACACCTGTCACTTCCTGTAAATGGTTAATGCTTGCAGTCAGCTGTTCACTGGCCTCCTCAATATTTGCCACCATATCACGCAGGTTTTTACGCATATTATGGATTGCCCGAGCCATGATACCGATCTCATCCTTTTTCTTACGGAGCTTCTGTGCATCAGGATTGCTACGGAAATCCAGATTGGCCGTCTGGGTAATCACCTCCGTAAGTTTACGGATCGGCTTGCAGATTAGATGGCTTACCATCAATCCAAGACCCATACAGAAAACCAGACTGATCAAGATCTCTCGGAACATTGCAATATACATACTATTGTAAGCACCCAGCACATCACTCTGATCTGCAGACAAAACGACGATCCTGTTCTCTGCTGTCAAAGCATATGCTGCATACTTCTTACTTCCATTGTAATCATAAAAAACCACATCGTTCGCAGGTACTTTTCCTGCTTTCAGCTGCTCCACGACATCAGCTACAACACTGTTTTCCACCGGCTTGCCAATCTTATCTGCTGTGGGATGATAAAGCATGGTTCCATCGGTGTCCACCAGATAAACATAAGCAGAAGGAACATGCTCAATCTGAACTCCTGCCAGAAACTTTGCGTCTGCCGTATTCTCATCATTGCCTTCCTTTTGCATCTCATCCAGTGTCTGGGCACTCACCTCAGCCAGGCTTAAAAAATATTTTCCATTCGTATCGGTAGAGATCTGTCTGGTTCTGGGAATCATACACGCCAACAGACCAATCATGGTCAAAATAATAATGGCAAACACCAGCCAGCAGACATACGCCGATATGGAGTGCAAAATGTTAATTTTTTCGCGTTTTTCTTCCTTGATTTGCATAGCAGAATATCCTTTCTCCTTAGTTTCGATTTCAGTTATAATATTACATTATAGACCAAACAGACATAAATTCCCACCATTTTTCCACAAAAATCTTATACTTTCTCATTTTGGAAAACGTTTATAAATATGTCCATAAATTTTCAACCAGTTGATATACTCTGGTTGCAGGACATCTCCCAGATGGTGACATATCTCCATACGACTCATATTGCCTTCTGGCGCGTGCTATTGCAATCTCTGTTTTGTCTTTTAGAATATCATAGATTTCCCTTTTATTCTTTTCATATTCAATGTATAGTTTCAACCTCTCTATATACTTTTCTCTCCCAATGTTACTTGTAACTTCCTGAAAGTGCAGAAGAAACCATAATTCAATACATTCATTTGACCAGGCAACACAATATTTCCTTATATCTCTCCTTCCTTCCGCGCTGTATTGCGTATTGTCAAAATTATCCAGAGGAAAATCATCCTTATCATACATAAGCCAGACTTCTTCTGCCTGTGGGAACTTTTCATCCACAGTGTTTCTGGCATATTCCAACAGACTTTTCGTATTTCTGCCGGTACCCTCTACCACAATGCGTTCACCTGTGGAATATTCTCTATATTTTTCGTTTATCTTACTTGCAATGGTTCCAATGTAATATGGTTCGGTTTTGGTTCCCTCACTTATGATGTAAATATATGGTGGTAGTAATGGAATATCCATTTTTTTCTTCCGCTTTTCCATCTTTTCTTGAAGTCTGGACTGTTCTTTTTTATTCTCGCTATGCTTTTTCTGTTTCAGACTCATCCGTATCCTCCCACATTATGATTTGTCTAATATAAGGGTCGGCACCATAACGTCCTTCTAAATACCTTTTTCCATACGCCTCATCATTTCTTATATGCTTTCCATTATCCTTTCTAAACGAAACAAGCGAATACAATTTTGCCGCACCATACGGATTTTTTGCACAGAACCATATTTCATCTCGGCGAAATACCTCTTTGTTCATCGTTGAGATATCATGAGATGTAAATAATAATTGTGCCCCATTTCTATTTTTCTCAGGGTTTGTAAACAACTCTATAATATACCGCAAAAGTTTCGGATGCAGCTTTGCATCTAACTCATCTGCAATTAAAAGTCCTCCCTTTTCCAGGCACTCATTGATTCTTGCCAGACAACTCAGTAACTTTCTTGTTCCGCTGGATTCTTCCGTAAGTTTTATCTCGCAATACTTTCCATTTTCCATAAGATGTTTCGTGTAAATATTCCTAATATTTCCATCCTCATCTTTTTCAATCCGAATATCTTTAATTGGAATATCCATTTCACTTAGCATTTCAAAGATAATCTTTCTCTTTTCTTTTGTTCTGGGTAGTACCAATCTTTTCTCGTTTTTTGGATTATCATAGTTTAAAACTTCGATGTTTAAAAACCACTGGATAACCTTGTCGATTGTCTCAATATCATAATTAACTGCAATATGCGATAGCAAAGGCATTGTATCACTTACTTTTTCTACCGGGATATTTTCTATTTCTTCTCCCAAAACACATTCCTCGTCTGTACGCTCAAATATGAGTTCAACATTTCCGCTTGCCATATCCTGTTTATATAAATTTTCTTCTATTATTTTATCCTTCAACAAGGAAAGCTGATACCGATACTTTTCCTCCTCGATTTGAAACATAATATCAAATTTTGTAGGTAAATCTTTATATTCGGGAAGTAACTTATAATAAACCTCCTTGGACATCGATGGTGCGTGCCGCTCTGTCCCTTCATATCCTTCGTTTTCTGACATTTTTGTCATAAGAGTATACTTAATCAATATATACCTCAGATAAATAGCCGCCTCAAGAACCGTCGATTTCCCTCCACCATTGGGACCATAAATTGCAATTACCGGTACATAACTTTCTTCACTGTTTTTACCCTGAATTAAGCTTTCCTTATGTTCATTAATATTTTCGGCGATAAAGTCTAATGTTGCCTCATTTTTAAATGCTTTAAAATTTTCAAATGTAAATTGATGTATCATTGTCCCTCCATGAGATTTTTTCTCACATTATTTTCTATTATAGTATCACCTTTTATCCCTGTTTTCAATCTTGGTATCCTGGTTTTCAAAGAAAATGCAGGATTCGTCATCCGTAGCCAGACAAGGAGAGTGGCAAAAAGGAGTCACCCCTTCGGATGACTCCTTGTTTCCTTATTCTTTCACTATGATTGCAGCTACTGTTTACTGTAGCTGCTATTTATTATAACTGCTGTCATTGCAGTGCCCAGTTCTGTCCCTCAGTCTGGAGTTTTACCATATGGGGGAAGATGCCCTCTTTCTGCATCAGTGCAGCGGGGTTGCCTTCCTCCTCCGCTCTGCCGTCCTTCAGAACCACAATCTTGTCAGCGCCGGGGTCACGCCCGCCGTGCGGACAATGTTCCGCAGGGATGCCTCCCGGAAGCCTTTCTCATATAACAGTGTTATATTTTCGTCAATAAAAAATTTTGTATTTTGCTTTACTTGATAAATTCTATCAACAAACACTTGTCACATCAAGAATCTGCCAGCAGAAATTTCACTGCTTTTGCCAGCCGTTTGGCAGAATCTGCAAAGTGACCGCCCGGGTTTAACTCATATTTGACGGTGTTCTCCTTTGCCAACAGTTTTGTGGCTTTTTCCGTGCAGTCTGCCACCGTTGCCATCAGGGGATTTCTGGAGTTGGATTCCTTGCCTCCCAGACTGAGGTAAATGCGCTTTCCGGTGAGAGCGGTCTGTTTTTCCAGAAAAGAAAGAAAACCGGGATACCAGAGAGAACCGGAACAGCTTGCCGCCCCGTCAAATGCATCGGTCCGGGTAAGGCACCAGAGGGCAAAAAGCCCTGCCAGGGAATAGCCCATGAGATAGATTTTCCGCTGTGTCCCGTATTTTTCCCTTACGAAAGGCAACAGTTCCTCCTGCAAAAAGTGCAGGGTTGCCTCTCCCTCCCCGGAAAAGGTGGCATCCAGTTCCGGAGCTGCCCAGGGAGAAAATTCCCGGTTCCAATCTTTCACCTGAAACGCAATCAGAGTGTAGGGCACATCGCCCACACACTCTGACAAAGATTTCTTCATATGTTCCATTTCATCTTCCCGGAAGGGGTACATGCCCCACAGAATCACGGGACCGGAAGTGCTTTCTGCCACAGTATGTGTCAGCATCTCAGCCAATGCCCCCCTTGCTTCCATAGTGTTCTCTGATAACATCCAAGTCCATAATGAGAACATAAAACACCGGACCATAGTGTTCACTCTGGACGATTCGTCCGAAGTCCAGTACCTGTCGGTAGGTACCATCCTTTCGGGCGAGCCGGTATTTGACATAGACATTCACGTTGTCCTCCGCGGACTCAATCTGCCGCCAGATGCTGCTTTCCACCTGTTCCCACTCCTCCGGATGTACCAGATTACAGAATTTCCAGTCGGTAAAATGCAGAAAATCATCCATGTCTTCGCAGCCCACATACTGTATCATTTCCTGGTTTGCATAGAGAATCTGTTCATTCTGCCGGTCTGCCTTATAAATGAAAAACGCACCGGGCAGATTGAGGGAAATGTCATTGAGCTTAAAGCCAAGCTGGGTTCGCTTGGAGGCATGAAAATCACTCTCATAGAAAAGACTGCTGTTTTTGCCCCGCAATTTTACCTCATACAGTGCCATATCTGCATACCGGAGTAAATCCGATACTTTTTCCCCATGGGTCGGGTATTCCGAATACCCAAGGGAAATGGTGTAGTGATACTCCTTTCCCTTGTATGAAAAGCTGCGGTGCTGTTGGCAGAATGCTTCAATCTGCTCTGTCATCTGCGCTGCGGTGCAGTTTTTCAGCAGGACACAGAACTCATCGCCACCGTTTCGTCCGATAATGGCATTTTTCGAAAAGGCCTGTTCCAGGGAACGGGCAAGATGACATAACCCCTGGTCACCCACAGAATGACCATAAATATCGTTGAGAAATTTAAAATTGTCCACATCCATCAGCATGACCACGCAGGGCTTTTTCTGGTTTCCTGCCAGATAACGCTCCATCTGTCTGTCATAGCCGGTACGGTTTAACAGTCCGGTCAGGCCATCGGTGAGGGAAAGCTTCTTAAACTTTCTGCGCTGTTCTTCCAGAGTAAGAAGGGCGAAGATGAGTCCCTCCAGTAATAAAATCATGACTCCGCCGCACAAGTATACCAGCCACACATGCCCGGATTGTTCCCAGCCGCCGGTGGGCATGACTTCGAGTTTCCAGATACAGCCTCCCAGCTTAAAGCTGTGGGATACCGGGTCAACCAGCTCCACGCCGGAGCTGTCAATGACCTGATATTCATAACCAGAAATGGAAGAAGTCTTGGATAGTACATACTGGTAATCGAAGGTGGTCAACGCACTGATGGAGTTGGAAAAAATCTCCGGCACCTTGATAATGACACTGGTCAGTCCCCAGAAGTATTCCTTTTCATCCTCTTCCATCAGATAAACGGGGTTATAGATGGCGATACCCTGCCCACCCTGTTTTAAATCAAAGGGGCCCTGCATGATACACATGTGATGCTCCATACTATAGTTGACAAACTCACCCCGCTTTTCATCGTGAATCAGATCAATTTTTCCCGCCTCATTTCCCTCCGCAGGATAATTATCTGTCACGACGCCGCCGGGAGCAAACCGGATGCTCTGGACATAACCTGCCATCATCTGTTCTGCTACCGTATCAAATTTGTCAATTTTCCCATCCTCACTGATAAGAATCAGCTCCAGACTCTTGGTAATATTGATACCTCTACTTAAGTCCTTTCTCAGCTGGTCTGCGTAAACGACCGCATTTAGTTCTGCTTTGGTGCGGGCTCTCTCAAGTTTGATCTCCTGAACCGCCTGGACAACGATATATAAAATGCTGCCACTGATGATAAGTACCAACAGCGGCAGCAGCCATTTGATTATTGAAAATTTCCATTTCTGATGTTTCATACTGACAATATCCCCACTACTGAATCTGACGATAAATCCACTCCTATTTTTGTCCTGGAAAGAACTGCGGTCCATAGTCATCTAGTACCGTAGTCCTATAATACCGATACAATAGCATGTTTCCTGGGATATTGTCAAGTATTTCTTTTCCTTATTTGCCCCTTATTTTCAGGAATTATTCCAAGTCCTCCTCGTCGTCCTCATCCTCGTCCCCCAAGGCTTCTTTTAAGGTTCTCCAGCCGAGAACGGCACATTTGACCCTCGCGGGCATGTGGGCAATGTCCCGGAGAGCAGATGCCTCCTCCAGGGAATCGATTTCCTCCTCACTTGCCTCTCCTTTAATCATTTTCATAAAGGTTTTGCCCATCCGGAGTGCCTCGTCCTTTTTCTTTCCCACAATCATACTCAGCATAATGTCTGCGGATGCCTGGGAAATGGCACAGCCGTCACCTTCAAACGCCGCATCTGCTATCGTGTCGCCCTCCAGTTTCAGTTTGAGGAAAATATCATCGCCACAGCTGGGGTTCACACCCTCCAGGACGATGTCTGCATCCGGCAGATCATGCTTGAATTCGGGACGCATGTTATGCTCCGTCAGTATTTCATTATAAAAGCTTCTATTTTCCATAACCCATACGCTCCCTGATACCTGCTATACTTTTCACGAATAAGTCTGCCTCCTCCTCGGTGTTGTAGAACATAAAGCTGGCGCGGGTGGCAGAACTGATTCCCAGATGGGTGAGCAAGGGCTGGGCACAGTGGTGTCCCGCCCGGACGCAGATGCCGTCAGCAATGAGAATCTCGCTCACATCGTGGGGATGGATGTCATCGATGGTAAAGGTGAGAATTCCTGTGTGCTCCTCCGCCTTGTCAGAACCCAGCACATGGACATGAGGGATGCCTTTTAAGCCCTCAAGAGCCCGTCTGGTGACTGCCAGCTCCCGCTCCTGCATCATGTCAAAGCCGATAGACTGCACATACCGGATGGCGGCATGGAGTCCTACGGCTCCTGCTGCGTTGACGGTGCCCGCCTCAAATTTGTGGGGCAGTTCCGCGTATTTTGCACTGTCTCTTGTGACGGATTCAATCATTTCTCCGCCGGAAAGGAAGGGAGGCATATCCTTTAACAGCTTTTTCTTTCCATATAAAACGCCGATTCCCATGGGTCCAAACAGCTTATGCCCGGAAAAGGCGAAAAAGTCCACATCCAAATCCCGGACATTCACTGCCATGTGGGGGGTGCTCTGAGCGCCGTCCACCACAATGACGGCGTTTTTGGCATGTGCCATGGCAGCGATTTCCTTTACGGGATTTTCCCGTCCCAGCACATTAGACACCTGGGTGATTGCCACGATTTTGGTTTTCTCGGTAATCTGTGCCTGCACCTCGTCCAAATCCAGGGAACCGTCCTGGCGGCACTCCATGAACCGCAGGGTGGCACCGGTCTGTCCTGCCACCATCTGCCAGGGAAGGAGGTTGCTGTGGTGCTCCATGATGGACACCAAAATTTCATCCCCTGCCTGCACATGGGATAAGCCATAGCTGTATGCTACCAGGTTGATGCTCTCGGTGGTGTTTCTGGTGAAAATAATCTCCCGGGCGGATTTGGCACCGAGGAAATCCCGGACTGCTTTCCGGGCATCCTCGTAGTGCTCTGTCGCCTCCACACTCAGGGGATAATTTCCCCGGAGAGGGTTGGCGTTATATTTCTGATAGAATTCTATCTCCGCATCCAGGACGCACTGGGGGCGCTGGGAGGTGGCTGCATTGTCGATATAAACCCAGTCGTGCTGGATTGTCCCGTCCTCCGGTCTGCCGATGGAGGTCAGCAGGGGAAAGTCTTTTTTGTAATCTGTCACGTTATACTTCCTCCAGTTCCTTGTCAATGATGGCGGCAAAGGTTTCATCCCGGATGATATCCTTCAATCGCTCAATGCCGGCTCTCGCCATGATATTTTCTGCATGCTCCTTATCGATGCCTCTGCTGGCAAAATAGAACATGGTGTCTTCATCCAGCTCGCCGATGGTGGCACCGTGGTTACCTACCACATTTTCCTCGGAGCACAAAATCACGGGAACGGTTTTGTTTTCCACATCTTCGCCTAACATCAGCACGGTTTCCTGCTCATTTCCCACGGAGTCCGATGCGCCGGTCTTAAAGTCGATGGTACCGCGGAAGATTTTCTTCGCGCCATCCCGCAAAGCACCGGACACGTTGATTTCGCTCTCGGTGGCTTTGCCAAAGTGGTTCACCACTTCGTTCATGTCAATCACATGGGTCTGCTCGCCGATGTAGCCGATATCGCTCTTGAAACAGCTCTTTCTGCCCTGTAAATCAATGGTGGTATCGGAATAAATGTCCCCCCTCCCCAGATAAATCTGTACCAGTTCAATGCGGGCACCTTTTTCGCAGTTTCCCTGAATGGCATTGTATACAAGGGAATCCTTTCCGCTGTGCAGTAACTGCACCAGGCGAACCTGAGCATCCTCCTCCAGGGTGAGGTTGGTTGCTACCGCAAGCTTACCTGTGGGTGCATAGTCCATAAAGACCGTGGTTTTCTCACCCTTTGCGGCGTGAATGTGGATTTTTTTCCGGCTGTATCCGCCCTCTCCCGCGATGGAAAAGCGGAGGGTATCCTGTTCGCCCGCCTGTACTTTTTCCTCCGGGAGCTCTGTTGTATGCTCCTCGTCCCAGGAAAGGGTGGTCTCGTTGACTTTCAGCCAGTTCCATGTCCTCGATGGGAGTTTATTGATTATCATATCTGTCATATTTCATTCCTATTTCTGCGCACGTTTTTTGCGCATGCCGAGTTTGTGTCAAGTGCGCGCAGACACAAATCTCGTGATTGAAAAATTTTATTTTTCAATCTGCCTTCCTGTCAGCCGATGCTGCCCTTCATTTCCAGACGAATGAGATTGTTCATTTCTAACGCGTATTCCAGCGGCAGCTCTTTGGAGACATTATCTGCAAAGCCGCTGACCAGCATGGCTCTGGCATCCTCCTCACTCATGCCTCTGGACATCAGATAAAAGACCGCGTCATCGCTGATACTTCCGATTTTTGCCTCATGTCCCACAGCGGCATCCCTGGTACGGATGTCCATTGCCGGTATGGTGTCGGAACGGGACTGGGAGTCCAGCATCAGGGACTGACAGGAAACCGCAGATTTGGATTTCTTCGCCTCTTTGGTCACAACCACGCTGCTGCGGAAGGTGCTGATACCACCGTCCTTGCTGATGGAACGGGTATTCATGTAGGAGCTGGTGTTGGGTGCCGCATGGACAACCTTGGCTCCGGTATCCAGATTCTGCCCTCTGCCGGCAAAGGTTACACCGGTAAATTCCATCCTTGCGCCCTCCCCCTTCAAGATACTCATGGGATAGAGACAGCCCACATGGGAACCGAAGGAACCGGAAACCCACTCAATCGTGCTGCCCTCTTCCACAGAGGCACGTTTGGTGTTGAGGTTGTACATGTTTTTTGACCAGTTCTCAATGGTGGAATACCGGAGCTTCCCGTTCTTTTTCACAAAAAGCTCCACGCAGCCTGCATGGAGGTTGGCAACATTATATTTGGGAGCGGAACAGCCCTCGATAAAGTGGAGGCTTGCACCCTCATCCACGATGATGAGAGTATGCTCAAACTGTCCGGCGCCCTTGGCATTGAGGCGGAAATAGGACTGGAGGGGAATGGAAACCTGGACGCCCTTGGGAACATACACGAAGGAACCTCCTGACCAGACCGCACCGTGGAGTGCAGCAAATTTATGGTCGCGGGGTGTCACCAGCTTCATAAAATAATGGCGCACCATATCTGCGTATTCGCCCTTTAAGGCGCTTTCCATGTCGGTGTAAACCACGCCCTGGGCTGCCACCTCGTCCTTGACATTGTGGTAAACCAGTTCGGAGTCGTACTGGGCACCTACGCCTGCCAGGGATTTCCGTTCTGCCTGGGGAATTCCCAGACGCTCAAAGGTTTCCTTGATGTCCTCCGGCACATCCTCCCAGGAGCCCTGCATTTTGGTGTTGGGGCGCACATAGGTGGCGATATGCTCCATGTCCAGTCCTTCAATGGAAGGACCCCAGTCGGGAATGGACATTTCATTATAAATCTGTAAGGACTGGAGACGGAACTGCTGCATCCACACCGGGTCGCCTTTTTCCCGGGACAGCTTATCCACGATTTCCGGTGTCAGTCCCTCTTCCATCCGGTACGCATCTTTTTCCACATCACGGATGTCATAGATGCTGCGGTCAATATCCTCTACCTGACTCTTTTCTTTCATTGCCCATGCATCCTTTCTTATTTTTCAAATTCTTCAAAACCTTTTTCGTTAATCTCGTCCACCAGGGAGGCATCACCGTTCTTCACGATTTTACCCTCGTCCATAACATGGGTCACATCCACGCTGAGGGATTCCAGAATTCTGGTGCTGTGGGTGATAATCAGCAGGCTGCCTTTGCAGCGTTCTTGGTAAAGCTGGATTCCCTTGGAAACGGTGCGGACTGCGTCCACATCCAGACCGGAATCGGTTTCATCCAAAATGGCAAGTTTCGGCTCTAACATCAGCAGCTGCAGAATTTCCGCTTTCTTCTTTTCACCGCCGGAAAAGCCCACATTTAAGTCACGCTCTGCGTAGGACTCGTCCATGGAAAGCAGCTGCATGGTTTCTTTCAGTTTTTTCTTGAAATCCCAGAGTTTGATGCGACTTCCTGTTTTCTGCTCCAGGGCGCTGCGGATAAAAGCGCTTAAAGTCACACCCGGCACTTCCAGGGGATTCTGGAAGGAGAGGAAGATACCTTTCCTGGCACGCTCGTTGACGGACATTTCCGTAATATCCTCTCCGTCAAAAATGATTTTTCCGGAAGTAACGGTGTAACGGGGATGTCCTGTGATGGCGTAGCCCAGGGTGGATTTACCGGTTCCGTTGGGACCCATGAGGACATGGACCTCGTCTGCTCCGATGGAAAGGTCTACACCGTGCAGGATTTCTTTATCTTCCACATTGACCTGCAGGTCTTTGATTTCTAATATCGTCTGTTTTGACATTCTGATTTCCTCCAAAATTTATCATCAATGATTATTTTGTCTCATCCATCACATCTTGCAGCGTATTGCTTTCCAGATAGTGGTCGATCACGTTTTCCAACCCTTTCCAGAAGGAATGAGTGGTACATTGTATGGGGCGCTCACAGTTCTGTCCGTCACCGCACAGGCAGGTCACCGGAGCCAGGTCTCCTTCAATGAGTTGAAGAATATCCATAATTTTATATTCACTGGGTTGGCGCACCAGGCGGTAGCCTCCTCCTTTGCCGCTGACGCTCTCCAGCATTTTTCCTTTTGTCAGCAGGTTCATAATGCTTTCCAGATACTTCAGGGAAATATCCTGTCTGGCAGCAATTTCCTTCACCGGGATGAATTCTCCGGCATTGTGCTGTGCCAGATCAACCATGACTTGCAGCGCATACCTGCCTTTTGTTGATATCATCATATGCGTCCATCACCTCACTTTGTCTGTTTGATTCTACACCTACTTCCCTACTATGTAAATAGGGAAATAGAGTTTTTTGTTTCCTATAAATTAAAAAAAGTGCGGTGACGTTTTTTTATCATCACTGCACTTTCCATTCTTTTTCTATTTTCCTTTAGAATCCAAGGCTGTCGTTTACCAGAATCACATGGATTCTGCCTGCATGCTTTGAAAATCTTGTGATCAGGAACTGACAACAGATGGTATCCGGGGATTTGCAGTCAAAACCCAGGAAATCCCACTTTAAGAAAATAATAATACCGATACACTACAGAATTTGTGTGATTACCCTGGTTTTCGAGCAGAAAAATCACTGTTTTTTTAAAATTCAGTGATTTTCTGTTCAAAAACTAGTATTTTTCACTGTGTCTGTGACGAATCTTTCTATATTGCTAATCACATAAAGTCCCTTGTGCCAACAAAAACCTCATATATTTTTTGATATCGATAACCCTTCTTTATTAACGTTGAATCCGGCACAATCACTTTTAAGTCTAATAGCTGATTTATAATATTAGAAACAACATTGACGGATACTCCCGACATTTCCTGTACTTCTTTTTTGGTGAAAACAATTTGTTTCATGATAATAGGCATAATTCTATAGATTGAGTTTCCTTTTATGACCTTAATTGTTTCCATGTCTTCTTTGTAAATTTCCTTGATTCTTTCAATCTTATTGATATAGGAATTACACTGGTCTATGACACATTGCAAAAAGAATTTAATATATCCTGCCACATTGCCTCTTCTGCATTCCATAAGATTCCTCTGATAGGATGGTTTATATAATTCAAAAATTTCTGACATATACAGTATAGGCGTACTATCGTCCAACATTGACATTTGTACAGGAATCAATGCTCTTCCCAGTCGACCATTTCCATCTTTGTAAGCATGGATTGTTTCAAACTGCATGTGAGATAAGGCAACATTCACCAATAATGGATCTGTAAATTCATCGTTCATGTATTTGTATAAATTAATAAGCAGTCCATAGACTTCTTCCGGAATGGGTGGAATAAAAGTTGCGCTGTCCATTGTACATCCTCTGGAACCAATCCAATTCTGTGTCGTTCTGATTTTTCCCGGAGTCTTCTGTGATCCTCTTACACTGTCTAATATAATTCTGTGCATTTCATTTACTAGCTCATAGCTTACTTGTCTTTCCGATTGCAAGTATGTTTTAGCGTATTCTATGGTTTTCTTTAGATTTTGTATCTCCTGATTGTCATCTGTCTTTTCCATATACTTCAAGTAATACATTTCATCCTGGGAAATCTGCGTTCCCTCAATCTGCGTTGACTTATAGCTTTCATTCAAAAGAACGGAATCTAGAAAAAAGCCTGCATCAAACTCCAGAGTGTTCAATATGGATTTGTATTCACCATATTTTACATTCGCTTCCGAAATCAATTTCAGCATTTCTTTATCAATTGCATATTCTAACGGCATCATTTTTGCTTTGTACGGCTCCATATTATCTACACTCCTCCTTCATTTATAGTAATATAATACCACTATAAACGCAAAAATCACTGTTTTTTTTAAATTCAGTGATTTTTTGCTCAAAAACCAGTATTTTTCACTGTATCTGTGATTGCCACTTCAATTTAGCAGTCACAGAGTAAGGGAATTTGGTTTGTTAGTTTAATTGAGAACAATGCTTTCAGATAACACTGAACTTTCAGACGAAAAAATCAATGAATTGGCGGATGCATTTATGGATGCACTTCCTGCATTGTTGAAAACAAAACTTCAAGCTGCTTAAGGTCTGAACATTGACAACTGAATAACTGCCAGGTAGAATTTTCAAGGTGCATAGCTAAAATTTATGTGCGAAGTTTGAGTAGATAATAATCTCCATTTTCTTAACAGGAAATTTACATCTCATACTGTATAATGTAACCATTGAACGGTCAATAAGCCGGCCTTTAGGCAATAACATCGAAAGGAGCAGTTACTATTTACTGTAACAGGTGGTATCTTAATGAGATCAGAAAAAGCAGCACAAATTTTTTTACTTGCAGCTGGTCTGGTATTTTTTCTTGTTGGAATTTTCCGTGGAGAAGCTACAGCTGTACTGAACAAGGCAATCAAATTATGTATGGAGTGTGTGGGAATTGGATAAAAAAATAAAAGCAGACAAAAACTTTCTGGTTCGTTTCCGCGGATGGATTCAGGCAGCTGCAACACTGCTGACCAATCTTCATATTCCGAATCTTTTTAAAGGGAAACTTTATCAGGGAAAGGCAAAAACAGTATGTGTTCCCGGACTGAACTGTTACTCCTGCCCGGCTGCCACAGGCGCCTGTCCGATTGGAGCTTTCCAGGCTGTAGTCGGTTCATCAAAATTCAAATTCACCTACTACATCACCGGATTCTTTATCCTGCTGGGAGTTCTATTAGGGCGGTTTATCTGCGGTTTTCTCTGTCCCTTTGGATGGTTTCAGGATTTGCTGCATAAGCTTCCGGGTAAGAAGCTATCTACTGCAAGACTAAAACCTCTGCGGTATCTGAAATATGTAGTTCTGGTCGTCTTTGTTATACTACTGCCGGCATTTGTAACGAATTCGCTGGGCATGGGAGACCCGTTCTTCTGCAAATATATATGCCCACAAGGCGTGCTGGAAGGGGCGATTCCACTGTCACTTGCTAACGCAGGCATCCGTGGGGCACTCGGGCACTTATTTACATTTAAGTTTACAGTCCTTGTACTTGTTATCATCTTAAGCATTCTGTTTTACCGTCCATTCTGTAAGTGGATCTGCCCACTTGGTGCTATCTACTCGCTGTTTAACAAGGTATCATTGCTTAAGATCAGGGTAAACCATGAAAAATGTGTTGGCTGTCAAAAATGTAGTCATGCCTGCAAAATGGATGTAAATGTAGTAGAAACGCCAAATCACCCGGAATGTATCCGCTGTGGAGCATGTATGAAAGTCTGTCCAACAAATGCGATCTGCTATCATTACGGATTTTCAGATAAGAAACAGGCTGACAATCAATAAGCCGAAATGAATCAAATCATATTCAAAAGGAGAGTAAAAATTATGAACAACAAATCAGGTAGCGTAAACTCAGGGAAATTTAAGAAAGTAATTGCGGCATTTCTTGCCGTTTTCTTTCTTTTCACATTTACAGGCTGCGGGCTTTCATCCGGCTCTGCAGCAACAGAAGAACCAAAGCAGGAAGATACCTCCACAACAGATTCCGGCAGTTCCATTGATCCCAATGAACAGCTGGATGCCCTTTACCAACAGGAGAATCAAATCTTTGCAGAACACAAAGATATATGGGACAAAGCCTTTGGCTTTATGAGCAAGAACAATGACGATGATACCATGAATGAAAACTATGCAGACTTTCTTGCAAATACCATAGAATCCAACAAGGATTCCTTCTCCGAAGAAGAATATGATACTCTGAGTAAAGACATTGAAACGATCCGCGGCATTGAAGAGAAGATTGCAAAGCTTGCAAAAGAAATTGCCGCATCGGATTCCTCCGGCAGCAGTTCCTCCAGTTCTGCTGAGTCTACCGGCGTATTCCAGAGTTTCAAAGGAAAAGATCTGGATGGTAACGATGTAGATGAAAGCCTTTTCACCCAAAATAAGGTTACGGTTGTAAACTTCTGGTTCAGCGGATGCAAGCCTTGCGTTGAAGAGCTTTCTGAACTGAATGAATTAAATGATGAGCTTAAGGAAATGGGCGGCGAGGTTGTTGGTATCAATGTAGATACACTGGATGATAATCAGGATGGAATCAAAGAAGCGAAGGAAATCCTGAAAGCCCAGGGAGCTTCCTACAAAAATCTGACCTTCGCTTCTGATTCGGCCGCTGGAAAATATGCAAGAACTATTATGGCATTCCCCACAACAGTTCTTGTAGACAAAGACGGAAATATCGTTGGCGAGCCTTTCATGGGTGGAATTGATAATCCATCCATCTACGAGCAGCTAATGAAACAAATTCAGTCTATACTTGATTAGAAAGAATTCATTTTATGTAAACCTGTTATTGACCTTGGGCAACTACTGTTTTAATTTGTGCTAAGTCGGCAAGCAGCTCCTTGGAGTATTCCTCTGCCTCTGCACAAGCCTTCTCTGCGGTTTCATAGTCCTGTTCCTGTAAGGCATTGCACACCTGCGTGCCATAGCCGTGGAATTTTCTGTGCTTGTCCTCCAAGCCCTTCCAGATTTCAGTCATTTCCGGGGTGTAGGGGGGCATCGCATAGTAGAAGTGTCCGAATCCACACTTGGAGACATCCAGCTGCAAAGGCTTGATGCTGCGGGATTCCACCATCTCCTTCAAATTTTCCAGCCATTCTTCATGGGCGGTAATGGCGCTGTCAATGCAGTCCAGATATTCCTGTTTATTAAGGGACAGAAAGGCATCCTGGGACATGATTCCCATGGTTTTGACGGAATCGTCCAAGGCTGTCTCGATATCGGCCACCGGGCTGGTCACATTCCGGAGGGTTTCAATGACGCGTTTCATCCCTGACGCATCCTCTTTTATCTTCTCGTACTGGTTCTGGATATCACCGGCGGCGTTTTTCATCTCCATCATGGAATCGCTGATCTGCTCACTGGTATCTGCCAGCAGGGTAATCGAGTCATTGATTTTCAACACATTCTGCTGGTTATCCTCGTTAATCTGCCAGGCAATTTGAATTTTATCCTTCATGGAGCCCAGTGCCTCAATGGTACTTTTCGTGCTGTCAACACTTTTCTCCGAGGCATTGCGGATTCCTTCCACAAATTCACCCATGCTGCCGGTCAGATGCTGGGTCTGCTCTGCCAGCTTTCGGATTTCCTCTGCCACAACCGCAAAGCCTCTTCCCGCCTCGCCTGCCCGTGCCGCCTCTATGGAGGCGTTGAGTGCCAGCATATTGGTCTGTCTGGAAATGGAGTTGATTCCACTGATAACTTCGTTGATGCGGGTAATCACGTTAGAAAGCTCGTCCATATCCTTCTGCATATTCTGGGACATGGCAATGGTATTCTCAGACAATTCCTTGATGGAAGTGAGTTCCTTCTGTCCCTCGCCAATTTTGGAATAAATGTCGGTGCTTTCCTCGGACAACTCAATAATCGCGTTGGTCAGCTCCTCGTGGTGTTCCGCTACCTGACTGGTAGCTTTGGTGGTTTCTTCCGCAGTCTGTTGGATAACTTCTGAGGAAGATGTCATATCGGTGGATATCTGGGTCAGACTATCAAGGTACTGCTCCAATGCCAAATCCAGCAGACTGATCTTCATAACTGCATCCATGTTCCGTCTGAAGACCGTGGAAAACTCATCCCGGTTGCGGAGGAGTCTGCGGTAAATATCCCCCAATTCCGGTTCCTTGCTGTAGTCCGCCTCCTTCATGGCAGCTATCGACTGTATCAGTTTTTCTTTCTTATTTCCCATATTCATTTGTAACCTCCCGTTGTACCCTGACATATCGGACAATTTTGTGCTTATTATACATTTTTTTCTCAGTTTCTACAAGGTTTCTTCCTATTTTAAAATTCGATCAATCATGGTATTATGGCAGATGCGTAAAAAAAATGCCTTAATTCACTTCCCTTTGTCAGATACATGCACATGACTCTCGTTCTACAAGCCTGCAGGGCATCTTTACTTTAATAGGTGATGCCTGCAGCAGGTTTGATGCTGCTACCAGAAAATTCGCGCCATACTGTCCCATTTCGTATGCCGGTGCGTGCATGGTTGTGAGCATCGGCTTAATAAAGCCACACAGATCCACATCATCAAACCCGATCATGGAAATGTCTTGAGGAATACGAAGCCCTTTTTCACGAATTGCCTTCATTGCTCCAATGGCAATATGATCACTTGCAGCAAAAACAGCTGTGGGATTTTTCCTCTCCGTCAGCATTTCGCGCATCATCCTATAGCCGGATTCAATAGAATATTCCCCGATTTTTAAATAGGAGGATGCATCCAATCCATTCTTCGTGGCATATTCCTCAAAGTATTTCCTGCGTTCATCACAGAATACTTCGTTATGTTCCACATATTCCTCTCCGCCTAGAAATGCTATCTTTCTGTGCCCCAATCCCATAAGATAATCCATTATGTCGTAAACGGCTTTCTTGAAATCCAGTGAAAAGGTTGTTACCGCATATTCATCCACGGGCATATCCAGAAAAATAATATTGGGAGTGATTCTGATCAGATCGTTTACTTCCTTCTTACTAAACTTTCCAATGCACATCAGGCCATCCACTCCCTGAAGCTGACTCATATAATCCATGTCTGATTTAAAGACCCGGACTTCCCGAATACAATTCTTAATGCAAAAATCCTCAATACCTTTACGAACCATAAGATAATAGTGATCTTCCATCTCCTGCTCTGCCGAAAACCATTGGAGAATTCCCAGGGAAAAAGCCGCTTTGTCCTGTCTGGCAATTTTCTTATACCCCATATCCTTAGCAATTTCTATGACTTTCTGCTTTGTTTCCATAGAGGCTTTTAAGGTTGCATCCTTATTTAATATTCTGGAGACCGTTGCCACGCTGACCTGTGCCTTATTCGCAATATCTTTTAGGGTTGCCATACTTTTTCCTTCCCAAAACAACTGCAATACATACGAAATTTCTTCTATCTATACATGTATTTCATTTTTTATTTTCTTCCTATTGATTTTTTTAGTATAATATCATATATTTTAGTTAAGCAATAGTTTTTTTACTAAAATTTTATCCTGGGGGGTTCAAAATGATGAATTCAAGTTTACTGTTCAATAAGTTTAAGCACCACTCTCTCGATTCCGTTCTGGAAGACATCTATGGCAAAGAAACAGCTATGGTCAATAGACAGTGTGAACGATATTGTGATGCAATCAAGAAATATATAGATCTTTTCGGTGATGAGGATATAGAAATATATAGCGCTCCCGGCAGAACTGAAATCTGTGGCAACCACACCGATCACCAGAATGGAATGGTGCTGGCCGCCTCCATCAATCTTGATGCCATTGCGGTGGTGGGTAAAAGCGATGATTCTATGGTAGATTTCGTATCTGAGGGTTATTCACCCATCCGCTGTGACATCTCCAATCTTTCCATCTGCGAGGAGGAGAAGGAAACAACCACAGCACTGATCAAGGGTGTGATAAAAGGGATGCAGAATCAGGGATATCACACCGGTGCATTTAAAGCATATGTTACCAGCGATATATTAAGCGGCTCCGGCCTTTCCTCTTCCGCTGCGCTTGAAGCGCTGCTTGGCACGATCCAGTCAGGTCTTTTCAACAATATGGAAGTGTCCCCCGTAGATATTGCAATGATTGGACAATATGCAGAGAATGTCTATTTCGGCAAGCCTTGCGGATTGATGGATCAGATTGCCTGCAGCGTGGGTGATTTCGTCCAGATTGATTTCAAGATTCCGGGCAAACCCCAGGTTCATAAACTGGCTTATGATCTTGCATCGGAGGGTTACCATTTATGCATCGTAGATACCAAAGGCTCTCATGCCAATCTCACCGATGATTATGCTGCAATCCCACAGGAAATGAAACAGGTTGCCGCTTTCTTTCATAAAGATCTGCTGGGTGAAGTAACCATGGAGGATTTTCTCAGGGAGCTTCCGGCGCTTTACGGTTCTGTAAATGACCGTGCCATTTTAAGGGCTTATCATTTCTTCACTGAAAACGAACATGTTAAACGGGCAGCTGCCGCCCTTGAAGCCAATCATTTTACGGAATTTCTATCCGTAATCAAGGAATCCGGCAATTCCTCTTTCAAGTATTTGCAAAATGTATATTCCAGTCATAATTCCGAGTGCCAGCCAATACCAATGGCTCTCGCATTCAGCGAATATTACCTTAAGGATAACGGCGTGTGCAGAGTTCATGGAGGGGGTTTTGCAGGAACCATTCAGGCCTTTGTTAAAGATGAGGCCGTAGCAGGATATAAAGAATTCATCGAGAAAATATTTGGCGAAGGAACCTGCCATGTGCTTAAGATCAGAAAGCAGGGAGGCATGAAAGTACAATGAGTACGTTAACTCCCGGTGAAGAAAGTCAGGTGATACTTATGGAAAATATACTTAATAAAAATATCAAAAAATTAGTACAGTATGGCATTAACAGCTCCTTGATTCCTGAATCAGAAAAAAACTATTCCATTAATCTGTTATTGGATGTTTTTGGTCAAAGTGATTATTGCGACTCCGACATATCGAATGAAGAATTGGTTTTAGAAGACATCCTCAATGTCTTAACAGATGAAGCCTGTAAGCTTGGAATCATTGAAGATAATTTGATCTACCGGGACTTGTTTGATACAAGACTTATGAATTGTATCACTCCCCGTCCCTCTCAGGTAATTGATGCTTTTTGGGGAAAATACAGTGCTTCACCTAAAACAGCAACGGATTATTATTTTCAATTCAGTCAGGACACCAACTATATCCGCCGGGCGCGTATTGCCAGAGACATCAAGTGGGTTGTTCCTTCCCGGTATGGCGATATTGACATTACCATTAATCTTTCTAAACCAGAGAAGGATCCGAAAGCCATTGCACTTGCCAAAAGCGCACCTGTTTCGTCCTATCCCAAATGTCTGCTTTGCATGGAAAACGAGGGTTATGCCGGAAATGTTCATCACCCCGCAAGACAGAATCACCGCATTATTCCCCTGAATATATGCGGAGAGCAATGGGGGCTTCAATACTCCCCTTATGTGTACTACAATGAACATTGCATTGTTTTCAACGGTCAGCATACCCCTATGAAAATAGAAAAAGCGACCTTTGAAAAACTGTTCGCTTTTGTAAAACTATTTCCTCATTATTTTATTGGTTCTAATGCAGATTTGCCAATCGTGGGCGGTTCCATCCTGAGTCATGATCATTTTCAGGGCGGAAATTATACCTTTCCCATGGCCAGGGCAAATACCATTGCAGATTTCCATATTAAAGGATTTGATCATGTTGACTGCGGCATCCTAAACTGGCCATTATCCGTCATACGCTTAAAAAGTAAAAAGAGTGAAGATATGATCGCCCTGGCAGATTATATTTTGGAGTCATGGCGACATTATACGGATGAATCAGCTTTTATTTTTGCTGAAACGGATGGTGAACCTCATAATACCATTACTCCCATTGCACGGTTTCGTGATGGACTTTTTGAATTGGATCTGGCTCTCAGAAATAACATTACCACGAAAGAGCATCCTCTGGGTGTCTACCATCCCCACAGTAACCTTCATCATATCAAAAAGGAAAATATCGGTCTGATTGAGGTACTGGGGTTAGCCATATTGCCCTCGAGATTAAAATCAGAGATGGAACTTCTCGCTGAGTATATTCTGTCCGGTAAAAATATCCGTGAAAACGAAACGCTGGTAAAGCACGCTGACTGGGTAGACCAGTTTTCCATGAACTATTCTTCTATTAATGCTGATAACATCATGGATATTCTTCATGACGAAATTGGTAAAGTGTTTGTCCAGGTACTGGAAGATGCCGGTGTTTACAAAAGCACTCCTGAGGGATTAAAAGCTTTTCTCCGCTTCATCGATACACTGTAAATCTTTCCTATAAAAAGTCCTGTTTTACCCTCAAGGTATCTCTTCCCACCTCACAGGGTAAAAACAGGACTTTTACTCCTGCTGCCCGGGCCTGTTCCAAGGCTTCGCCAAATTCCGGCTGAGTTGCCACATTGGGACGCACTTCGGTAATACCTTCCATTTGGATGACAAAGGCGATCGTACACTCATATCCCAGGGCTCTTGCTTTCGCCAGCTCTCTCAGATGCTTTACTCCCCGCAGGGTAGGAGCATCGGGAAAGTAGCCGATGCCGTCTATCTCCAGGGTACAGCCTTTGACCTCCATCAGATATTCCTGTTCGCCCTTTCGCATATAAAAATCAATGCGGGAGTCGCCGTAGGTGTACTCCGGTTTCACTTCATCATAATCCAAGGTTTCCAACCACTCCTGCACCACTTTGTTGGGTGCCTGACTATCCATGTTAATCCATCCCAGACTTTCCTTATAAACCATCACCAAGTCATATTTGGTTTTTCGGTTGGGATTGTCCGATACCTCCAGACGGACGGATACTCCGGGCAGGAGCAGTTCCCTGCACCGCCCGGTATTTTTCACATGCACCACCTCCCGGACACCACCGATTTCCACATGGGCGATGAAACGGTTTGACCGGTCGATGAATTTACCTTCCACAATTTCCCGGTATTGCACTCTGTAACCTCCACTAAGGAAGAAAAGCTCCCCTGTTCAGGTAGCTTTTCTTCTTATTTCATTTGTTCCTTACAATATTTTTCTACTAACTGAATAAATTCACTTTTTTATGCGACTCCATAAAAACCACTCCTTCAATATTGTACACTTTTGTATGATTTAATCTTGGCCTAACGAACTTTTGTATACCTCACTGCTTTTATTAAACCAAATAGAAAAATATTGTCCTACAGCTTCGTCAAATCCATCAAATAATGGTTTTACTGTTTTCGTAAATTACCCCGCATAATAATCATGGTTCATATAAAAAATTTCGACATGACGTTCCCCTCCAGTTGCAACAGTTTCACTTTTTTATCAATGCCACCGGCATACCCGGTAAGGCTCCCGTTAGTTCCCACTACCCGGTGACAGGGGACAATAAGGGAAATGGGATTATGCCCCACCGCACCGCCCACTGCCTGGGCAGACATCCTGTCAATACCCTGCCGGACGCTTATCTGTCTGGCAATATCCCCGTAAGTCAGGGTTGTTCCGTAAGGAATGGACAGCAGAATTTTCCACACCTCTTTGCGGAATTCCGAAACTTTTGCACCAAAAGCGATAGGTGGTGTGAAATCCGGTTTCTGTCCCTGAAAATACAGGGTAAGCCAGCGATCTGTCTCTGCAAAGACCGGCAGTTCCTGTTCTTCCACATCCCCATCAATGGTATCTGCAAAATATTTCTGCCCATCAAACCAAAGACCGGTGAGCGCCTCGCCGTTACCTGCCATGGTAATACCACCCATGGGTGAGTGATAATGCGAAATATAAATTTTATCCATGATTTTTCAGCCACTCCATTTCCCTTTTCTTTTCCTCCGGCGATACAGAGCTGTTGCGCCTGCCTCAATAGCAGAATACTCTTTCCCCTCTTAATTCCCCCGTGGGCAGTTGGCAGCATCAATGGCGATGGCGAGCATAAGCGCCATCACTTCATCCTCCGGGTTCAAAATGTCAATGACATAGGTGTCTCCCCAGTGGAGCGGCTCTTTGGAGATATGAACCACCACGCTGCACCCGGAATACACATCGTAGTCCCAGGACAGAAAATCCCCTTCACAGCGCCAGCCGTTATAGTCCAGGTTGTATTTAGGTTTGAAAAAGGCAAACTGTTTCTCAATACTTCCAAAGGGCTGCCCGTCGATTTCAATGTCAAAGGCAGGCAGTAGGGTGAAAATCCGCTGCTTTACCATGCCGATTTCCCGGTCGGCACTGTCGTACACATGGAGCTGATGCCCCAGTCGGAAAAGTTCTGCTTTTACAAAGTATTTTGGATTTCCGTTCTCGTCATAAATATCGTAGGTATCTGTCCACGAAAACACCCGCTGCTTAATCAGTAATTTCATTGTCCCGCCTCCTTTTCCTGTTGATGCCATTGTAGCATACGGAAGTTATTGTTCACAAGTACCTGAACATTTGCTATCTAAAAACAAAATTGGTATTGAGACTTTCTGCTGATTTGTTATAAGGAAAATCACATACAGCCCCCGGCAATCGCTGCCAGGGGCTGTTCTTTTATCTGGATTTATTTGGATTTACGGAAAAAAGCGGCGGCTACTACGCCGGGACCCACATGGGTTCCGATGACACTACATACAAGCGTGGAATCCAGGGATTCTGCCTGCTCCTGCCACAAGTCCCTGCTGTCCTCCATGTATTTTTTTAACAACGCATCGCTTAATCCGGTATAGCCCAGCAGAATCGGCATATCAAAATCAATACCGCCACTTTCCTGGATTTTCTCAACCAGCAGGTTATTGCCCTGACGGGAACCTCTGGCTTTTCCAATCACTTCCACTTTGCCATCCTGGATGGTGACTACCGGTTTGATATTTAAAACTCCTCCTGCAAAGGCGACAGTTTTGGAAATCCGTCCACCCCTTTTCAGATATTCCAGGGTATCCAACAGAGCAATCAGACACACATCCTCTTTTTTACGTTCCAGTTCCTCTGCGATTTCTCTGGCGCTCATGCCCTTCTTTGCACAGGCAATGGCATATTCTGTGAGGATTCCGGATCCGATTGCCGCGTTTTTGCTGTCCACCACGTAGATATTGTCGTAGTCCTGCACCGCCAGACATGCGCTCTGGAAGGTACCGGACAGCTCCGATGACAGGGTGATAACAACCGCCTCCTCCCCTGCCTGAGTCACCTCCTCGAACACCTTCTGAAAGGCAGTAGGATTTGCCTGACTGGTGCGGGGCAATTCATCACACTCCACCAGCCGCTCATAAAACCGTTGTTTGTCAATAGTCAAACCGTCAATCAGTTCCTCCTCTCCAAAATGGATGGTCAGCGGAACAATTTTCACATCCTGTCGGAAACGCTCCGCGATGTCCACGGAGGAGTCAATAATAATTCTTACATTCATGCTTTTTTTCCCTTCTTAATCTAATTTTTCCAGATTTCTGCTGATTAACTGTAATGCATGGTACATGGCCTTCCGATCTTCTTCCGTCAGTCCTTCGCTCACCTCATCCACAATCCGGTTGATTTTCACTCCGATTCTATTGCAGACCTCTTTTCCTTTTTCCGTAAGCTGGAGCGCCACGCGGTAACGACGCTGGGTATTTTCCTCATAGGTCACAAAACCATTTTTCTCCAGATAGTCCAGTGAACGGGAAATGGCAGCTTTGTCCTCCTCACAGCGCTCGCAAAGTTCGGCGGCAGTCATGGAGCCGTATGCCGAAAGGTAGTACAGGCAGGAAACATGAGGCCCTTTCAATTGAAATTCCGCCATTTCCTCCGACTTAATGCGTTTAATGCTCCGGCTGATTTTGGAAATCAACATGGTAAATGTTCCAAAACGTTCTTCCATACTCATCAGTTCCTTTTTACTTGTTGATAAATCAA